>JAFQZB010000312.1 GCA_017406175.1 Selenomonadaceae bacterium | reverse complement strand
CAAACCGCCTTATCGTAGGTTTTCTGTGTTGCGGGTTTCACGTCACAGAATTTAATCCAATCAGCGAAGGTCGCTTTACTAAAAGGATTGTTGCCGACGACAACCGCCGCTTTACTTTCAATCACTCCTACTGTCATTGCTGTTGTCATCTTTAACATCTCCTTCCTAAAATTTACACTGCCATTATAAACAATTAAACATCATATGTCAATACTACACTAAGGTTATTTGTTTAATCGTAGCTAATTACATTTTATGCCTATAACCTGTAATTGCCCGCCGTGCAGTTTGTGAAAATATTCCCATTCGGTGTTTTCCTCGCTCCGTAGCTACAAAGTTCGCGCCGCCTCTTTCGCGCCCGCTTCTTTTCCCTGCCAGATAAAACTTATGCCACAACCTTCAACTCTTTTAGCTTTATCTCGGTTCGTGGATTTGTCTTGTCCGTATGCTTTTCCACTACACAGCGCACTATCTGCGAATCGTCCACGAATAATATTCCACTCATGCCGTCGAACAACGCCTTTAAATGATTGTCCACGTCTCCATATATCCGAGCCGTGCGCTTGTACTTTCGATACAGCTGCACTTCAATTACTATTTCGCCTCTCATCGGTTCGAGCCCGTCCATCGCCGCCCGTGCTATTTCCTGCACTCGTCGACGATATTCAACGTTGCGTTTTGGTTGATATGTCCGCCGTCCACTAAAGCGCGGGCGTGCTGCCGGAATTGGCTCCCCTTCTATCACTAGCCTCATTATCTGTTTTTTTCCTTTACAAAATTTTTTCGCTGATAAAGCCCGTCATAACGAGCTAATCCTCCACTTATCGCAAGATAAGTGGTAAGTGAACTTCGACCGAAACAATTTCCCCGCTTGGGTGAAATTTCATCTCGCAAATTTTTCACCAAAAATCATCGGCGCGGTGAAAAATTTGGCGTGGTGAAAAATTTCATCGTCGGTGAAAAATTTCTGCGCGGGTGAAAAATTTTCATCGGCGGTGAAAAATGTGGTGAAAAATTTCATCGGCTTGGTGAAAAATGTGGCGGTTTGGTGAAAAATGTGGTGAAAAATTTTTCGCGGTTTTTCGCGTCCTAATGCGGTTTTATGCCACGTTTGGTGAAAAAGTGAAAAATTTGCGGAGGTAAGCTGTGTCATTTTTTTTTACGTGTGAGCTTCTTATATTGAAACAGGGAGGAGACTGTGAATGGTATTTGAAGTCAACATTTTTTTCACTTTTTCACCGCGAAGGGGTGTTTTTCGCGTCCTGACGCCATTTGTACCGAAATTTTTTTCACCAACTTTTTCACCACGTGAAAATTTTTTTCACCAAAACAGAGGATATTCAGCGTCCTGACGCCATTTGTACCGAAATTTTTTTCACCAACTTTTTCACCACGAAGGCTAATTGGTGTTCTGACGCTATTTGTGGCAAAAAAAAATAGGGCAATGCCCGTGGTGAAGGTGTTACGAAATATCTCTAGGGTCAACGGGTGTTCCGGCGAATTCAGCAGTGAGCAACCAGCTAACGCCTTTGAGAACTTTGGCGCGACCTCTGCCAATCGCAACAGTTGCCCCGTGATTGAGTGCCTTAGCTTGAATCTGTGCGCGAAGGTCTTTCTTGCGAATCCGACTTTCCATTGTTTCGTAGGGAAAAGCCGCCTTAAGTCGTTCCTCGAAATCTTTAATCGGGATTTCAGCTGTGGCATTGGCGAAGGTGCAATTCTCGGTGAAAAATTCTTCGATAAAGTCATTCTCGGACAGGTACTCGGTCTTAGCCTCTTTCATCGCGCCGGCTTCCAGCAAGCCTGTTCCGATTGATTCACTGTCACGATACCACGCGGCGGCATGAGGTACGAGAAGGCTAAGCATACCAGCACAAGCGTCCAGTGTTGCAAGTTTTTTCGGCAATGCGGGGTCAAGGTTGCCTCTATCGAGTGAAAAAGTTTGAGCAAAGCGAAGTGCGCGAATTCGTCTGTTAAGTGCATAAGAATCAGCGTTGTTAAGGCGTGGCAGTTCGTTGCCGTTAAGTATGAGCTTAGCAAGCAGTTCTATGGTTTCGCGTTCGTGGTGAAGTCGTCTAATATCTAAGAATTTATCGCCGGTCAAGTCTTTGAACTGCTGAACATCGAGCCGGTGATTAGGCTTGAATTCGTTGACGACCGCGAGCCTCCTACCGACAAGGCAGTTAAGGTGGGTTGTGGTAGCGTTCGCCTCTGCCTCGCGAGTTTCGACGACAGCTTGCACTGGAAGTTTAGTTGCGTAGGTGCCTAATAGATAAAGCAGGAAGTCAAGGAGCGTCGACTTTCCATTGGAGCCATCGCCCGTCCAGAAATGGGCGCACTGTTCCGAAATTTCACCGGTCAAGCAGTAGCCCAGCCAACGCAGGAGAGCTTCGCGAACTTCTTCATCGGGCATGATAGACGCTAAGAAGTTGTCGACGACCGGATTGCGATAACCTGGACGAAACACCGTCCTTGTCTGTTGCGTGATAAGGTCTGGGGCTCTGTGGGGATAAAGTTTTTCGGTCTGCAAGTCGACGACGCCATTTAGACAGTTCAGCAGGTTTTTATGGCGGTCGAGGTCTTCACGGGTAATGAGAATAGAATCAAAGCCTTTTAGCATGAAGATAGCCGGATTGACGAACTTCGCCTTTTGAAAGGTAACGGACAAACCATAGAAACTTTTGGCGCGTTCCTGTGACTTATCATCTTTGAGATTCTTAAGTTTCCGCGCATGTTTCGCGAGCGAATCCGCAAGTTGCTTGACGAAAGGATTGAGACAAGAATTTTTCTCGGAGTAAAGTTTCCAAATGCCAGTAGGTTGCCAGATAAGCCATTTCTCCGCGTCGGTCAACCAGCGAATAGATTTCCCGCAGAATCTTTCGAGCCGTTCAGCATTGCCTAGGTCTGTAACAAAGCCGTAAGCATAGGCTTCCATATCGTCATCGGCGGGCGGTTGGTCATCGTCATGAGCGTTTGAATTGCCAGTATGATCTAACTCAATCGGCGTGGTTGAATCTGCGCGGCGGGCATGAGATTTCTTGTGACTTCGCTCTGGGTGAAGTTTGTACCATTCGCGGCGGGCAGTGCGTTCCTCGTAACCAAATCTTTTAGCAATGCCATGAAGTGTTTCAATATCAAAACTAGGGTCACAGAGTGAATCCCAGCGATTTTGATTCTCTTGTTCGTTATAGCGCGGCTCTCCGTTAGGTTTGATAGTAGTATCGCGCTGATTGAAGGCGTCGACGACCGGATAAGCAATGCCAATATTTTTGCAAGCTGAATTAACTGCAAGCCATTCGGTGTCAGATAAATCGGCAGGATTGATAGCCTCAAGCATGAGCTGTGCACGAAACAAATCATAATCGTTGCCCAGTTCTTCAAAGCTCTCCTTCTTGCGCGCAGGTGTAGGAGATTGTTTGGGTTGGTCTTTGGGCAGTCTCTTTTGAATTTCGTTCAGCACGTCTTGGAAGGTTTGGTCGACGATTGCGCCAGAGGGTATTGGGGCTTGCGCATCACACTCGAATAAATTGCCAGTCATGAGACAATAGCGACCTTTGGTCTTGTAGAAGACTTCTAACTTAATGTCGTTAGCCTTGTCGAAGTAAAGCACGCCATTTTTGCCATTACTGATAGGCGAAAACTTATTGGGCGTGGGCTTAGCGAAGATATGAATACCGCTCCCCGAAATTGACTTCTCGCAATAGCAGCAGTTGAAGTTTACTAGGATAGCAGTAAACCAATCCTCTGCCTCTTCACTAATGAATTCGCCGTTATCGTCAAGCACGTGGTCGAAGTCGAAGAAAAGATAATCATCGGCAACGCCATGCCCTGTTACGTCAAAGCCCGCGAGTCCTTGAATCTCGGAGTAAAGTTTTTGATTTTTGGGTTCGTTCCAGCCCTCGATACAAGGTAGCTTCTTTCCTTCAGCTGTGATTGTGACTGGAAAGAATCGCGGTTGCTTAAGGATTTCCTGTGGCAAATTCTCAAGGTTCGTGGTAAAATTATCTTTGAACTTATTCATAATTTTATCCTTTTGCCCCACACGGGGCTTTTTCTTTTAGGGTTTACTCCGTCAATCTTGACGATACCACGCCAAACTAAATTCTCGAAAGGGTCGAAGGGGAGCCGCCCGCCGATTGCACGGGCTTTCTCAATCTCTTGGTCACGGGTACAATCCGAAATGTGATTGACTGTATCAGGCGGTAAAAAATTCCTCATGCTGCTACCTCCTTTTTCAAAAGTTCTTCGCCCTTAACGCCTAAAGCCTGCGCGAGCTTGCCAATAGTTTTCGCGTTTGGAGTTACCTTGCCACGAATAATTTTTGAAGTCGTCGTCGGAGTAAGGCGTGCAATCGTGGAAACGGAGCGAACAGTCAACTGCCTATCGAACATCAAACTTGCGATTTTCCGCGTGTCCAATTCATACATTTTGATTACCTCCTAAATAATGCTGTCTATATTAGCATGACGCATTATAAAGCATTTATTCACGCTTTGTCAAACACTCATAAAAAAGCCCGAACAGGCTTCATAATCCTAAAAACCAATTCGGGCTTCGCTTAAGTTCGTGTGACAAGATAGCGAGTAATGAAACATTAGGCTCATTGCGAGCTTGCTCATATAAACCATAGGAACTGCGTTTCATGCCAATTTGTGTGGCAAGCTCTGCTTGTGTTAATCCCGCCGCTTTTCTTGCTTTCCTTAATCGCGACGCAAATATTTTCGTGTAATAACTTCGCTGATATTGGTCAAGGTTGTAAATTATCCCGTCAACTTTATCCTCGAATTCAAGAATTTTTACAGCAATAGCCGTATATTTATCCGACAAAATCATCATTCGTTTGCTCTTTGGTTTTAAAACGGAAAAATAATAATCATCGTCATCAAGACTAGCTACTTTTTCCGTAATAAGACGACCATACCTCTGATAGCGGGCGTTATGTCTTATAAGCCGCCGCCTAAATCCCTTAAGTTCCTCATCGAGCTTTTGATAAGATTTCCTTGCCAGTTGCATATCAGCAAAATTATTTTTGTCCGCGTCCATCGAGATTAAAGCATTCGGACTTAGTCCACAAACTAAAAGTTTATCTCGAATAAATTTATCGAAATCAAAATCTCGCAGGGCGAACGCATTCTTAGTTTTCGGCATGACTATTTCCCCCTCTGAAGCCGGGGTCGTCTAAAGACGCGCCAAAATTCTTTTCGCGGAGCTCATCTACTTTTTTTTCATAATCCGCCCTTGCTTGCAGAATTGAATCAATGTCGGGCGCGCATGCTTTCATATGAGCTTTGATAATTTCGTTCGCGAGCGTCGCTGGCTTCTTTTTGTAGAATTCAGCTAATGCTAAGAACCGTTTGTTTTGTTCCTCATCAAAAGTAATTCCGATACGATAGGTCGCCATAAAAACCACTCCTCAAAAAAGAAGATTACTCAATATCTCCACACCTTTATTATTGAAGGCGTCTAAGTCATGCGAATAAATTTCCGTCGTGCAAGCCGAGCGATGGCGAAGGATTCTTTGTACCTGCCGGATTGCCACTCCCGCTTGCAACATAAGCGTCGCCGCAGTATGTCGGCAGCTGTGGCAAGTGATTCTTTCAGATTCAATTCCAATCGTCTTAAATACTCTCTTTGCTAATCTCGATACCGATTGAGTTTCCAAACGCGCTCCGCGATTACGGCGGCTTGTCGAGATAAACATTGGCTCCCTTTTCCTTACAACTGCACGGCTCTGAAGATAGTCATCAAGAATTTTCTTCAGGGATTGAGACAAGGGAACCGAATCAGTTTTGCCGGCGCGTGCCTTGCCGTATACTCGGATAAACCATTGCCCACGACGCTTTTCAATGTCTCCTACGTCGAGGCGAACGATTTCAATCGAACGCAAACCGCAACCAATCATCAAACTCATTATAGCGCGGTCGCGCAGTTCCTTTTCACTTGTGCCCTTGAAAGAAGAAATGGTTGCCTTCGCCTCCGAGAGCGTCAAGCTGTCGCGGGCGTGTTCGTCATTGGGCATTGCAGGAAGTTTCACGCCTTCAGCTACGTTTGGATAAATCATCTTCGACGAGAGCCAGCGAAAGAATTTCTTACAAATCGTCATGTACAGGCGAACACTCGATACCTTGTAGTCTAAGGCGAGCAAATTGTCACGATAGCCGATAACGTCTTGGCGGGTCGGGGTTGAAATGTTGTTGTTCATAAGATACGCCGCGAAATTCTCGATTGCTTTGTTGTAAGTCGCTTGTGTTGCGGGTTTCACGTCGCAAAACGCTATCCAATCCGCGACAATCGCTTTGCTGAAAGGATTGTTGCCGACGACGAGAGCCGCTTTACTTTCAATCCCTACCGTCAACGCTGTTGTCATCTTCAACATCTCCTTTCATAATTTCTGCCGCTATTCTATCATGTAACTTGTTACTTGTCAATAATTACTTTTATTTTTTTTACTGAATTAATCGTTACAAGGAACTAATTACATTTTATAAGTATAACCTGTAATTAAACAGTTATTAATCATCATCGGCATTTTTGGCATTTCCTCAAAAGAAAATAGGGGCGGCGGTTGTCTCGTTCCTAACCAGAAACTTTTTCCCGTGCCCCTGTCTCGTTTCGCCGGTTTCGGTATTTCCTTCGCCCCGTGACTAAAGCCCCTCTGCCGTCATCATGCCCGCTAGTTGTCAACCGCCGGATAAAACTTACAACCTGCGCGGCAATTTCTTCGCGGAGCTGTTTAATGGTTATGTTGGCGACCTTTTTACCCTCGGCGGCTTTGGCTTCGATAAATTTCTCCGTCTCCAATAAACCTGCCAAAACCTGCCTTAAAACTTGGAAAAACCTGTTTTTGAACTTGATAAAACTTGAGCTTTGTATATACCCCCTTTGAAAAGAAAAAAGTTTTCGTGGGATTCAGCCTCGGTCGTCACTTCACAACACGCCAGAGATTTTCTCCGCCTCTATTGAAGAATCCATACCATACATCTGCGCGGCGTAGCCGAAACTGTCACGCTAGCCAAACTCAAGCTCGGCGAAATTATTAATTCTTTACCTAAAGCTCAAGGCGTTAGGACAGACTTAAAACAACCTATCGACACGCCTGTCGAGAAGTTAAAGCCAAAGGCAGAAACGATAGCTCAGCTGGGGATAAGTCAGCCCCGCCGCGCAGGTTCAAAACATATGGAAACGCAAGGGGTATACATGGACTTTTGCTTTTGCGTGTCTCTAACTTTGAGCCGCCTCTACACGCCGAATAGTTTTTCATCGCGAAGGGGCTTTTATAAATTTTTTTCGGAAAAACTCAAATTTTCTGTACCGATATTTTCTACCTACCTTTTAGCCGGTCTCGTTCCCTGCAAGTGGGAACACTCGGCAGGGGGGATTTTGGCAAAATCCGAAACGTTTCGGATTTTCATCAATGTCCAATTTTAGGGCGAGTTTCATTTTCCTCTTTCAAAGGCTCGAAATAATCATACGCCGCGTAATAACGAAACATGCAATCATAGGCGGAGCCGTTCCGGTTCTTCAAGCACGAAAATTTTACCTTGCGAACTCTTTCACGGCTCATCTTAATCATCTCTTCTTTGTCGGTTCTGCCGTTGTCATCTACGCCGTAATTCTGCAACGCCCAAATGCTATCCGCTGAATACTCTATTGCTCCGCTCTCCTTGAACGCTTTAAAGCTTACCTCTTCCCAATAATTTTCTCGGTTGAAACTCGATATGATAAGCAGTGTGGAATTTGTTTCACGCTGAAAATCTTTCAACCGCAGAATCACATCATCTATCTTTTCTTTCGCGGAGGAAAGTTTACTGCTTTTACTCGGTATAATTTGCAGATAATCAACACAAACGGTCGGAGGCTTATCAACACCAACGACAAACGGCTTTAAGCCCTCGATTAGCTCTGTGATACTCATATTAGACGATTCGATAACCCTCAAATTTGTTCCCGACTTCGTGAACGCCGCCGCCTGTGTTACAAGCTCCTTACTGCCTCTGCACGCCCCGCGCCGGATATTTACACTCGTAAGGTTAAGACGCTCGCTCAATCTCGGATTATCCTTGTAAAGCTCCCGCACTATCGATTTCGTGAAAAGCTCGGTTTTGCTCATCTCGTAAGAGCAATAGATACACGGCTCCCCATTGCCGGCAAGCTGATTCAACAGCTGCCATGCAAACGTTGTCTTGCCACTCGCCGGCAACGCACCTAACACATAAAGCCCCGGCATGAATATTTGAGCCTCGTCTATGTTTTCAAAACCCGTCTTGCGAGAAGAATACTTCGCTGTAAGTTCTATATCACGGAAAAAATCTGCCGCAAAATATTCCGTGAAAGAAAAAATCTTCATGCCGCTCTTTTCCATTGCCGCGATTCGCTCTGCCTCCAATGCTTTTGCCTTAGCCGTTTGCATTGCCTCATATTGGTCTTGCAACTTCCATTCGGTTTGGTCAAGCACATCAATCAATCTTCCGAATAATTCTGCCTTGCCCTTCTGAAGTAAATCGTTAGCATCAACTTTAGGATAAGTGATTCGTTTCGTATTGCCGGAACTGTCACTAATATCATAAGTTCCCGACATATGCTCCCCGAAAAAGGAAAGTTCAGCAGGATAGCCTAACGACCGCAATTCCTTCGCTAGTAGCTCTCCTTTTTCCTTGCCCGTTCCGTCGTTATCGAACATGATTATAAAGCTCGGTTTCTTATCATAGCCGCCGAATTTCTTTTCAAGCTCGCCCACGGTCATCTGAACAAAGCCCGCACTGCCGGTAGCGATGATTCCTATATCACTCTTGCCCAAAACCTGTTTCACCGACAAGGCGTCAAGCTCTGATTCAACTATGATATTCGGCAACTTTAAGCTTATCGGTTCCGCTACATAAAGTTTTCTCTTAACCTTTTTGGGAACGCCGCATTTTTCTTCGCCTTCCGGAACTTCATCAACTCGCCGAAAATAGAAAAGCTCATCATCATACGGAACAAGCAAACACGGACGCTTAAAGCCCTCCGCAATCATATATTCGGGATTGTACATGCAACCCGCCTCGTCAAGAGTTTCATACGTCAAAGAACGCCATGCGCCCCCGCACTTGTCCACGAACTTTTTCAGCGAATAATTCTTCCGGCACAGCTCATAAAGTTTCGAGAAATTTCTAGGTTCCGGCTCACCCGCCGGATTTTTTTGTTCGCTCATCTTCATTTCACTCCCTGCGGCGGGCGGATTTTTCTGCTTAGATTTTTTATCCCCAGAAAAGAAAAAGTTACTGTTGCTGTATTCCGGAAATAGTTCGCTTAATCTCTTCGCTAATTCTGCTGTATCGTCGGGGTCTATTCCTTCAACCGCCGCTATAAAATTTGCGTTGCTTGTCCAATGGCTTCCGCACCTTCCGTAGCAATGCCATGTGAGCTTGCCTTTGAATTCCTTCTGCCGGATTCCGTCTCCGCCTCTGCCATGCTCGCAAATTGGGCACACATAGGACTTGCCGTCCTTAGCTTGCTCCAAACCGAGCCGCCAAGCAATTTGCGCTTCCGGAGCCGAATTTACATCATCAAAAATATCCATAACAAACACTTCCTTTTTTCGAGGGTATTCTATCCTCGAAAAGAATAGGGGCACGGTAGGCGGCTTAGGCTTTAGCCGAGCCGCCGTCCGTCTAAAAGATTTACATCATGTAAGGGTTTTTCAAAAAACCGAAACTTGCCTAGTGTAGCCTTGCTAAATCGCCTATAGTAAGGGGGGCTATTAGGTAGCTTAATTCCGTAAGCTAAGTAGCTTAATTCCGTAAGCTAAGTAGCTTAATTCCGTAAGCTCTCCTAGTACTAATATTGTTATAGTTTGCGCTAAAAAATGAATGAAATTGCATGATAAACTTTGCCGTCTTTTTTCTTTTCAAAGCTCCGAATTACGCCCTGTGCTTTTAGATTTTCCGTTACCTCAAAGATAATTTTGCGAGCGTCTTGTTTTTGCCATTTGGTAGCGTTGGCAAGGTCGCAATGTTTGAACACGTCCTCGAAAGTAATTGTCGGTCGTAAATCTTTTGGGTGCAAAATAATTTCGTGGACGCGGCGAATCACATAGCTTTTGATTCTCGTGACGAGCGGGGTGTTGTTTTGGTTGAAAATTTCTAGCAAGGCGGAGGGATAATTGATAATCTGCTTTTTAGCGCGGGCGATTTCGAGCAATGGGCTTTCATCAAGGAACTTGATAATTGCAGTCTCCTGCCCATTTACTTTTACGCCGTCGAGATATTGACAAGGGAGGATAGCTCCGACAAGACGTGCCGGAGCCGAATCGTATTTCTTCATTTTTTCGCGTGCCTCGCTAAAATCAATCGTTATTAGCGTCGTCATCATCTTGCCGATTGATTCAAGGATTGCCGTTTTCTCTGTCCGTGTTGGTTGCTTTTTGTCATCGCCCGTCATTATTCGGAAGAGAAAATCAACGGTCGCGATTTTTAATCCTGCCTCTTGCGTCGAAATGCAAGCGTCGAAGATAGCGCGGTCGAATTCGTTAAGCGGTCGGGAAATGTTGACGGTTCCGATACCGTCAACCTCAAAATGCGTAGGAATTTTTTTCCCTTCGGGGACGCCGATAACTTTCAGCCAAAAATACGTCTTAACGTCTACGCCGCGAATTTTCTTTTCAGTAACCCAATCGCGTTCGCCGCTTTCGATAACGTAAGCGTATTCGGAGGCGGGAAGATTGAAAACGGTTTTGACGAGCTTGTCATTAGGCGACGTGATTTTTCTTATCCGCCGCTGTATCTGAAATTTTTTCTTTTCGTCGGTCATGATATGTACCTCGAAAGGAAAAGATTAATCCTAATTAATACTCATCGAGATTGCTTTTGCACACCAACCGAATCCCTGAAAGAGTTCGCAGAATTTATCCGGCTTGATTCCAAAGTAGAAAAAGGCAGAGCCGCGTGTAGGATTGCCGTTGCCGGGCGAGCCATCGGGACGGAGGAATTTTATTCGGCGAGTGGCAAAACAAATGACTGCCGCCTTTTGAGCTAGTTTTGAAAACCAAGAAGTCTCGGTAGCGGCGTCGGTCAACACAATCGCCGCCTCAAAATCACTCGCTAGGAGTTTATCAACGAATTTGCTAATCAGCTCCCTAGAATACGGCGGGTTCAGCCAAATCCGACCGCGCCAATCTTGTTTCAAGCCGTCTTCCTCTAAGGAGAAAAATTTATCAGCGCGAACGACCTCATTGGCGATTGCACAGCTCGCCGGATCCAAGTCAATCCCTTTCATTACGCGTCTTGCCGCCTCAATGTACTCTGCCGGTGTGTACCACTCATTATTTCCTGTGCAAACCGTAATGAGAGGCTTAGAATCGATTTTTGCGGGGGTATAGTTTATATCGGATTCGCTGTTAGAAACGCCTTGACGAGGCTCTTGCGCGTTTGTAGCGGCATGATTCAATTCCTCGACTACAGAATTGTTTTCCGGTTTGCCCGTGACGTTGATATATTCTCCGCCAATTTCCTTAGCTTGCTTGAACTCTTTGACCGCTGATTGAACTTCCCGCGCCGATTGATTCTCGATAGGTTTTCCGGCGGTGGCTTGAGCCTTGATAAATTCTTCCTCGGTACCCTCCGGCAGGGCAAGCAACTTAATTGCGGTTGACGGTTTTAAATTCCGAAACGTTTCGGATTTTGATTCGGCAAAACGTTCAGCAAGTTTCATACGGTTTGTTGCCGTATCTTGACTGAAAGAGAAATGTTCCTTCAACCAAGGTTGCCATTGCCCGTGAGGAAGACGCCGTTTAGCCTCGATAAGCCGCCGCCCGCCCTCGACGTAATACATGAGCCCTTGCTTTATATAGTCGTCTCCGCGTTCAAAACACAATCTGCCTTCGTCAGCAAGTTCCTGTAAGGATTTTCCTTCAAGCGTTCCTGCCATATCCTCAATAAAAGGCGGGGATTGAACAGCAGGAACATTGCACATCGGCGGTGTTGCCTCCGAATCATTTTTCTTTTCAAGGGGTAATTCTTCTACGCTTTGAACTTCATTGGCGGCAGTGTCATCGGGCGGGTCTTGCAGTTCATTGTCGGGAGCGTCGTTATTGTCGGCAGGGATAATCGCCTTGAAGTTTTCTTCGCTATCCTCTATGGTTTCAGCGTTGGTTGCCGGTGTTATATCGTGGGTATTGAACAAACTAATCGCTCCCTCATACTTTGCTTGCGCTTGTTCCTGCAGAATTCTTTTTACGTCTTCGAGTTGTTCGGAGCTGTAGCGGCTTGCCTTGCGCTCCCCTTGCTTTTCAATCGGCGACAAGATACCGAGCTTATCCCACGCTTGCAATTTTCTACGTGCAACGCCGACACTCGTCCCGAATATCGGCGCGGCAAGTTCCGCGAATTTTCTCTGTGAAACTGTCATGTTGTGAATAACCTCACTTTCCTTGAATATGCTGTGATTAAATGCTAAAATCAAAATGCTTGTCGAGCTAGGCTCGGCAAATTGGCTAAACTTAGCCCGTGTGGTTTTTTATGAAAGGTACAAAGTAATTTTACTACACGGCAAGAGCGTTGCCAATAACCCTGTTTTGAACTTAATAGGGAGAGTTATTTGAAAGGAGTTACATGAGTGGACGCGCTCCGGAGCGTCGGCTCAAAGGTAGCTGTCGATTGAAGGAGCGACGGCTATCTTTTTTTGTTCCCTCGAAAGGAAAAAATCCCGCTGTCGTCTAAAATCGGCGCAAGCAGGATTGTTCCTCTCGCCGATTTCTTTTCTTCAAGGCTCATCATCGGCGGCGGAATTCTTTTCGCGAATTTGGGCGCGGAACTGCTGATACTCATCTAAATCAGCAGAGCGGCTTTCAACGTATGCAAGGCAGATTTTTTCAACCAACGCATTTGTTGAAACCTCATCAATCGACGCAAGGTCTTCGAGTTGTTTCTTCAAATCAGCTGTAAATGCTAAATTGATTCGAGAATTGCGCTTAACGTCAACGGGTTTGCTAGGTCGTGCCATAAACATCACTCCTTAAGAGAAAATCAGATTAGAAACAGTAGCGACGCTGTGATTGTTAAATCTGTCGAGGTCATGCAAATAAATTTCCGTAACTTGCGTGGAACGGTGGCGAAGATTCTTTGAAACTTCCCTAAGAGAAACTCCCGCTTGCAGAGCTAAGGTCGCGTGTGCGTGGCGGCAACTGTGGCAAGTGATTCGTTCGCTTTCAATTCCGATATTAGCGAAAGTTTTCTTTGCAAGGCGTGAGACCGATTGAGTTTCCAAACGCGCTCCGCGATTACGGTGGCTTGTCGAGATAAACATCGGCGTTCCTTTTTTTCCTGCAGGGCGAATTGAAATATAATCGTCGAGGATTCTTTTCAACTCCGCCGACAACGCAACCGAATCAACCTTGCCGGAACGTTTCTTGCCGTGAATTTTCAAAAACCACTGCCCACGACGTTTTTCAACATCGCCTAAATCGAGGCGGCAAATTTCGCAACTGCGAAGACCTGCGCCAATCATCAAACTCATAATCGTTTTATCACGCAATTCTTTTTCACTTCTACCCTTGAAAGAAGAAATGGTTGCTTTTGCCTCTTGAATCGTTAGGCTATCGCGGCTATGCTCATCGGTCGGCATTTCGGGGAGTTTCACGCCCTCGGCAACGTTCGGATAAATCATCTTCGACGACAACCAACGAAAGAATTTCTTGCAAATCGTCAAGTAAAGCCTAGACGTTGAAGGTTTATAAACGGCGTTTGCTCCGTCGTTATCTTCGTCGGTCATCCACTTACGATAGCTGATAACGTCATCGCGGGTCGGAACTGTAATGTTATTGCTTGTGAGGAATTTAGCGAAGTTGCAAACCGCCTTATCGTAGGTTTTCTGTGTTGCGGGTTTCACGTCACAGAATTTAATCCAATCAGCGAAGGTCGCTTTACTAAAAGGATTGTTGCCGACGACAACCGCCGCTTTACTTTCAATCACTCCTACTGTCATTGCT
>JAFQZB010000311.1 GCA_017406175.1 Selenomonadaceae bacterium | reverse complement strand
TATCCGAAGCTCTCAGCGTCGGGCGGCACGGGCGATTTAAATTCTCCGTCCCTCTGCAAGACAACGCATGATCCGTCGCCAATTTGAACGAGCAGCACTTGCCAGCCGATTGACACCGCCAAAAGTAAAGTCGTGCCGTAAGCCACGGGGATATATCGTTCGTCCGCTGAAGTATAACGAGCCTTGTACTTGTCACTAACACCTTGCCAACGCTCCTCCTCGACGTTAAAAGGATTCTTCGACCAATCGTCTTTGACTGCCCGTTGCCACTCTTCCCAAAGCTCAAGTTCAAAATACCTTATGCTGTTCTCTGGAAAAATTTCACTGTCCTTAATGTCAGCGCAAAACTTTTTTATCTGTTCAAAGGCAACCTGAACCGCCAGCCGCGAGCCAATATCCGAACGGAAATAATCTCTGCCGCCATGCCCGTCGGCAACGGCTATCGCTTGCACGTTATCGAACTCCAAAGCGTCGGAGCTGTCTTGGCAGGGTAAGCCGCGTTCACGATACTTTTTGCCATGAACCGACGCGGCAAACGTGCTGAATCTCATCTGACCTCACGCCCCTTTACCATTCCTCGTCGTCAAAGACCTGGCTTGTGTGAACTGGATTGATTGCGCGTGAAGAAACATTCCCGATGATTTGGAAAATCGTCTTTAGCTCTTCAGCCGTAAGTCCTCTGTATTTCCTTGCCGCCGCTGAAAAATCCGCAACGAAATTAATCGCCTCTTCCATTTCAAAGATATTTAACCGCCGCGCAGATTGACTTTCCTCCGGCGAATAACTCATGTGTTTGATAATTTCCGCCAAGTTCAAAGTGGCGTCGATGTGCAGGATTATCCCGTCCTTGCCGACGAATTCACGCAAGACATCATCATTTGCCGCGCCATAGCCGACCGCCACACGTGAAGCCATCTTGTACCAGAGATTTTTCCTGAGTTCAGCCAAAGCAGATTTATAATCGTCAGTGGGTTCGCCGTCCATAAAGAGAACCAAAAGCGGCGATATGAAATTCGAGGCGGGATTAAGAAAGCCGTTTTCGTCAGAAAGTTTTTCGTTTAAGGCATTCAAAGCCGCGCCCATAGACGTGACCCCGCCCGCCTCCAAATCGTTCCAAGAGTTCATCACGTCTTCCGGATTAAGCAATTCATCGCCGCCGATAACCCATTTAGCTTCGTCGCTGAAAGTCATAATCGCCACTTGAATTTCAATGTTAGGATTTGAATCGTTCTTGGCAATCAATTCGGGCATAAAATTTTCAATCGCGCTGTTTAGGGCACCAATCGGCGAACCCATCATGCTCCCCGACGTATCGAGCAAGAAGATTACGGGACAAACCTTGCGCGGCATTTCAATGTTATCCAAGGTACTCATAAAAATTTCTCCTCCATCCTTTGATAGCAAGCTTAGAAAAATCCCCTGAAAAGATTTCCAAGGGATTGTGTCCTATTCAAGCTCGTAAATGATTTACCAGTCTTCGTCTGCCGTGGCGAGTGCGCCGCCTTGATTCTGCAGAGCCTCGGCAGTCTTTTGCGTGTTGTCGTCGGGATTAGCCGTTCCCGTGTTGTCGACGCTACTGCCTTGGCTTGCCACCTTCGACGACGTGACGGCTATGAATTTAATCATGTTCTTCAACTCTTTAGGGTCGTCGGTGTGCATTACGGTTTCGGCGTTGCCCGTGAAGTCGCGCAGGACATCATCATTTGAATCGCCGTAGCCGACCGCCACACGAACTGCAATCTTGTACCAGTTGTTGCCCTTTAGCTTTTGCAAGCCGGATTGATAATCGTCCGTGGGTTCACCGTCCGACAAGAGGAAGAGAACCGGAGCCACCGAGCCGGATGCGTGCTTCATAAAGCCATGGGAAACGGAAAGTTTATCGTTCAAGGCGCGGAACGCCTCGCCCATGGACGTTGGACCGCTTGCGTTTAAATCGTTCCACGAGTTCTGCACGTCTTCGGGCGATAGCAATTCACTGCCGCCAACAATCCAATCCGCGCCGAAGCTAAAAGACATTATCGCGACTTTAATCTCGTTGTCGGGGTTGGAGTCGTTCATTGACATAAGCTCCGGCAAGACGTTTTCAATCGCGCTGTTCACAGCACCAATCGGCGAACCCATCATGCTCCCCGACGTGTCGAGCAGAAAAATCACGGGGCACATCTTGCGCGGCATTTCCAGTTTATCGAGCATTCCCATTACAATTCCTCCTTAGTTGTTCACGATGACTTGAGCAATGTTTTTGTTGTAGAAGTCAATCTTAGCGTCCGCGCCCAAGACGAGCACTTCGCCGGGTTGCTTAGTCAAAATCTTGCCTTCGGGCGTCTTTATCTTCCAGTTGTAGTTGGAGGCGTTCTTCAGTCCGAACTTGCCGGGCTTTTCCAAAATGACTGCCGAGCGCGTCTCGAAGTCCTCCGACAAGGGATTCATATGGTAATCGTAAAGCGCGGCGTCTTTGAATATCGGAACCGTGACATCTTGCCCCGCACGCTTGCCGAACTCCAAATGACCAACTGCCTTGACCGTCCGCTTGCAAGACTGACAAACCGTCGCCCGGTCACTTTCCAAAAACATTTCCTCGCCGCAATACGGACAACGAACAAGCGAACTCTTCAGCCGCATTAGGATATTGAACCACACCTGCTCAAGCAAACGCTCCTTGCCGCCGAGTAAACTTTCCTGACTGAACGACTGACGAAACGCATCTTGAATAAAGCTTGGGAAGAATCCCCACAGCCTTAACGCGTTCTGGTGCAGGAGCTTATGCGGCGCGTTCGAGGGGTCTTTCTCGTCGAAGATGAACAGCGGCTCCGTCCCGTAAATTTTTTTCTCGTACTTGTTCGTTAGGGCGGGGTAATTCGTCTTGACGCCTTCTAGCGGGTGATTGCCGATTAACAGCATGAAGAGAATAACCGCCAAAGAAAATCTGTCCGTCGATTTATCGGGCTGTTTATCGCCGCGCACGACTTCTGGAGCCATATACCGCGCTTTGCCTAAAACGCCCGAATACTCGCCGTGCCCCATGACGTTATCATTGTCGCAGATTAGAACTTTGCCGCTTGTCGGGTCGATAGAAAAATTTCCGTCGTTTAGGTCTTGATAGTTGTAGCCTTTATTGTGCAGAGCCTTAAAAGCCGCAACGATATTCAAAGCGGCGTCGACCATAGCGGCAACATTCTTAAAGCGCGTCTTCGCCAAGAGGTAGCGGGAAAAACTTTCGTAGCCCTTCGGGAAAATCTTCATCGTGTAGCCGAAGGTTTCGCCGCTAACATACTCTGTCAGTTGCTCTGGCCAAAGGAAAGCCTCCGAAGGCGAACCGACATTTATATTGCTCTCCAGATGACGGTAGAATTTCGACGGGTCTTTTAGGTAGCCAATAAAGAACCATTTAAGCGCACGTTCCTCGCCGCTGTCATAGCGCACGCGATAAACGATACCTTGCCCGCCCTCGCCTAGCTTATCCGTAACTGTGACCGTTCGCCCGTCCGTTAGCTTTAACGTCTGACCTTTTCTCAAGGGAACGAACTCCGCCATAATTATCACCTCTCAAAATTTTTCTCGCCAATTATAATTCGCCGCCCCTCTTTAATCAAGTAACCAGTAGGGCACGCTTGACCCAATGGGACGCGTTGTAGTATCCTTCGCGCATATCGAATGGAGGTGATTGACTTGCAAAACAAAATCGTCGTAGCGGGAATCGGTCCGGGCAATGAAGACTACATCACACCCGCCGCCTTGAAAAGGATTCGAGAGGCTAAATTCCTCGTTGGCGGACGACGTGCGCTAGCTGAGTTTTCGACGGCGAATCAAATCACTTGCCCGATAACCCGCGACCTCGACGCGCCGATTAATTTTATCCGCGACAAGCTCCAGCTCGGCTCGGTCGTCGTCATGGTTAGCGGCGACCCCGGCTATTACTCCATGCTAGACTTGCTCCGAAGAGAATTCCCGCCGCAGTCAATCGAAGTCATTCCGTCAATCAGCGCAATGCAACTCGCCTTCGCAAAGCTCGCGCTCCCGTGGCACTCGGCGACGCTCCTCAGCTTTCACGGGCGGCAACCTGCACGGTCTGATTTAGCGTTCACGGCGGGCAAAGTCCTCGGCTTGCTCACGGACGCTCAATTTAACTCCGCGACAATCTCCAAGCTGTTAATCGATTGCGGCTGGGATAAAAATTCTTCCGTCACGATATGCGCCCGCCTCTCCTACGCCGACGAAAAAATCTTGACGACGACGCTAACCGACGCCGCAACTGCTGAACCAGTTAATCATTGCATTTTGATTGTAAAATAAATTCGAGGTGATTAGACATGAATTATAAGCTTTGGGACTTCGCTAAGGAGTTGCGGACGAGTTATGAGCTAGTGGACTTGACGCACCCGCTCGACAACGACAGCCCGTATTGGTCGGGAATCCCTGCTGGCTCCGTGGAATTGGGCAAGGTGTGCTTCGATTGGGGCAACCCTATGCTTGAATGCCTGATTCAAACGTTCAAGTTCCCTGGGCAATTCGGCACGCATATCGACTTCCCCGGACACTTCATCAAGGGCGGCAAGCTCAGCGACTCTTACGGCGTGCAGAACATGATTTATCCGTTGTGCGTCGTGGACATAAGCGCGAAGGTTGCTAAGGATATTCACTACGCGGCGACGGCTGACGACATAAAAGCTTACGAGGAGACTTACGGCATTATTCCCGACGGCGCGTTTGTTGCCCTGTACAGCGGCTGGGCTAAGCATTGGCCCGACATGAACGCCATAAGCGGTATCGACGCCGAAGGCAACGAGAATTTCCCCGGCTGGAGCCTCGACGCCCTAAAGTACATTTACGAAGTCCGCAACGCCGCCGCTAATGGTCACGAGACTTTGGACACCGACGCTTCAGCAGAGGCGGCTAAGGCGGGCGACCTTGCTTGCGAACGCTATCTGCTCTCGAAGGGCAAGTTGCAAGTCGAAGTCATGACGAACCTCGATAAGGTTGCTCCGGCTGGCGCGTTAGTGATTGTCGCTTGGACGAACATAAAAGGCGCAACGGGTTTGCCTGCACGGGTCGTAGCTATCACTCCGAAATAATTTCTTGCACGTCGCAAAATATTTTCCGCTCGTCTAAAAGCAAGGGCGGATTTTTTTTGCGCAACGTGATATAATCTGCCGCGTTCGATAAATTATTTAGAAGGTGTTGCATTGGAAAACAAACCTAAGCGAAACTTTTTGACGATAATCTTCCTTGTGCTGTGTTTTGCGGCTTCGGCTCTGGCGGGGGCGTTGGTCGCCTCGTCGAGTCTGTTTGAAGAAAAAGACCCCGTGCGCCGAATCATTGGACAGGACACTGAGGAAGAACTCATAAAAGCCAAAGACAAATCGATTGTTCTAATCATGGGCGTGGACATACGCAAAGACGACGTGGGTCGCTCCGATACGATGATGATTGCCACGATTGACCCGCGATTTGACCAGGCAACCTTGCTATCAATCCCGCGCGATACTCGCGTAAAGATTCGCGGGCGCGGCTACGACAAGATTAACGCGGCGTTTGCTTATGGCGGCGTAGCTTTGGCGGAATCGACGGTTGAAAACTTCCTCGGCATTGACATTGACCATTACGTTTTGATTGACACGAGTAGCTTTGTAAAGATAATCGACGCGATTGGGGGCGTGGACATCGACGTTGAAAAGCGCATGTATTACGAAGACCCCTGGGACGACAATGGCGGACTCGTCATCGACCTTTACCCCGGTCAGCAGCACATGGACGGCAAGACGGCTGTGACTTACGTCCGCTATCGTGACTCGGAAGGCGATATTGGGCGCGTTAAACGTCAGCAGGCATTCATGGCGGCTTGCATGGATAAAGTTACCTCGCCCGAAATCGTTCCGCGCATTCCAAAGATTGTCCGCGAAGTCATTGACGCCGTAGAAACCGATATGTCCCTGCGTCAACTGTTGGAGCTTGCCGGAGCACTCAAAGCCGCCGCCGCCAATGGTCTTGAAGCCGACATGGTGCCAGGCTACCCGCTCTACATTGACGAGATAAGCTATTGGATACCCGACGTGGAGTTGCTTAGGATTAGCGTTGCCGACGCTTTGGGGATTAGGGTTGACCCGTACTTGCGCGAACGTTTCGAGCGCGACGCCCGCGAGTATCGAGATTCCATACCTTCGGGCGCAAGAGACATTCCCGACGGAGAAGATAATATCGGTTCCCCCGTCCGTGAACGCCAACGCTATAACTCAAGCAGCAGGCGCGGTGTCGACGAACGCACGACGATAAGAGAGAGCCGCCTTGATGACGACAGGAGCAACGATAGGATTTCCGACGACGAGCGCACCGCCCCGATGGAACGCAGGACTTATGACGACGAGCGAACCCCTTCGACTGAGCGCAGGACTTATGACGACGAGCGCACCCCTTCGACCGAACGCAGGACTTATGATGAACCGCAAATTGAGCGCAGAACTTATGAAGAACCGCAAATTGAACGGCAAACAATCCCCGAAGCCGACGAACGCATTGACGAGCCAAAGCGCGAGGAGGCTCCTAAGACGAGGTAACGACATGATTAACTTGACGGACGATTTATATCTGGGCACGGGCATGCACAAGACGGTTTACGCGCACCCGACCGACCCGCACTTGTGCATAAAGATTTTGCACACGACGCCCGATGAAGATATGGAACGCGAGCTACGCTATCGAAAGGCACTGGGCAAGCGCGCCGACTCAATGACGCTCCTTACGAAGTATTTCGGCGAGGTCGAAACTTCACAGGGCAAAGGTTATCTCTTTGAACGCGTGATTGATTATGACGGCAAGGCAAGCAAAACTATGCTGTATCTTTTCGAGGAGGCAATCCACGATAAAAAACTTTTGCCGAGCCTGGAAAAGATTTTGCTAGACTTCAAGCGCGTTTACTTTGCGGAAAAGATTCCGTTGGCGGGAATAGACGCAAGCAATTACCTCGTGCAAAAAGTTTCTCCGACTGAAACCCGCGTCCGAATTATCGACAACATAGGAACCTCCGCATTTATCCCGCTGGCTTATTACTTTGACGCCTTCGCCGCGAAGAGAGCCAGAAAATATTGGCAGATATTCGCAGGGGAAATAGGCAAACGGTATCGGATTTTATTTCCGGAAGAATTCTTGAGAAAGTTGGCTGAGTAAATGAATCGAACAACGCGGACGCTCATAAAAATATTTTTAATCGCGGCGGTGACGGCGGCTTGCGCGGCGGCGGCGTATTACCTCGGCTCGAACGTCACGGGGCACGCACTAGCGACGGCTTCGGACAACATGAACTATTCGCGCTGGCAAGAAAAGTTCTTTGCCTTGACGCGGACGACGGCACTAATCAACGGGCTATGCGCTCTGCTCTGGTTTATGGCGGCTAGGTTCTTCTTCACAGTCGACGAGGCAACAGGGATGGGCAAGCGAATCATTTGGGCGGCGTTGCTTATGGCGTCGCTGGCAATAAGCTTAGGCGTCCCGCACTTCTACGCGCCAATGCTCGGAATCAAACTTAACGGGATAATCTTTGGGCTGAACGCGGCAATCTTCACGGGGCTGGGCTATTGGCTCTTAACTATCTTCACGACGCCGCTTGCCTTCAAATACACGCCATTAGGAGCGCAACTTTTCGGGAGGCGAGGCGTATGAGCTATTACTTTTTATCAATCGGCGGCACTGGCGCAAAGGTCATGGAGAGTTTGACGCACCTTTGCATTGCGGGCTTGCTGCCGAGCAATGAACGACTTTATATCGCGGCGATTGACCCGGACGTTGGCAACGGCAACTTAGAAAGGACTTCGACCGCCCTGAATAATTTCGCCGTCTTCCAAAGTTTATCCGTCGGCAATGACACGCCGCTTTTCAAGAATAAGATTTCAATCGTGCGCCCGTTCCCGTGGAATCCGACTGGACACGACAAGACCCTTGACGACCTCATCGAATTCTATCATCATAGCCGCTCGCCCGTCGGCAATCTCTACGAAGTCCTTTACACAAAAAAAGAACGCGACACCACGCTCAACGAAGGCTTCCGCGGGCATCCGTCGATTGGTGCGGCGGTTCTGGCTAAGAAGTTCGAGGACGGCTCCCGACTCACCGCCCAGATTGAAAAAGTCATCAGCGAAGGCGACTCCGTGAAAATTTTTTTGGCGGGTTCAGTCTTCGGCGGCACGGGCGCGGCAGGTCTTCCGACGATTGCCCGCTTGCTCAAAAATAATCTTGCCGATTACGCGGATAGGGTTTCAATCGGCGGCGTGTTGATTCTTCCGTACTTCAGCTTCACGCCGACTGATAAGCCCGACGAACTCTTTGCACGCAGCGAAAACTTTTTGCCGAACACTAAGGCGGCGTTGAAATACTACTCGGAGAAAGAAAATCTCTTCGACGCTACGTATTTTGTTGGCGATACGGTGATGACTCCCGTCAGTGAATTCTCGGTTGGCTCAGCGAATCAACGCAATGAGGCTCACATTGTCGAACTTTATGCGGCATTGGCGGCGGCGGACTTCTACTCGCGACCTCTGCACGCCCCGAAAATCTTCAAGTACATTTGCCACCACGAACGCGATAGATTTTCTTGGAGCGACTTCCCAGCCTCCGCTGAACGTTTTGTGCAGTTCGCCCGCTTCATCTTTGCTTACGTCCACTTGATTAAGCCCGTGCTCCTCGACTTGGTGTCCGGCTCAGCGAAGGCTTATAAGTATCCGTGGTTCGTTGACTTCTTCGGCGGCGTGGACATAACCGCTCCCGACGTGGTGAACTTTACTTTTTATGCGGAGGCGTTCGCGGCGTGGCTCAAGCAGATTGAAACTCTCAACGGGCGCGAAGTCTTCTTGATTGATTCGGCGATGTTCGAGGCTAACCCCGCTAAAATCGTCGACAAGAAACTTTTCGCCACGCTTGACGGTAGCAAATCCAACTTGACGCTCCACGAGATATTTTATCGGCTAACAGAACCTTTCAAGGCTGATTCGTCGGTTAAGGGTTTCGGAAAGTTTTTGCGGCGGCTGTATGATGTCTGCGCTGTCTAACCTTGAACGGCTTTGCGTTTGGTTACGTAATTCCAAATCGTGACGATAGCGGTAGCAAAAATCTTCGCAAGCATGTAATGAAGACCCGCCACCGCCACGAACAGCCACATGCACAGCTGATTGAGTCCGAGCCCTATGACGCCCGTCCCAAAGAAGATTATCGCTTGACGGGTCGTTTGCCTCTTCGCGCCTTTGAAAACGTAAATGACGCACAGCCAATAATTGAAGACGACAGTTATGCTGAACGAAATCGCCGACGAGTAAAGATAGTACAGCCCGACGAATTCAGTTAGCACGAACAGCAAGCCATAATCCATAAGGAACGAGACGCCGCCCACGAAACAAAAGCGGACGATTTCTAACATGCGTTCACGAGTCATTTAATCACCTCAGGTTAGCAAAGTTTATCGCTGAAATATTTTTCTCGGCAAGCAAGGCAAGCACTCGCGGCGAAGTCACAGCGGCAAGTTCCGCCTCGAAGTCGTGAGACCATTGGCAAAAGTCCTGTAGCGTCTGATTATCGGTGCCGGGGTGTAGCATAACCTCCGTCGTGCCCGACTGCATGTGCTCAATCAGATTGACTAGAAAAGTTTCGTTGACAGCCTCGCCGGCGACAATGCCCGCGAAATGGTCAGGCGTCGCGAAACTTTTTTTGTGCGCTTTATGAGCCGTGAGCTTAGCCAAAGAACCCAAGCCCAGTCGCCCAACGAATTTTCCTAAGCTGTCTAGTTCGCCGTCAAAGAGTTTCGCATTAGCCACGCGCACCGCCCTAATCCCCGCCGCCGCCGCTAAGTCAAAAGCAATCCCTGATATGCCGGGCACGTGGTGCAGGTGTTGATGGCTGTCGAAGTGCGTTAAGGTCAAGCCCGCCCGCTGAATCCGTTCCAACTGCGCGGCTAGCTCCGAACGAACCTCCGCCAAAGAGATTTTGCCGCTCAAGTACCGTTTCAAGAATTTTATGTAGTCGCCGTGAAAAGTTCCCGCCGCCGTGACGAGCGAGGGAATTTCTTTTGGCGGGAGAATCGGATTGCCATTAGCAAGCGTGAAATGAATCCCGACGCCCAAGCCTTTAAGCCGCTTTGCAAGCTCAATCGCGTCGTCGAAGGCAACCCCGCCCGCCATGAGCGTCGCTGAACGCAAGCAACCCGAACTGAACGCCCGCTCCACAGCACGATTGATAAGCTCATGCCGCCCGAAGTCGTCCGCGTTCACGATGATATTTTTCAAGTCGAAACCTCCTTGACCTCTGCAGGAAAAATTTTTATCCGCCCGAATACCTTTGGCAAAAATTAAAGGATAGTGATTATGAGTTCAATGATTGTAGCGGTCGTCGCCTTCCTGATTGACGCGTTGATTGGCGACCCGCGTAGCAGACTTCATCCCGTCGTTTTGATTGGCAATCTAATTTCCGTGCTCGAAAAACTTTTGCGCCGCGACCTTGACAGCCCAACGAATAAAATCATCAAGGGCGGAATCCTCGTTAGCGTCGTCGTAGCTGTGGCATTGCTCGTTGGCTTGGGTGTCGAAGCTTTATTGCAAGACGTTCCGAGCCTCGCCGCCCAGATTTTTATTCAAGCCCTAGTTCTTAGCTTCATGATTAGCCCGCGCAGTTTGAGCGACGCTGGACGAGAAATTTATTATCTGCTGGAAAGAGAAGACCTCACCCGCGCCCGTCAAAAGGTCGGCTGGATTGTCGGACGCGATACGCAGAACCTTAACGAGGCTGAAGTCACACGCGCCACCGTCGAGACTGTCGCCGAAAATACCGTTGACGGAATCATATCGCCGCTATTTTACTTCGCGATTGGCGGCTTGCCCCTTGCCATTGCCTATCGGGCGATTAACACTATGGATTCAATGCTCGGCTACAAGAACGATAAATATCTTTACTTCGGACGCGTGGCGGCTCGGCTTGACGACGTGGCGAACTTCATTCCCGCACGATTGACGGGCTTGCTATTCATTTGCGCAGCGGTTGTCTTGAGTCTCGATTACAAGAACGCCCTAAAAATGATGAGACGCGACGCCCGAAAGCATCCAAGTCCAAACGGCGGCTGGGCTGAGGCGACTGTCGCGGGAGCTTTGCGAATACGTCTGGGCGGCATGAACTACTACTTTGGCAAGCCGCACTTTAGAGCCTACATGGGCGAGCCGGAAGAAAATTTAGAAGCGGTGCACATACTCGGCGCGATTCGCATGATGTACACCGCCACGATTTTATTCTTGATGATAGCCTGCGCGATTCGTTAGTCGAAGACACGCGGCAGAAGGTCAGCAATGTCAATGGTAATGGGCATGAAGTAAAGCCCGCCGCTCGAAGTCTTGATGAAGTCAATCACGCGCTTAGCGAAGTCGATATTCCAATCCATCGTCGGCTTGAAGTCGTTCGGGAAAACCGCCTTGTCCTTGCGCTCCCAATAACCTTTTGAACGATTGCTGAAGACCGGCGACACGCCCCAATAGACTTCGTGCCCGTCAAGCAAGTCAGCGTACATTTCCAAGAACCGCATATCGAAGAAGGGTTGAGTAAAGAATCCGACTGCCCCGGCTTGAGCTTTACGCTCCACGCGATAGAGTTCGTCGCGAATGCCGCTGCGGTATTGGTCGATGCCCGCATAAACTTTCACGTCAGGCAACTCCTCGCGGAACTTGCGGATAACGTCAATCGTCTCCGTGGGGTAAACCGTGCGCGTTAAGTCCTTCGGCGGGTCGCCAACGATAATCAACACTTCCTTAATTCCGAACTTGATAAAGTCTTCGCGCATGGGTAGCGGCTTCGATAAGTCAATGTCCATTGCCCGCACGTGTGGTATCGTCGGCAATGCGGGTTGAGTGACCTTAGCCGCCTGCCACGGTCTCAAGTCGAAACTCATCAAGTCGGGAATGTTCACGCAATCGACCTGCGGATATTTTTTTATAACGTCGATGTCCGCCTGCAAGCTCGCCTCGTCTCGCGGAATGATTTCAACAGCTATCCTTCCCATAAAATCTCCTCCGTTAGTAAAAGTCACGGGCGAATTGTAAAATGTTTTGGCGCGAGTGTCTACCTATTTTTTTTTGTGCAAAGGTCTGATATAATCGGCGCGTGATTTTAGAGAGGAAGTGCTTGCAATGATAAAGTTGTTCGTGACTGACATAGACGGGACGCTTTTGCCAGTTGGTAGCGGCGTCGTCCCAGAGAAAAACGTTGAGGCAGTCCGAGCCATGAGGAAAGCGGGCGTCAAAGTCGTAATCGCGACGGGCAGAATGTACAGTGCCGCATTGCCGATAGCCAATCAGCTCGGCGAACACATACCGATAATCTCTTACAATGGAGCTGTGATAAAGTCTTCGGCGGGCGAAGTTCTCCACGCGCAGTATCTGGACGCGGCGATTGTCCTTGAGCTGATAAATTTCTTTGAGGAGCGCGGCTGGCATTTGCAAAGCTATTCGGGCGAAGTCCTCTACGTTCCAAAGCGCAATGACCTGGTTAAGTTCTACGAGACGATGATACGAGTTCAGGCGGTCGAGGTCGGCTGGCAAGGACTGCGCGAACGAGTTAAAGACGTTCCGAAGCTCTTGACCGTGTCTGATACTCCCGAAGAGGCATTGCAGAAACTTGACGAGGCAACAAAGACTTTCGGCGGACGAGTGGAGATAACGCGTTCGGCGGCACGCTTTACAGAGTTCATGTCGTTGGGCGTCTCGAAGGCGGGCGCGATTAAAATTTTGGCAGACAAGCTCGGAATCGACAACGCGGAGATTTTAGCAATCGGCGACTCGGATAACGATTTGCAGATGATTACTTCGGTCGGGTGCGGCGTGGCTATGGGCAATGCCGTTGCCGCCTTAAAAGCCGCTTGCCCGCGAATAACCGACACTTGCGAGAACGCTGGTTTCGCTAAGGCTGTCTATGATTACGTCTTGTGAGGAAAGATTATGGAAGAGGTAAAAGAATTCGCGGACAAGTCGCGGATAATCATAGTGACAGGCATGAGCGGCAGTGGCAAAACACAGGCTTGCCGATACCTTGAAGACCTCGGATATTTCTGCGTGGACAACTTGCCGCCCGTCTTTATCCCAAAGTTCGTGGAGCTGTGCACGCACGCTAAGGGGCATTTCAATAAGATGGTGTTCGTGGTCGATACGCGGAGCCGAGAATTTTTTGATGACCTAGTGCAAGTACTAGACGACATGGACAAGGCGAATCAAGATTATGAAATGCTCTTCATGGACGCAAGCGACGATGTGATTATCCGCCGCTACAAGGAGACGCGCCGCCGTCACCCTATGGCTCCCGCAACGAGAATTTCAGACGGCGTCTTCAAGGAACGCAAACGTTTGGAGGGCGTGCGCTCGAAGGCAACTTACGTAGTCGACACATCCAACCTATCGAGAGCCGAGTTGCGCGATAAAATTCATCTGCTATTCGGCAAGGGCGACGGCGACATCATGAACATTGCGGTGCTATCGTTCGGCTTCAAGTTCGGTATGCCGCTCGATGCGGATATGGTACTTGATGTTCGGTTCCTGCCCAATCCTTTTTACGTTCAGGAGCTAAGGCACAAAAGCGGCACTGTCCCGGAGGTCGCCGCGTATATCGAAGGCAAAACCGTCACGCAGGATTACCTTAGGCGGCTGGATTCGTTTATTGATTTCCTTGTCCCGCAATACGTCCGCGAGGGCAAAAGTCAGCTCGTCATCGCAATCGGCTGTACGGGAGGTATGCACCGTTCGGTTTTTGTGGCTAAGCACATTTACGACTTGCTATCAAAGAAAGGTTACGCCGTCAATCTGGAGCACCGCGACCTTATGAAAAACGACGTGTGGGAAGTCTAATCATGTTCCATTTATTGAAGTGGCTTTATCCGGGCATGAAGATGAAACGTTGGTTGCTCCTTTTTGCAATCGGCGTTATGCTTTTTAGCCTAGGCGGCGCACTGGCGATTAACTACGAATACCTCGGACGCCTCGAAGAAGAAATCTTTATGCTAGTCTATCGTGCGGTCGGCAGTTACAACTACACGATAACGGCGGGCGTCGGCTTAGTCATCGTGGTAATCGGCTCGTGCTTAATGCTTTGGGCGACGCGTTCAATCATTCGTTCGATAATCGCCGTGCTTATCCCTGACCGCTCGGAAAGTCTTGTAGACATGATTTATCAGGAACGCAAGCTAGGACGCGGACCAACTATCACGGTTATCGGCGGCGGGCATGGGCTAAGTGTCCTCTTGCGCGGGATAAAAACTTCTACAAACAATGTCTCGGCTATCGTGACGGTTGCGGACGACGGCGGGAGCTCTGGACGCCTGCGCGAGGAACTCGGAATCATTCCGCCCGGCGACTTGCGAAATTGTCTGGTTGCCTTGGCTGATACCGAACCGCTCATGGAAAAACTTTTCCAATATCGCTTCGAGGGCAACACCGCCCTTGCAGGTCACAGCTTCGGCAATCTGTTTATCGCGGCGATGAATGAGGTTACCGGCGACATGGAAACTGCCCTTAAGGAATCGTCGAAGGTCTTAGCTGTCAAAGGTCGTGTCATTCCCGCGAGCAAAGAAAGCGTCCGCCTAGATGCCGTGATGATGGATGGCACCGTCGTCGAGGGCGAATCACAAATCCCCGAAGCCCATAAGAAAATCCGCCGCGTGCAACTCTTCCCTAGGAAAGTTTCAGCCGTCCCCGCCGCATTGGAGGCTATCGAATCCGCCGACGCAATCATTTTAGGACCTGGGAGCCTGTATACGAGTATCATGCCCAATCTTTTAGTCGAAGGCGTCGCCGATGCTCTCAAGCGTTCAAAGGCGATTAAAATTTATATCTGCAATGTCCTTACTCAGCCTGGCGAAACAGACAACTACACTGCCTCACGTCACGCCAAAGCAATCCTAGACCACACGGGGCACGGCACGATTGATTATGTGCTAGTCAACTCAACTCCGATTCCCGAAGAGATGTGGAAGAACACGCAAGCCACGCCCGTTGAGATTGATGAAGATAACGTCAACGCGTTGGGCTGTGGACTTATCAAAGCCGACTTGATGAGCACGACCGAAATCGGACGCCACGACCCCGCTAAACTCTGCGCGGCGGTCATGAAGATTATCTACAGCTTTGGGAATAGGGGTTGAGGTCATGCCGTCATACGCTCAAGATGTTAAAAACGAATTGGCGCACGCCTTCGACGCGGACATTGATTGCTTGCGTGCGGAGTTCGTCGCGTTGCTCAGGGTCGGCGCAAAGAAAATCGATGGGCGGCTTGAGTTCACGACTTCAAACGCCGCAGTTGCCCGCCGAGTCATCACGCTGGCTAAAAAGTTCTTCCCGCACGTCAAACCCGAAGTCGCCGCCGTCCGCCGCAAGAAGTTGCTAAAGGGGTTGCTGTACGTTGTAAGATTTATCGTCGCGGGCGAAGTTCAAAACTTCTTCGACACAATAGACGACGCCGAGCTACTAAAGCGCACTCGATTTAAAGTTGCTTACTTGCGCGGGGCATTCTTAGCGGGCGGCTCTGTCAATCGTCCAGAGGCGCAATACCTTTTGCAAATCGTAAGCAGGACAGTTTCGGAGCAAATTCATATCCGTGACCTATTGAGCAAGCTCGACTTCAACGCGGGGCTTTGCGAGCACAATAAACGATTTGTCGTTTGGCTCAGGGAAGGCGATAGCGTCTGTGACTTCTTAGGGATGGTTGGAGCGGCGGCGGCAGTCGAACGTTTCGAGATTGCCCGCAACCTAAAGGAAGTCCGCCTGCAAGTCAATCGTATCGTCAACGTGGAGACGGCTGCCCTTAACAAGTCAATCAACGCCGCGCAACGTCAGCTTGCCGACATAAGGCTTTTGATTGATAAGCAAGCTCCCGTTAATGACAAGTTGCAAGAGGCAATGACTGTTCGCTTGGAAAATCCCACGTGCACAATCGACGAGCTAGCGGAGAAAATCGGCATGAGCCACGCCGGTCTTTTCTACCGGTTCCAAGTGATTCACCGCTTAGCAAAAAAATTCAGCAAGAAATAATTGGAGGTTCAAAATATGCGGGGCTTGAGTGCCGCCTTTACGACAGACTTTCTTATAGCGTTCGCAGTGGTCGCAGTGATTTTGATAATGTTTGGCTTGATAATGAATTTGTATTCGGAGCTGTCGACGCTGAAGAAGCGATATAGAAAAATGATGATGGGCGCGGAGGATATGAGTATTGAACGAATGCTCGCCGAACACACAGCCGAAGTTCATGATGCCCTTAACGAAAATAAAAAGTTCCACAGCAAGCTTAATAACCTCGATGAGCTGGTGCGCAATTCGCTGGCAAGAGTGGCGGTGATTCACTTCGACGCCTTCGAGCAAACTGGACAAAATTTGAGTTGGTGCGTTGCCATTCTCGACAGGAATAATAATGGCGTCGTCTTCTCGTCGATTTGCGGGCAGGAGGCGGAGCGCAATTATGCAAAGCCGATTGAAGGCGGACGCACCACCGCGAACTACAAGCTAACTAAGGAAGAGGAACAAGCTCTTCGGCAAGCCATGAATCGTTGAGGAGGTTTTTATGGAAGAAAAAGTTTCAAAGCCGCCAGCGAAGATTGAGAACTACACAATCAGCATAAAGGGCGGCGACAAGGAAAGGACAATTCAGCTGTCGTCGGGCATGTTTAGATTCGGCGTGGCAAGCGTGATAGTCGGCGGATTGCTCCTAGTCGGGACGGCGGCTTTCTCCTTTTACAGCGCAATGCGTATGCAACGCGACGCCGCGGCAATCAACGAGATTGAGCAAGCGGCGGAGCTTCGGCAAGAACAACTTTTAACCCTATCCAAAAAGGCGGCGACCCTCTCCGAGACAATCCAAAACCTAGCACAGCAAGAACAGGAGCTTAGGATACAAGCGGGACTAAATCCGCCCAAAGAAGACACGCCGCCCGCCGAGGCTCCTGCCCTAAGCGAACAGGAACTCAAGATTCAATCGATAATCAAAGCGGTCAAGGAACGTCAGCAACCCGCCGCAGGGACTCCACAAGCTCAAGAAGTCCACGACGGGCAGGGCGGTCCCGTTGAGGAATTGGACATTGCGGAAGTCTCCGAGGCTTTGGACATGTTGGAAGCTAGGGTCAGCACGCGCAAGGAAAGTCTCAACGATTTTCAAAACGAACTCAAGCAGCAACGCGAACAACTTGCACGGGGCGCGGCTATGGCAAGCGGCTACAGTCCTGGTTCGGGCAGTTGGTCGGCTCCTTCGGGCAGTGTTCAATTCGACTTTGCAAACGGTCTGCCGATTATCCCTTCCGCAGGTTCGATTCCAGCTCCTGGTTCCTTCCCGTTCGACCCAAGCCTTGTCGGCGGCAGTGGCTCGGCTGATTCTCATATCCCGTCGATTTGGCCCACGACCGGTGTTGTGACTTCGCCTTATGGCTTGCGTTGGGGCGGCACGGACTTTCATCCGGGCATAGACATTGCTAACGATATGGGTACGCCGATTGTCGCTACGGCTGATGGCGTCGTCGAGTACGCGGGCTGGAATTCAGGCGGCTATGGCAATATGGTCGACATTAACCACGGCAACGGCATCATGACTCGTTACGGGCACGCCTCGCAAGTCGTCGTCAGTGTCGGTCAGCAAGTCAAACGCGGACAATTAATAGCTTACATGGGTTCCACGGGATTTAGCACAGGTCCGCACGTCCATTACGAAGTTCACGTTAGCGGGCAACGCGTCAATCCTATCAGTTATCTTTGAGGAAGCAAAAAAATAGTGGTTAGTGACTTGGAAGACCCGAATCACTAACCACTAGAATTAAGAACGAATTTACTTTAACGTAACACCGACGCGGCTATCCATCATGTAAGGAATGGAAATCGCAACGCCTTTCATGTTGTCGAGGGGATAGGGCAACGCTTTTCCGTCTTGGTCGTAGGTTCCCATAACCCAGAACAGAATATCGACTTGACCAGAGGACAACGCCGCACCACGAGCACCCGCCTCAACGGAGACAAGCTCAAAGTTTTTGTTGATACGTTTGCTGAGCTCGCTGAGGAATGCGACGTTGAAACCTGCGGGCGTGTTGTTGGCAAGGATGCAGTCCAAAGCCGGCATGTCACCAGTCACGGCGATTTTGAGAGTCTCGGCTCCGTCAATCTTGGGAATGGTAGCCGCAACGGGGTCATCGCCCGCCAACTCCGTGATGTTTTCCTTGATGAGCTTTTGGAGCGTACCGTCAGCTCTCATGGCGGCGATAGCTTCGTTAATCTCGTCGATTTGCGCCTTAGATTTCTCCTGCATTGCCATTGAGTAGCCCAGAATCGGCTTGAGGTTGTCGTCAATTAGCTTGAGGTCGTCATTGTGCTTTACAATGTAGTTGCCGACTGTCTTAGGCGTCGCGAAGCGGTCAATCTGTTTGGACTTAAGAGCCATAATCATTGAGTTCATATTGTCGAAGAAAACGACCGTGTTTGGAGCGTTGTAGCCTGCAGGTTGCCCTTCAAGCTCGGCGATGTTCTTAGTCCAGCGTTTGTAGCCTTCCTCGTCCAGACCGATTGGCATGAGTGCACCGACTTTGCTCTCTGACTTCTGCTCGTTCGCTGGCGGAGCAGGCTCTTGAGCTTTTTTGTCGCCGCCGCCGCAACCCGCGCACGTAAGCAACATAACAAGTGCCAATAATAACCCGAATAACCTTTTCATTAGCGAACCTCCTTCTAAAAATTTAATCGTCAATAATTGACTGCCCGCATTATACAAGGCAGTTGTCAAATTTTCAACATAAATTTAAGGGGGATTTACCTTGAAGAAATATTTCTTAGCCGTTCTCGTCGAGAACAAACCCGGCGTCTTAGCGCACGTCTCTGGGCTAATCAGCCGCCGCGCCTTTAACATCGAGAGCATTTCCGCTGGCTACACCGAGGAACCGTCCGTCACGAGGATTAATATCGTCGTCAGCGTCGAGTCCGAAAACGAGCTTGACCAGGTCGTCAATCAGCTTAGCAAACTTATCGACGTTATTAAAATCGTCAACCTTAGCAAGTCGCCGTCCATTGAACGCGAACTCGTCATGATTAAAGTTCGTGCAAGCAAGGAGACTCGCGCCGACCTGGTTAGCGTCGTGGACATCTTCCGCGCACAAATCGTCGACATAACCAGCGAAAACGTCGTTATCGAACTCACTGGCAGTCAGAACAAAATCGACGCCATATGCGAAGTCCTAAGCGATTACGAGATTGTCGAGATTGCTCGCACTGGGACGATTGCCCTTTCCCGCGGTCCGATTCCCGTCAAGGCAATGTGATGCGTAGGCTTCTTTTACTGCTGATAACGTTCTTGCTCGTCGGGTGCGGCAATCAAGTCCAAACGGTGCCGCCGCTACCTGGAACCTTGCCGAAGGCTTTAACCGCTCAGAAGGTCGACACGGACATTTATTTTGACGCTACCGTATCAATGCGGGGCTTCACGACTTTGGCGGCGGGCAATGTCTATCTCACGTTGCCTGACTTGCTCGGCGACCTTTGCGGCTCCTTGGGCGAAGTGAAATTCTACAGTTTCGGCGAACAGATTCACGCCCTCGACGGCAGGACTTATCGGCAATTCACTACGCCCGCAGTCTACACCGAACCGATTACCGCCGTTGCCAACGTCGTCGACCGTGCGGAAGTCAATCACCTGTCGATTATCGTCACTGACCTTTTCGAGAGTGATTCGGATTGGAGCAACGTCGCCCAGAAGATTCGCGAGAAATTCTTTGCTAATCACATGAGCGTTGCCGTCGTGGGCATTCGGAATTCTTTCAACGGAGAAATCTTTGACGTGGGCTTAGAGGCGGCGAAGTTCAATTACAACACGTGGGACAATCCTGACCGCTACCGCCCGTTTTATTTGCTAATCTTGGGGCAAGACGATGTTGTTAAAAATTTCCTGCGCAAGTTCAATGAGCGGCAGACGCTACCCAATGACACGGGCTACTTGCTTTTATCGGAGAGCTTGACGGAGACGACCAGCGACTTTGCGACCTTCACGCTACAGGAGCAGGAAAATTTTTACTCCGATGACACTTTGGGCTTGGATAGCCGCGTTAAGGAGTTCGGGCTTGATTCGTTCGTTGAGCCTGCCGCCTTCCTTCTGAATTGGCAATACGAGCCGCCGTTGGGAGCTTGTCCGCTTGACTTGTCGCAGGTCAATACGTCGGTTGAAGTCTTTTCGGTTGCGGGCGAGGAGTGGACGCCGCTTAACTCAAATGATGTGCGCGTCAGCCTACTCAAGGACGACCGCCAGCCCGAAATGTTTTTAGTCAAAGTCTCGTTGACGCCAGAAAAATCTTTGGCGGAAGGCAAATTAAACTTCGTGCGCGTCAAAGTCATGCCGACGGAACAGGGCTACAAATTACCGGCGTGGGTCGAAGGGTGGAGCGTGACTGTCGACGGCTCGGCAAGGAATTTCGACGGCTCTAAGACTGTAAACCTAACACGCGTCCTCGGCTCGCTGAAGGATTCAATTTTCGCGGCGGCGCGTCCTTCCCTGCTTAACATAAACTTCGTCGTCACGCCGTAAACAAAAAACCTCGGAGCCTTAACGCAAGCTCTGAGGTTTTAACTTTACCTGTCGATATTAGACGCCGCCATAAGCTCGCCGACCATTACTTCATCGTTAGGGCTGCTCTCGTCCAAGATATTCAGCAAGCTTATCGCACAATCTAGGGCGTCCAAGTCTGGCTGATGTAGGTCGTATGAATCGTGGTGCGCCTCCAAAAACCTTTCCTGCCGAATCCTTTCCAGCTGTTCGAGTATATCCTTTGTCTTCATGTCAATCACCTCGCGCCGATTATAATACCGAGAAAAATTTTTGTCAGCTGTAAGCCGCTAAATAAGGAGACGAATTAAAATGCAAAACCAATCTGAGCAAGCAAAGAAGATTAAAGAAGCCGAGCAAGCCTTTGACAGACGACGACGAACCTTCGGATTGGTAGTCGCGCCTATCCTCGCGGTTGCCGTAATGTTGACGCCGATTGACGCCCTAACTTTGGCGGCGCACAAGCTCTTAGCAATAATGGTGCTCGTCGCGCTGTGGTGGATTACTGAACCCGTCCCAATTCCAGTGACTTCGCTTTTGGGTCCGACGCTTGCAGTTGTCACGGGCGCAATCCCCGCAAGCGCGGCTTTTGCGGCATTTTCTAACCCGATGATATTCTTGTTCATGGGCGGCTTTATCTTGGCTAAGGCAATGATGATGCACGGGCTAGACAAACGCTTTGCCTATTGGCTACTGTCAAGGAGTTGGGTTGGGTCGAATCCGCGCCGAATCTTTCTGGCAATCGGATTGGCGACGGCTCTTTGCTCTGGCTGGGTGAGCAATACCGCAACCGCCGCGATGATGTTCCCGATTTGTTTAGGGCTTTTGAACTCGATTAAAGACATGATGGCTGCCAACGGTCGCATGATTGACCTTTCCGAATACAAATACGCAACGGGCTTGATGTTGATGACTGCTTATTCCGCGTCGATTGGCGGCGTCCTAACTCCGATTGGCACGCCCCCGAACCTAATCATGCTCGGCTTTCTCGACTCAATGCAAGACATTCACATTTCCTTTTTCGAGTGGATGATTTGGGGTTT
>JAFQZB010000310.1 GCA_017406175.1 Selenomonadaceae bacterium | reverse complement strand
TGACGGCAAAATACGCGGAACGAAAGACGGGCTTTGAAAACATGGACGCCTTGCAGGTGTTCATGCCTGGCGTGTACGCATTGGGAGCGTTACCAGCAAGCGGGAAAACAACGTTCGCATGGCAGCTGTTGAATCAGTTGGCAGAAAAAGGGGAGCCGTGCATATATTGTTCGTTTGAGATGAGTAAGGCAGAATTGTTCACGAAGTCGGTAGTACGGGAGCTTTACAAGAAAAGTCCTCAAATGAGCGAGCGGTTAAATTTGACGAGTGCGAATATCAGACGAGGAGCACTGCGCGGCAGTTCGGAACTGCAAGAACAAGCGGCTCAATTTGCTCAGTCAGCAACGAATTTGAAAGTAGCGGAGCTGTCGAACACAAGCGTGACGGAGCTAATCGAAGGCTTAAAGCCGTTGGTAGCAGATGTGGACAGATCCCCCGTCATTTGTTTGGACTATTTGCAGATAATTCCAAGCAAGGGAAGTAAAGCGTCATCGCCGAAGGAAAAAATAGATGAAGTGATGTTGAGACTGAAAGATTTCCAGAGAGCGACGAATACGACGCTGTTGGTAATCAGTGCGTTCAATCGGGAAAATTATTACCAGAAGGTTAGCTTTTCGTCGTTCAAGGAGAGCGGAGCGATAGAATATTCGGCGGACGTAATCTGGGGCTTGGAAAATTACGGTGTGGACTCGGAAGGTAAGCTCGATAAAGACGAAGTAATCAAGATGAGCCGCGAAAAATTACGACGGATAAAATTTTCGTGCCTGAAGAATAGGAATGGCGGAGCGTATGAGTGTTTCTTTAGGTATCATGCGGCGTATGATTATTTTGAACCGTTGAGAGAAGAAAAAGAAAGTCCGAGATATGAGCATTAAAAAGTGTAACGGATTTCGGCGGCAAAACGAAAAAAGCCCCCGACGTGTCGGAGGCAATTTTTTGCGGAGATTATCTGATGACGTGTTGTTCAATTTCGCCGATAAGAGCGTAGTGCGATTCGCCGAAGATTATATCTTTTGGGTCGGAATATTTTGCTACAACGTCTGCAGGCTCAAAATTCTTATCCATCTGCTTGAAGTAAATCTTTTTGCAGAGGAAAAATTCATTAGCCTCTTTGAAAGTGATAGCGTTGTCGAGGAATTCGGGAGTGATACCGGTCGCGGCGATTTTATCCATATCTCTGCCGGACTTAAAGCCGAATATTTTGTGTATCTTGTTGAATTCTTTGGGGAAATAAGAAACTGTGAAGAAATCGTTAGCTTGAATGAAGTCGAAAGTGTAGCGTTCGGGCTTAATGAAAGAGAAATAGGCATTTTTACTCCAAATCATACCGACTGCGCCATACATGATAGTCATGGCGTTAAAATTTTGTGGAGAGCCGGCACTGATGAGAGCTAAATCTTTACCGACGTTAGCCATAAGAAATCAACCTTTCTCGCGAAGGAAAATTTTACCGAAGTCAGCCATAGCGGAGATAATGGGGAAGAGAGTTTTGCCGAATTCGGTAATGGAATACTCGGTTTTTGGAGGAACGACGGGAAAAACTTCGCGGTGGATGATGCCGTCGCGCTCCAATTCCCTAAGTTGCTGTGTCAGAACTTTTTGGGTAGCCTTAGGAATCAATTTTGAGAGTTGATTGAATCGCAGAGTATTGTGGAAGAGGTGCCAGATGATAATGGGTTTGTATTTGCCGCCGATGAATTTGAGAGCGACCTCAACGGGGCAAATGAAATCGTTTGAGGTGTTCATTTTGTTTTTTGGTATCCAACCTCGTACGAAAGGCTAAACGTGCGTTGTAGGCGATTCTGGAGCGTCTACGGGGCATTTTGAGGCTAGAACGGTGCGGGCAAGCCCTTTAATCCAGTCTTGGTGACCTTGATTCATAATGTCGGGTTCGGAGTTGAACAAATCTTTGGCGGGTTTGCCCTTTTGAGATTCTTGAGTCAAAATTCTGACGCGCTCGAAGGGCAAATCTTCGATAAGCCAAGCGTGAATGACATCAAGGCGGTGTTCGGCGTCGCCTTCAGCCCAGCCGTGCCAAGACAAACGTCCGGGCTTATCGTCAGCGGGCGGCTCGAACTCTACAACTTGCGCTTCAATGGGAAAGCCGAAAGTCGAGAACTTAAAGCGCGTGTTCGCCTTGAGCTTGGGCGCGTCACCGTCGTAAAAATAAATGTCGGCGACGTTGTTGTAGTAAGTCTGCCAAATGGACGTGTCGATAAGGTTTTCAAAAACGTCCTGCGCGGTGATGCCCTTAACGATAATTTCATTCGAGGCAAAGTTGTCGGTGGTGCCAGGCAAATAGTCTTGAGACCAATTAACTTCGTTGAGCATGTAATCACGTCTCCTAAGAAAGTTTGGATTTATTTTATCGTAAGGACGCCAAAAGGCAAGTACGCACTTTTTGGAAACTTACTTACCATTGTCACTTCCAAAGTTATTCTTCCGTAAAGAGTCAAGTTGATAATTGACAGAAGTTTTAAGTTCATAGATAATGTACACATACACCCTGATGTATGGAGGTTGAATTATGAAACAGTGTATGGACTCAGAAAATCTGCATCGACGATTGGCGAAAATTATTGGACAGGTACAGGCTATCAATCGAATGGTGGACGAAGATGTACCG
>JAFQZB010000309.1 GCA_017406175.1 Selenomonadaceae bacterium | reverse complement strand
GGCGACTATCACAAGATTGACCCGATACTCGGCACCAACGACGACTTCAAGCACCTAATCGACACGGCGGCGGCTAAGGGCATTCGTATCATAATCGACGGCGTCTTCAGTCACACCGGCTCCAATAGCATTTACTTTAACCGCAAGGGCAAGTATGATTCGGTCGGCGCGTTTCAGTCTAAGGATTCGCCCTATTACGAGTGGTACGACTTCCGCAACTACCCAACCGACTACGACAGCTGGTGGAACTTCCCGACGCTCCCGAACGTCAGAGAGACGACGCCTTCTTACATGGACTTTATCATACGCGATAAGGACAGCGTCTTAAAGCATTGGACGCGGGAAGGCATTAGCGGTTGGCGGCTTGATGTCATTGACGAGTTGCCCGCCGAGTTCAGTCGCCTGTTCTTTGCTGAGCTTAAGAAGCTTAATCCCGATGCCGTGATGATTGGCGAGGTTTGGGAGGACGCCTCGAATAAGATTGCTTACGGCGTGCAACGTCAATACCTTTGCGGCTACGAAATGGATTCGGCGATGAACTATCCGTTGCGGGCGCATATCTTCGACTTTATCCTTGGGCAGATTGACGGCGAACTTTGTATGCGGCGTATGGAGAGCTTGCGCGAGAATTATCCTAAGGAAAACTTCTACGCGATGATGAACCTGATTGCAAGCCATGACATAATGCGCCCGATGACAATCTTTGGCGAGGCTCCGTACTATGACCAAATGCCCTATTACGAGCAGTCACAATTTAGGCTTGACGAGGCGGCGGAGAAACTCGGCAAGGCGCGTTTAAAGATGGCGGCTCTGTGGCAAATGACTTATCCGGGCGTGCCGTGCATTTATTACGGCGATGAAATCGGTATGCAGGGCTTCAAAGACCCGACGAACCGCAGACCGTATCCTTGGGGCGGCGGCGACCAGGATTTGCTTGCGACGTACAAGAAATTCATCAAGCTCCGCAATGACAGCTTAGCACTTCAGACGGGCGAGCTACTTCCCCTGCCGAGCAAAGGCGATGTCGTTGCTTATGCCCGCGTGATTCGTGGCGGTCACGATGTCTTCGGGCACGAGGCGAAGAACGATATTTATCTGGTGGCGTTCAATCGGAACAAGACCCGCGCTAGGGAAGTTTCCTTCGACGTGAGCGATTTTGCTAATGGACAGTTCGTTGACGCCTTCGACGCGGACAATCCCAAGCGCAAATTCCCTGTGACTCGTGGGCGCGTGAACTTTAAGCTTGAGGCTTTGGAGGGAATTCTCCTGCACCACGTCCCGCAAAAGCAAAACTACGACCGCCGCGCAGGAATTATCTTGCACCCGACGAGCTTGCCGAGCAAATACGGTATCGGCGACATGGGCAAGGAGGCTTATGACTTTATCGACTACCTCAAGGCGGCTGGGCAATCCATTTGGCAAATCCTTCCGCTTAATCCCGTCGGCTATGGTTACTCGCCCTATCAATCGCCGAGCGCGTTCGCGGGCAACCCAATGATAATTTCAATCGACAGGCTGATTGCAGACGGACTCCTCAAGGCAGACGATATAAAAGTTCCGCTTAAGCTCGGCAAGTCAAAATTCGTTGACTTCGAGGCGGTTGAAAAGCTCAAGACTGCGGCATTAAAGAAGGCGTTCGAGAACTTCAAAGCAAAGCTGAAGAAGGACGCCGCCCTTAAAAAAGACTTCGAGAAGTTCAGCGCGGAGCAAAAGTATTGGCTGGAGGATTACGCCCTGTTCGCGGCGATAAAGCAGAAGAACGGCGGCGCGTATTGGGTCGATTGGGACATCAAGATTAAGCAGCGCGATAAAAAAGTTCTGGCGGCGTTGAAGAAGGAGCTTGCAGACGAAATTTTATTCACGGAGTTTGAACAGTTCATCTTTGCGCGGCAATGGGATAAGCTTCATGCGTATGCTTTGGAGCGCGGGATACAGATTATGGGCGACATGCCGATTTTCGTTTCGGCGGACAGCGCGGACGCTTGGGCGAATCAGCAAGAGTTCCAGCTTGACGAGGAAGGACACCCCGAAAAGGTCGCGGGAGTGCCGCCCGATTACTTCAGCGCGACGGGTCAGCTTTGGGGCAATCCGCAATACGACTGGGACGAGATGAAGGCGACGCATTACAAGTGGTGGAAGCTCCGCTTCAAGAGGATTTACGAGATAGTCGACATCGTGCGCGTTGACCACTTCCGCGGCTTCGAGGCTTATTGGTCGGTTGACGGCGACGCGAAGACTGCCATTAACGGCGAATGGATTAAAGGACCGGGCTTGAACTTCTTTAAGGAGATTCGCAAGGAGATTGGCGACGCGCAGATTGTAGCCGAGGATTTGGGAGTTATCACTGACGAGGTTGAGGCTCTTCGGCAAGATTGCGGCTTCCCCGGCATGAAGGTCTTGCATTTCGAGTTGCACTTCAACGAACAAGGTCGCATTGGCTTTGCGCCGCCAGAGAATTCTATAACCTACACGGGCACGCACGACAACAATACTACGGTAGGTTGGTTCATGGAAGACATTGACCCCGACAGCAAGACGACGATAGCCGCGCTGATTGGTGCAGACGTGCGCCGCCCCGATGACGTGTGCAAGAAGCTGATTGAGTTTGCTTACGCGTCGAACTCCCGCTTTGCTATCGTGCCAATGCAAGACGTTTTGAAACTCGACAGCCGTAACCGCATGAACACCCCCGGCACAGTCGGAACGAACTGGGGCTGGCGACTCAAGCCCGATTACTTGGCTGAGGCTGAGGCGGACAAGCTCAAGGCTCTTTGCAATAAATATCTGCGGTGATGCTATGGCTGTTGGAAAAACTTTTATCGTCGAGAAGACTTGCCCCATATGCGAGCAGACGTTCAGAGTTGTTAAGACGCGTTCGCGGAAGATTGCAGTTACCAGACGCGACGACGACGGCTGTACGCATTACGTAGAATTCAACCCGTATTATTACACCGTTTGGGTCTGCGAGCATTGCGGCTTTGCGGCGGACGAGAAGACCTTTACGACGAAGATACCCGACCGCCACTTGACGATTTTGCGAGCCGTCCTGCTTACGAAGAACATTAAGATACCGTTCGTGGAGGAGCGCACGCTCGGAGAGGCGGCAACGGCTTTTCGGCTAGCGTTGAAGTTCCAAGATTTGATTCACGGCAAATCGTCGAAGAAAGCTAAGTATGCTCATCAGCTAGCGTGGATTTATCGGGAAGCGGGCGACACGACTCAGGAGAATGAGTTTCTAGCGAAGGCGGCGGATTTCTATGAGGATGCATTAATGCGGGAGAGTTTCCCAATCGGCGAGCTGACGGATAACGCGGTTATGTATGTGGTGGCGGCGATTTATTGGCGGCTCGGCGAGCGGCAGAAGGCGACGACGTATCTTTCGCGTCTGATAAGCGATAAGGGCGTGCGTGAATGCGAACCGCGGATTCACGATAAAGCGCGGGATTTGTGGGGTGATATTCGCGCCGCTAAGAAAAAGTAGTTTGGAAGGTGATTTGTTATTATCAAGAAGTGTTTTTGTCGAATGGCGGCGAGCGTCCTCGTGCTGATGATTTTAATCTGCACGGGGTCTCCCGCTTGCTCGGCGAAGAAAAAAGTTGTTCAGGAAAAGATTTTGTACATACCGCACGACAGCCGCCCGATAGTCAATCAGCAGACGATTGAAATCTTGGAAAAAGCAGGCGTTCAAATCGTGTCGCCGCCCGTGGAACTCCTTGGCGACCGTGAAAACCTCGGCGACCCCGACTTGCTTTGGGATTGGCTGAGGAAAAACGCGACCAAAGATTTAACAGCGGCGGTCATCTCGTCGGACGCTCTGCTTTATGGAAGTCTAGTTGGCTCTCGCAAGCACGACTATGACGGCGATGAGGTTTTGGCTCGTGCGGATTTGTTTACCGAGTTCAGACGCAAACATAAGAAGTTGCCGCTGTACGTCTTTGGGTCAATCATGCGCACGCCGCGCACGGGTCTAGCGTCGGGATACGAGGAGCCGGATTATTATCGCTACTACGGCACGAACATTTTCCGCTTAACTGAACTCATGGATAAGCAGGAACTTGAAGGCTTGACGACGCGGGAAATTAAAGAGTTCAACTTTTTGCAACGGCTGATTCCGCAGAAGGCTCTTGAAGATTGGATGGGGCGTCGCGAGAAAAATTTTGACGCGAACAAGAAGCTAATCGATTACGCCCGCGACAATACGTTTGATTATCTCCTGCTCGGTCGCGACGACAACGCACCCTATTCGCAGACGCACAACGAAGGTCGCAAGCTCTTGGAATACGGGCACGGCATTGGCGGCAATAAATATCTGACGACGGCTGGCATTGACGAATTCGGGCTGTTGCTCTTGGCGCGGGCAGTCAATGAGCGTGCAAAGACTTCGCCAAGCGTCTACGTCAAGTACAACTGGGGACGCGGCGCATTGACGGTTCCCGCCTACTCCGACGAGGAGATTGATACTTCGATTCGTGCGGCGATTCAAGTAGCGGGCGCGAAGTTCACTGACGACGAGAACCGCGCAGATTTTATCCTTGCCGTGAACACAAATCCCGACGGCGCGACCTTCGAGGCTAACAGCACGACTAACGACGGCACGCCCCGCCAAGGCACGAACTTTTTTGCTGACACCGTGCAAGACTACGTGAGCGACGGGCGCAAAGTCATCGTGGCTGATGTCGCCTTCGCTAACGGTTCGGATAATGCGTTAATGGAGCAACTCAGAAATCGCGGGTTGCTGTTCAAACTTCGGGCTTACTCTGGTTGGAATACGCCGACGAACTCAAGCGGCTTTGCCCTAAGCGAAGGTATCTTAACCGCACGCATGAAGGACAACGCCATTAAGGAATTGCTCCTGCACCGCTACCTTGACGATTGGGCTTATCAGGCGAATATTCGACAAGTTGGCGCGGGGCAGTTGGATTGGATTGCCGGCGACGGTCGCTACGAAGTTCTAGACGACAAGAGGGACAGTATCGCTGATAGTTGTGCGTTGTTGCTTGAAACCTTCGCGAAGAGGAATTTGCCGCCGTTCACGGGCAATGATAATATTCGCGTGCGTTTTCCGTGGAATAGAATGTTCGAGGCAGATATATCTATCGTCCTTCCGCAACGCAATGTCGAACGCGAACGGACGACAAGACCTAGGCGACGCGGCTGATTGGAGGAAAGAATTTGCAGGACAATAACTTCATAACGATAGCACTGCCGAAGGGAAAACTTTTCGGACTGAGTGCGGAGCTTCTTAGGAAAGTCGGTTGGACGGCTGAAGGTCTTCACGAGAAATCGCGCAAGCTAATCATCACCAACGAGGCGGCGCGGCTGAAATTCATCATCACGAAGACGGCGGACGTTCCCACTTACGTTGAATACGGCGCGGCGGACATCGGCATTATCGGCAAGGACGTTATCTTAGAGTCGGGCAAGGACGTTTACGAGCTACTAGACCTCGGCTTTGGGGCGTGTCATCTTATGATGGCGGTTCCAAAAGATAAGAAACGTCCCAGGCTCGAAGACTACGCACATACCCGCGTTGCTACGAAATTCCCGCGCATCGCTGAAAGTTTCTTCGCGGCGCAGGGCATGCAAATGGAATACATCAAGCTGAACGGTTCGATTGAGCTTGCCCCGATAATCGGCATGTCGGAAAGTATCGTTGACATTGTGGAGACGGGCACCACGCTCCGCGAAAACAACCTTGAAGAAATCGTTACGATTATGAACGCGACGGCGCGGCTCATTGCCAACCGCGTAAGCTATAAGCTAAAGTTCGACCGAATCAATCCGCTCGTCAACGACCTCAGGGCAATCCTCAACTAACTTTGCAAGCGTATGTAAATTAACATAGAGACTCGCTCGACTCTTTGCGGGCGGGTAATTTTTTTGCGTATAACTTGCGCGGTAAAAATAACTGTGCTAAAATGCGCCTGTCTTTTTTCAGAGAAGAGGTGAACTAGAATGTCAGCTTACTGCGAGATTTGTAAGAAGGGCGCGATGTCGGGTATGAACGTGAGCCATTCGCACCTGAAGACCAAACGCAAATGGAAGCCGAATATCCAGCGCGTGCGTGCCATTGTCGACGGCGAGATTAAACGCGTCAACGTCTGCACCCGTTGCCTTCGTTCTGGCAAAGTCCAGCGTGCAATCTGATTTGAGCAAAATAAAACTCCTCGACTGCTAACGGTTGAGGAGTTTTTGATTTCTTTCCCGAAAAAATTATCTGCTTAAGGTTCCGCGTTCGCGAACTTCGTCGGTTGCCTTGCGCATGATTGCGAACGACTCTTGGACGCCTTCGGAGGTTGGCTTATAATTTGCCGCGTGTTTACGGTCAATGCCTATGCCGCCCGCCTCCGCCGCCGCGTCGATGTTCGCGCCGATAAAGATATAGTTCCAGTCGTATTCCTTGGTCGTCGCCTCGACCAGAGCTTTGACTTTTGCCTTAGTGAATTCCTTGCTAGCGTTCTCGTAACCGTCAGTCATAATCATCACCAGCACGCGTCTTTTGGCGGGGCAAATCTTTTTGCTTTCCAAGCGGCTAAGGGTCTCGGTAATCGTCCTGCCCACAGCGTCAAGCAAAGCCGTCGTGCCGCGTGCGTAGTATTGCTCGGAAGTCAGTTCGGGGACGGCGTTTATGTCTGTGGCGTCCGAAATTTTTTCGTATTGGTCATCGAACAAGACGGTTGTAACCTCCGCCGCGCCCGCCTTAGTTTTCTGCTGTTCGATGAAGGAGTTGTACCCGCCGATAGTGTCCGCGGCTAGATTGCTCATGGAGCCGGAGCGGTCGAGGATACAAATTATCTGTACTGGCTCGGCTTTGGTCTTCTGGCAATCGGCGGTATGTTTGTGCGTGAGCTGAACTGATTCATTGGCTGGCGGCTCGGCGGGCGGTGTCTTTGAATAGGCTTGCCCGACGAACAAAAGCATTAACAAGGAAAGCATCAGTACCCTAAACATTTTAATCGCCTCCTAGTTGTCAATCTCGAAGTCGCTACGGAGTTTGATAGCCTCGGCAATGTGCTGTGATGAAATTAAATCCATTCCGCCCGCAAGGTCTGCAATCGTCCGCCCGACTTTGATTATCCTGTCGTAGGAGCGGGCGGATAGTTTTTTTGTCTCGAAGACTTTCTTAAGCAAGACTTCGGCGGCGGGTTCCAACACACACAGCTTTTGAATCAAGGCGTGCGTCATTTGGGCGTTGCAGAAGAGATGATACTTGGCAAGGCGTCGCGTTTGAATTTCCCTTGCCGCCGATACCCGCTTGCGAATCATGCTTGAAGGTTCATTCCTGCGTTTGGAGCTTAGGTCGTCATATTTGACACGCGGCACGCGCAGTTGAATATCGATTCGGTCGAGCAAAGGTCCAGACAATCGGCGCGTATATTTTTTTATCTCAAGCGTCGAACAGCGGCAAACGTGGTCGGGGTCGCCATTCCAACCGCAAGGGCACGGATTCATTGCGCAAATCAGAATCATGCTTGAGGGAAAGGTTAAAGTCCCGTTCACCCGACTGATTGTGATTTGCCGTTCCTCAAGTGGTTCGCGCAGAGCCTCTAAGACGGGCTTTTTGAATTCGGGCAATTCGTCGAGGAATAAAACTCCGTTGTGCGCGAGTGTGACTTGACCGGGTGTGGGATTGGAGCCACCGCCGATTATCGCTGCCGTCGAGGCGTCGTGGTTCGGGTTTTGGAATGGACGCTTCGTCATCAGTCCGCTACCTTGCGGGAGCTTGCCGGCGATGCTGTAAATCTTCGTGACCTCTAGTGCTTCTTCGCGAGTCATCTCCGGTAAGATTGAACTCATGCGTTTGGCTAGCATAGTTTTGCCCGAACCAGGCACGCCGACCATTAAGACGTTATGCCCGCCCGCCGCCGCAATCTCCAACGCACGCTTAGCCATGAACTGTCCTTGCACGTCCGCGAAGTCGTCTACCAACTCTACGAATCCTTCTGGCTCTTCGACGGGCTGCGGCAATGCGGGCGCAAGCTCAATTTCGCCGTCTAGGAAGTCAACCAGTTCGATTAAAGTTCTCGGCGCGTAAACTTCCAGCCCGTCAACTAGCAATGCCTCGTTGATGTTCTCCTGCGCGACGATTATTTTCTTGAAGCCTTCCGCCCGCGCCGTCACGGCGATTGGCAAGACGCCCGCCACGGGTCGCAAGTTTCCTTCCAAAGACAGCTCGGCGATAAACAGGAACTCTTCACACGTCGAAGGACGCAACCTGCCCTGCGCCGCTAGAAGTCCAACCGCTATTGGCAAATCCAGCCCAGCACTTTCCTTTTTGATACTGGCGGGCGCAAGGTTGATTGTAATCTTTTCGGCACGCGACCGAAGCCCGGAATTTTTTATCGCAGTCCTCACGCGTTCTTTAGATTCACGCACGGCGACCGAGGGCAAGCCGACAATATCAAAGGCAGGCATTCCGTTTGAGCTGTCGACTTCAACGGAGATTATCAGCCCGTCAACGCCCTGAGTCGTTGCACCAAAAGTTCTTGCGTACAAAGTTTTCCTCCTTAAGTGTCGCTCCTGTGAGGAAGCCATTCAATCTTTACAGTGATTTCATCGTTGGCTTTTACTTCCGTGCTGTAGGTGTAAGGCTCATCGCACCATGCAGGAGTTAGCGTGTTAATAATATTCTTCCCGTTTATGGTCAGCTTAGTGTAGTCAATCCAATAGGGGATACGGTTTGTAACGCCTTTAGCCCAGTCGCCCGGATTGCGAACGTCCAAACCTCTTAAGTTGAATTGGATTCGTCCGTCTGCAGTGGCTTTGGCGACAAATATCAGCTCGCCAGTCAAAGATTGAATTACGTAACCAATGCCGGTCTTTTGGAACCAATCGGGCTTTGATACTTTGGCTTTTTCGTCGGACATGTACAAGATTTGGAAATCGCCATCAGCCGCTTTGGTCACGAACTTAGCATCTATCCTAGCCGTGATAAACGGACTGAACTTACTAGGAATCGGACTTTCAACTTTAGGTGGCGGGGGCGGCGCGACCTTTCGTTCAAGCGCGTCGCTCCTGTGCGGGAGCCATTCAGCCTGTATTACAATTTCTTCCTCGGCTTTCACGTCCATTTTGTATGTATAAGGTTTGTCGTGCCAAGTGGAAGCCGGCTTGCGAATTATATCTTTGCCGCTCACAGTCAGCTTGGTGTAGTCTATCCAATGGGGAACGCGTTTAGATTTATTCTTCGGGTCGCGGATATCCATACTCCTAAGGTTCAAAGTGATTTGACCGTCCGTAGCGGCTTTGGCGACGATTTCTATCTTGCCCGCATAAGAGGTAACCATATGCCCAAAGCCGTTATTTTGGAGGAATTTGGGCTTAGTTGACTTTGCTATCTTGTCAGACACCGAGAGGACTTGAAAATCTTTTGCAGACTTAAGGATAACATCTATCCTAGCCGTGATGAAAGGACTTATATTGGGCGGTATCCTATAGCTTCTGCGGAGTTTCTGTTCAGTGTCGATTGCGGAAAAAAGAAAAGGTATCGCCAACTCAAAGGAAGAATCTTCCCTGGTGAATTCGTCGTATAAAGCTTTGTAAATCTGTTGGCTATCCAATGATTTTCTTGTTTCGTCGGTGCGATTTAGAACCCAATCAAGCCATTTCCTTAAAGCTTGATAGCAGTAGAGCGGATTCGCCTTTAAAATTTTGGTCTTGTTCATTATGTGGGTTAAAGTCTTTGCAAAGATGACAAAGGCGGAAACCCAGTTAAAGAATTGGTCTGGAGCCGTCGATTTTGAAACGGAGCTTGTGCCATAGCGTCGATAGAAGTAAAGCGGGGTCGTGATGCGTAAAAATCTTTTGGCGTAGCAATAGGAGTGAATAACCCAGATATAATCGCCGGCTTTGGGTATCTCCGGAAAGACGAGTTTATTTTCAAGCAAGAAGCTCCTTCGGGAAAAGTGTACCCAAGGCGTTGTAAAACCCTGTTCAAAAAGAAGCAAATGCAAATTCTTATTCGGCTCATCAACAGTCAAAGTCGGCTCATCTTCTATGCCCTTGCCTTTTAGTTCTCTGCCTCTGCCGTCCGTCACAACATTAACCGTATCTGGTTTGTTCATCTCGTAGTGCGGAGCCATATAAACTACGTCCGCATCATATTCCTTTGCCGAGTTGTAAAGCGTCTCCAAGGCAGAACTTAAGATAAAGTCATCGGCGTCCATGAAGTAAACGTACTCGCCGCTTGCGAGATAAAGTCCAGTATTGCGCGGGACATAACCGCCCGTGCCTGAATTCTTTTCCAGCTTAACGAGCTTGAGCCGCCCATTAAATTTCGGCGCGTAATCTTTGACAATCTCCATACTGCCATCAGTCGAACAGTCATCGACGACTATAACTTCAAAATCTTGGAAGGTCTGAATTAAAAGGCTCTCCAAACACTCGCCGAGATTTTCCGCCGCATTGTACAGCGGGATAACAACCGAGATTGACGGCGACAACGGGGCGGGAAGAATAAATTGCGGAAAAGAAGTCGTCGGCATGAAGTCAACCTTCTTTTCGGTCTGGCGGCTAAGCTTGTCTTCAAATTCAGCAATGCGCGTCTTATCTGTTTGAATGATTTCTTCGGCATGTTTAAGTTTTTGTTTCGTCTTCATCAAAGCCTTATCTAGCTTAAATATGTGCGTGCATAGGGCAGCGGTTGAAACGTCGTATTCGCCAAGATTATTGGCGAACTCATCTTTTATCGTCTCATAGATTTCAGCCGGAAGAAGCCCATTAGCCTCGCCAAAACATTTAACTAACTTTTTGTAAAAAAATTTCTCCAAGACATCATAACGTTGCTCTGGATTCTCTTTAAAGAAGTCGATTTGCTCCATGAAGTTATCTAGCACCTTCAATCCGAGCAAGATTGGATTAAGCCAAAAGTGAATCGTCTGTTGGGGCGTCTTTTCTATTGCTGTTATAGAGTCCTCCCTCATGCGGCGAATATAGGTCATATTCGGCACGCGCAGGAAATTTTTTGCAAAGAAAACCAAAGCATAAGTCCAAATGTCGTCGTCGCCAATCTTCAGCACAGGGAAATAGATTTTGTGTTTCTCCAGTAATTCACGCCGAACGAGCTTTTGCCAAGGCGCAAACCAAAACTTGTCGCTGAATATTTCTTGCAATCTTTCGGCTAGGTCTGGGCTTTCAAGTGTCGGCTCTTCGACGTAAGGCGGCTTTTGAATTTTCCCTTGCGCAAGATAAATGTTTTTAATGAAGTCTTCGCCGACGCCCGTGGACATGTAATATCTTTCGCAATAGACAACATCGGCGTCATACTCTTTGGCGAGCGAGTACATTTCCTCCAAAGCAGTCTTCGTGATAACGTCGTCATTGTCCATGTTGTAAACGTATTCGCCACGTGCAAAACTCAAACCAATGTTTCGAGCGATAACCCCGCTACCTGTGTTCTTTGGCGTGTGATAAAGTTTCAAGCGTCCGCCAAACTTTGGCACGTAACTTTCAACAATCTCGCAACTCGAATCCGTCGAGCAGTCGTCCACTATGATTAGTTCAAAGGCTTGGAATGTCTGCGTTAAAATGCTGTCGAGACATTCGCTGATATAGTCCTGAGCATTATAAAGCGGAATGATTACTGAGATTGCTGGCGAAGGTTCATCGGTCTTGACGAGTTCATCAGCTTTGACGGGTTCATCGGTCTTGACGAGTTCATCAGCTTTGACGAGTTCATCAGCTTTGACGAGTTCATCAGCTTTGACGGGTTCATCGGTCTTGACGAGTTCATCAGCTTTGACTGGTTCATCGGTCTCGACAGGTTCATCAGTCTCGATAGGAAGCTTTTTTTTCTTACTTCTTGCCATTTAATCAATCCTCCTAAAAATTTCTACGAAGCGACGGACTCTGGCGGCGTGAATCCATTTGCCGACCTGTGCGCCTTCAAGTTCGGGTGGCGCGTCCTTTCCTCCGATTTTTAATAGTTCTTCGATAATTTCTTGCGCGTGTTCGAGGTAGGGCGGCAAGCCGTGATTATCAAGCCGGATTATATCACAGAAATCCTTAGCAATAAATTTCAGGCTCAACAGCAAGTCAACAATCTTTCCCGCCTTACTAAGCCGCGGTGCCCGCATGTGTTCGCGAATGACTAACGCCGCAAACTTTTTCCACTCGTTCGGCAAAATCATTCGTTGATTCATTTGGCTAAGGACTTCTAGTCCGCGTTTTTCGTGCTGGTAGTGGTGCGGAAGCATGTCTTCGGGCGTGGTGCCTTTGCCGATGTCGTGCATGAGTGCCGCGAATCGAACGACGGGTTTTGGATTAACCTTCGCTACGTCGTCGACAATCTTCAGCGCGTGCTCATAGGCGTCGCCTTCGGGGTGATATGCTACTGGTTGAATCTTGCCCCGCAACCTCGCAAGCTCTGGAAAAGTTATTTCGAGTAAGTCCGCCCGCTCCAGGCTCCTAAACAAAATCGACGGCTTGTCGGTTTTAAGTGCAGTTTCCAGCTCGTCGAATATTCTTTCTGTCGGCTCGTTAGCAAGCTCCCGCCCGCAACGCCTCATCGCCGCGATTGTCTCAGAGCATATTTCAAAGCCGAATTGCGCTGATTGCCTAGCCGCCCGCAATGCTCTTACTGGGTCGTCTGTGAAGTGTTCCGAGACCGCGCGGATTTTTTTATTAAGCACGTCTTCGCGTCCGCCGAACGGGTCAATCAGCTCGCCGCTTAGAAGTTCAATCGCCATGGCGTTAATCGTGGTGTCGCGCCGGAATAAGTCTTGCTCAATCGTCACGTCTGGAGAAAAGGCAATCTCGAAGCCGCGATAGCCCGTGCCGACTTTACGTTCAGTGCGGGCGAAGGCAACCTCGCAAAATTTCTCGTCAATGTCAACGGAATAAACGGGGAAGGACTTGCCGAACTTCGCCGCATTAGGGAACGCCTCGGCAAAAGTTTTCTCGTCGACGCCCGCCACGCAATAATCTTTATCGTGGGCTTTGACGCCTCGGAACTTGTCACGAACCGCGCCGCCGACCAGATACACCTTGCCGCCCAGCCCGTGAACTCTTTTAGCAAATTCAAGTTCAGTCATGGTAAATCCTTAATCACTAATCCTATCGCGCAAAATAACGTCGTGGCTACCGCCTTCGACAATGCTAGTAGCCGAGACCAAAGTTATCTTAGCCTTGTCGCGAAGCTCAGCCAAAGTCAACGCGCCGCAGTTGCACATCGTCGAACGAATCTTTGACAGCGTGCTATCCATGTTGTCCTTGAGCGAGCCAGCGTAGGGAACATAAGAATCAACGCCCTCCTCAAAGGACAGTTTCTTATCGCCGCCCAAATCATAGCGTTGCCAGTTGCGTGCGCGGTTGGAGCCTTCGCCCCAGTATTCTTTGTAATAAGTTCCGTTGATTCTAATCTTATCGGTTGGCGACTCGTCGAAGCGTGAAAAGTATCTGCCGAGCATGAGGAAATCCGCGCCCATAGCCAAGGCAAGCGTCATGTGGTAATCGTGGACAATGCCGCCGTCGGAACACACTGGGATATAAACGCCCTTCTCCTTGAAGTATTCGTCACGAGCCCTGCACACGTCGATAACCGCCGTAGCTTGTCCGCGTCCAATGCCTTTAGTCTCACGGGTTATGCAAATCGAACCGCCGCCTATGCCGACCTTAACGAAATCCGCGCCCGCGTCCGCCAAGAACCTAAAGCCCTCCGCGTCGACGACATTGCCCGCACCAACTTTGACCTCCTCGCCGAAGGTTTTATGAATGTATTCAAGCGTAATCTTTTGCCACTCGCTGAAGCCTTCGGAAGAATCAATGCACAAAACGTCCGCACCAGCTTTTAGCAAGGCGGGCACGCGTTCGGCATAATCGCGAGTGTTAATGCCCGCGCCCACCACGTAGCGTTTTTTCTTGTCGATGAGTTCAAGCGGATTGGTCTTGTTGTCGGTGTAGTCTTTGCGGAAGACCATATAGCGCAGGCGTTGTTTCTTGTCGACGAGCGGGAGCATATTTAGCTTGTGTTCCCAGATTAAGTCGTTCGCCATAGGTAGCGTTGTCGTGTCGGCGTCGGCGTAGATTAGCTTTTCAAAGGGCGTCATGAAGTCTCTAACGAGTTCGTCGCCAGTCATGCGGGAGATTCGATAATCGCGGCTCGTCACAATGCCTAGGAGCTTGCCCGTCGGTTTGCCGTCGTCGGTGACTGCCATTGTTGAATGCCCCGTTGTATTGAGGAGTTCCAACATTTCACGGAGCGTCGTCGTCGGCTTTAGGTTTGAATCACTCGACACGAAGCCCGATTTGTAGTTTTTGACGCGGGCAACCATCGCTGCTTGCTCCTTAATCGGTTGGGAGCCGAAGATAAACGATATGCCGCCTTCCTTAGCCAGAGCGATTGCCATTGTGTCGTTGGAGACTGATTGCATGATTGCCGAGGTCATTGGAATGTTCATCATGAGCTTGCACCCTTCGCCGCGCCGGAATTTTATCAGCGGTGTGCTAAGGTCGACGTTCGCGGGGATGCAGTCTGTGGACGAGTAGCCAGGCACTAGCAGATACTCTCCGAAGGTGTGTGATAGTTCTTGATAATAAAATGCCAAGTCAATCCCTCCCGAAAAATTTTTATGCTTTACTTCCCAAAATCCCGATTCATGTCCACGAACTCAATCAGCTCGTCCACGCTGTAGCACTCGATGACTTCCGCGCAAGTGTCCTTAATGAGCTGTTGCAACTTGTGGAAGTCTCCGTTCGGCGGGAAAGGCTCTTCGGCGTTCAGGACGGCAGTTAAGCTTTCGGGGCGAATGTAAGCGGCGGGATAAAAGCCCTTGTACAAAATCAGATTGCCCGCCACGCCCGTCGATACGATTATAAGTTCGCCGTAAGTCTCGCTGTTAAGGTTGCGGCTCGTCCCCACGGCAAAACTTTCCGTCAACGCGGCTTGAACGTCTGCTTTAGTGTCCATGTCGTCGCCTCCCGCAAAAATTTTTTGTGCTAATTCGGCGGCGTGCGTGATAATTCCTGCGCGGTCGTCCGCAAAAAAAATCCCGCCACGTCGACGGGAAGAAGTTTAGCCACGGAGATTTCATTTAGCATTGCGTTTTGCAGTCAAGTACTCGTCCATACTCTTAGCAACAATCTTGGAGTACTTCACGGCAAGGACAACATTCTTTGCACCGATAACGACATCGCCGCTACTAAAGACGCCTTCGCGAGTGGTGCGCCCCGCCTCGTCGACGACGATTAAGCCGTTGTTATCAACCTTCAAGTCGTGCGTCGTGTTGACTATCTTATCTTTTGGTCCTTGGCTTATGGCAATGATTGTACTGTCGGCGGGCATAAGGACGGGTTCTTCCTCGCGAATCAGATTGCCTTGCTCGTCATAAATTCTGGGCGTGAGGAGCGGTCCTTCCTCGGTGAACTCTTTAATCGCCATGCCCTGTTGAAGTTCGATACCGTCAACTGCCGCGTAATCGAGCTCG
>JAFQZB010000308.1 GCA_017406175.1 Selenomonadaceae bacterium | reverse complement strand
TAATTGCGTTTCCGCACATTTAGCATTTGCACTGTTCAGTTTTCAAGGAGCCCCGTGAATCAAGCTTGCTTAATATACACCCGAACCTACCCTTTGTCAATACCCTCAACAAAAATTTTTAAAATCTTTTTCGGCTGTAGGAACGGGAAAATAGTTAGCAAATAGCAAGCTTGTAAAGTTGCCCGCAAAGGTGACAACCGCTAATAACAATTCGTGTAAAGATAGGAGAGGATCTCTAATGACTGAAGCAACAGCCACTATTCAGAACTATGCCGGTATTCATGCGCGCCCGGCGTTGCTGTTCGTTCAAACTGCGTCTAGTTTCGTGTCGAAGGTTCAAATTAAGGCTAAGGGCAGAACTGTCGACGCGAAGAGCATTCTTATGATCATGGCTATGAGCTTGAGCAGAGGCACCGAGATTACAATCGTTGCTGACGGTCCGGACGAAGCAGAAGCTGTTAATGCACTCAAAGCACTCATTGACAGCAAGTTTGGCGAAGAAGGTTACGAAGAAGAGCAAGAACCCGTTCTTACTGTTCAAGACTATCTTAAAATGGCTGACAAATGTTTTGTCTCTGGCGACTATCGAGAGGCTATCGAGAATTACAGCGCGGCTATTGAGCTAGAAGAAGATTGTGCCGTTGCCTACAACAATCGAAGTTATGCTTATGTAAAGCTAGAGGAATATGACAAGGCTATTTCTGATGCTGGGTGTGCCGTCCGCCTTCAGCCTGATGAGGCAAATTATTATGATACGCTCGGTTGCGCTTATATGGGCTTGAAGAATTATTCCAAGGCGATTGAGGCTTTCGACCAAGCTATCACGCTAAATCCGAACTTTGCGGAGGCGTATTACAATCGGGGACTTTGTCGTCAAGCTCAATCAATAGACGATTCTACAAAGGCTCAAGATGATTTCAACAAGGCAAAAACGTTCGGATACATTTCATGACGAGCCGCTAAAAATTTTTAGAAAATTTTTTCTCGGCAAGCAGGAACATAAAAAGGGGCGGCGAATAGCAGGTTTGTAAAAGTTGCCCGCGAGGGTGACAGCCGTAAAAAACATTCGTATAAAGATAGGAGAGGGTTATTAATGACTGAAGCAACAACCACCATTCAAAACGCAACTGGTATTCATGCGCGTCCCGCATCGACTTTCGTTCAAACTGCGTCCAAATTCAAGTCTAAGGTTCAAATCAAGGCTAAGGGCAAGACCGTCGACGCAAAGAGCATTCTTATGATTATGAGCATGGGCTTGAGCAAAGGCACCGAAATTACTCTTGTTGCTGACGGCCCGGACGAAAAAGAAGCCGTTGATACGCTCAAAGCACTCGTTGACAGCAAATTCGGCGAAGCGTAATTCATTCTGTTGCAAACTCAAAGGGGAGGTTGGCTAAAGATTTTTTTCCGCCTCCCTTTTTATGTAACGTCTTGGAGGAAAGATTATGGCAGAGAAAATTAAAGGCAAAGGCGTAATTTCTGGCATCGCGGTCGGCAACATTCTGCTCGCGGGGCAAAACCTCGACAGTTTCCTTGTAGCGTATAAGCCGCGTTCCAAAGGCACCGAAAAGAAAAAAGCGGCTGAAGCACTCGTCGCCGTGGCAGAAAATCTCAAGAAGAGCATCGAAGACTTCACCGAGCAAGGTCTCAAAGAGCAGGCTGGCATTCTCGAAGCACATCGCCTTTTGGTCGAAGACCCCGCAATCAGTAGCGCGATTGACGAACAGATTGACATCAGCGGTTCCGCCCCCAAAGCTGTTCTCGACGCTTACGAAGCCAACGCGCAAATCTTCGAGCAAATGGAAGACGAATACTTCCGCGGGCGTGCTGTCGACATGCGCGACGTCGGCAAACGCATTGCGAAATATCTGCTCGGTATTAAAGAGCCCGAAATCGCAGGTAAAGTTATCGTCGCCGGCAAAGACATTGAACCTTCCGTTATCGCTGGACTGCCCACAGATAAAATCGCGGGCGTTATCCTCGGCGTCGGCTCCACCACGGCTCATGCTGTTATCATTGCTAAGACGCGTGCTATCCCGACGGTTGTCGGCGTGGGCGATGGCATTATTCACATTGCGGACGGCGACCCCGTTATCCTCGACGGCGAGACTGGCGAAATCTTGATTCGTCCCAGCGATGAAGAGCGCGAAGCTTACAACGAAAAAATTAAAGAGCAAGAAAAACTCCGCGCACATTACGCCGAACTCAAAGACAAACCCGCTATCACGATTGACGGCAAGGAAGTTGAACTCGTCGCCAATATCGGTTCGCCTGCCGACGCTGATGCGGCTGTTAAGAACTTCGGCGCAACGGGCGTTGGCTTGTTCCGCTCCGAATTCGTCTTCATGGGCAAGACTGATGTCCCGAAGGAAGAAGACCAATTCAAAGAATATAAAGCAGCTGTCGAATACTGCGCGAGCGTCACTCATGGCGAAGGTCTCTGCGTTATCCGCACAATGGACATCGGCGGCGACAAACCCCTGCCCTATATCCAGGTCGGTCACGAAGAGAATCCATTCCTCGGCTATCGTGCAATCCGTATCAGCCTCCGCCGCAAAGATTTATTCCTTCCGCAGTTGAAAGCTATCCTGCGTGCGGGCGTCTACGGCAAAGCGGCGATTATGTTCCCGATGGTTATCAACGTTGATGAATTCCTCGCGGCAAAACAATTCGTCGAAGAGGCTAAACGCGAACTCGCTGCCGAAGGTCAAAAGTATTCCGATAGCGTCCAAGTCGGTATCATGGTCGAAACTCCTGCGGCGGCTGTCATGGCTCCGGTTCTTGCAAAATACGTTGACTTCTTCTCAATCGGCACCAATGACCTCGTCCAATACACGCTGGCTGTCGACAGAGGCAACGCACAAATTTCTTATCTGTATAATCACTTCAACCCGGCAGTGCTTCGCCTTATCAAGCGCACGATCGAATCCGCCAACAAGGAAGGTAAATGGGCGGGGATGTGCGGCGAGATGGCGTCTGACCCGAACGCGGCAATTATTTTGATGGCTATGGGCATTAAAGAATTGTCGATGAGCGCGCCCTCCATTCCGAAAGTCAAAGAACGCATTCGCAATATCACCTTCACCAAGGCGAAAGAGATACTTGATAAAGTTATGGAGTTGGAAGACGGCGACAAGATTAGGGATTATCTTGCCACTATCGGATAATTTTTAAAGCCCTTGTCCGTCTTGCGCGGTTCGGAATAAAAAGCCCTCGTTGACGTCGACGGGGGCTTTTCGTTTGCAATGGCGGCGGGCGTGTTGTATCATAAGCCAAACCATTAAAAGAGGTGGAGAAAATGTTTTTAGAAGAAAGACAAGCAAAGATATTGGAAATGCTCGAACGCGACGGAAAAGTCTTAGTAAAAGAACTGGCAGAGATTTTCTCCGTGACGGAAGACTCAATCCGCAAAGACCTAAGCACGCTGGAGCTTGACGGGAAATTGAAACGCACCTACGGCGGGGCAGTGTCGATAAAAGAAAAACTCCAAATGACAGAGGCTAACAGGCGTCGCATATCCGACGTGGAGGCAAAACGCAAAATCGCCGTCGCCGCCGTCAAGCTCATGCAACCGCAAGATTTAATCTTCCTGGACATATCAACGATAAGCATCGCCATTGCGCAAATTCTTGAGAAGACTGAGACGCCTTACAAAATCCTGACGAATATGGTTGATGTCCTCGTCATGCTGGCACGCAACCCGAAGATAAATTTGTTCTTCGCGGGCGGGCAGATTAATCAGAGCCGCGACGGTTTCTCGGACGTGCTCAACATGACTTTCCTTTCAAGCTTCCGCCCGGACGTTTCGTTCATAGGTTCGTTCGGCGTAGACATCAAAAAAAATTCGCTGACCTCGCGGGACACCGCCGCCGGCGTCCACAAGGCGCGAATGATTGACCTTAGCAAGTCTTCTTATGTAATCGCCGAGTCGCGCAAGATTGGCATTGAAAGCACCTACAGCTTTGCCACTCTCGATAAGGTCGACGGCATAATCACCGAGGCGAAACTTTCCGACGCACTCACGACGGCGGCTGACAAGTTGGGCGTGAATATTATCACTGCTGATTAAGTGGCGGCGTCCAACATGCTTAAGAGATAACGTGCGGGCACTCCGATTAACGGCTTTTGCGGCGCGAACGGGTCTATCAAACCTTCCTTTGCCCGTTGAAGGGCTTCGACTTGTGCGGACTCGTCGCTGACCTTCTGCAAAAGCTGTTCATGCTCAAATAGTTCTTGCTCAGCCTTAAGGCGTGCCTTTAATCGTTTAAGCCGCCGTTCCCAATAAGTTTCCTCCTCGACGTGCGGCGAATAGTTCTTGTGAATCGCTGACGATTGCCCGCGATAATCTTCCTTAGTCGCGCCAAATTGAATCACTTCGTAGCGACCATAGGTTCCAGGATAACAGCAAAGATAATCGGGGAAGGCAAGCTCCTCGCGCACACGGTCGAGAACCCACGCTTCATACGCCGAATCACTTTGCATAGCCGCGTAGCCCGCGTCGCTGATAACAATCGTCACGTCGTCGCGGTAGCGGGTGAGGTTGCGCGGAATGTTCTGCAACTGCCCTTCGATATAAGCCTTGTACTCGTCAAGCGTCATCTCCTGCGGCGAAGTCTTCTTGAGACCGTCCCGCGCCTCCGATAATATCTCGTCGTAAGTCTTCGGCTTGTGGAGGTTCTCAACGCGCCGCTCCAAATCTTCCATAAGCGACACGGCACCGCCGATATAAACGTTGTCCAAGTGAATCGCATTGCTAGCCATAAAAAATCGCCCTCCTTTAGAAATTCTATCGGAGGGCAAAATTTTTTCTTAAACAGTCGACGCAGGACAGACCTTTGACAGCGGGCAAGCGGAGCATTTGGGATTACGCGCCTTGCAGACTTCGCGCCCGTGCCAAATTAGCCAGTGATGAGCCGCCGACCATTTATCACGCGGGATAATCTGTTGCAAGCCGAGTTCGACTTCAAGCGGCGTCTTACCTTCGGCAAGCTGCAAACGGTTCGCCAAGCGGAAGACGTGAGTATCAACGGCAATGGCGGGCGTCTTGAAGGCGACACTCGTCACAACGTTTGCAGTCTTGCGCCCGACGCCCGGCAACTTTATCAGCTCGTCGAATTCGGACGGAACGGAGCCGCCGTAATTCTCAAGCAAAGTCTGCGCTGTCCCGATGATGTGCTTAGACTTTGAACGCGACAAGCCGCACGGTCGGATAATCTCCTCAAGCCGCGACTGTCCGAGCTGCAAAATCTTTTCGGGCGTGTTGGCTATTGGGAATAAAATTTGCGTGACTTGATTGACGCGCTTATCGGTGCACTGCGCGGAGAGAATCACCGCCACTAGCAATTCAAACGCCGAATCGAACTTCAGTTGCGGCACTGCGCCGCGATAAGTCTCCTCCAATATTCTAAGTCGTTCGTCCATGCTAATCACCCGTGCAAACCATTTCGAGATAAGGCAACCTCTTAAAACCGAAGCGTTCGTAGAGATTTACCGCCGCCAAGTTGTCAGCCTCAGTCTCAAGCCGCAGAGTTTTATTGGGGTAAAGCTCCTTGACGTGACGAACGAACTTTGAACCGATGCCACGCCCGCGATAGTCCGCCTCAACGTAAATATCCTCAATCCAAATGCATTCACCGCCAAACTCCGTCGCGTAACTTTGCGCCGTGATTCCGTAGCCGATAACCTGCCCGCCGTCGACGAAAACAAAGCCTTCAACCAAAGACGAGCCGCCAAGACAATTAGCCACGTTCGCCGCGAAGATTTCTTCCGAACCATTAGTAGCGACTGCGGGCGAGGTGTAGAACTTGCGCATCATGTCTCGAACAATATCAGCGTCGCCACGTTCCATTTTCCTAATCGTAATTCCCATGTCAGTTCGTCAGGCTCCTAACTGGTGCCGGAATACGTCCGCCGCGTGCAATGAACGCCTCCGAGCTGAATTGATTCTTCACGGGCACGATAGGACAATAGCCTAGCAAGCCGCCGTATTCGACGACATCGCCGACTTTGGCATTGGGCACGGGGATAAGCCTAACAGCAGTCGTCTTGTTGTTGACGACGCCAATCGCCGCCTCGTCCGCGATAATCCCGCTAAGAGTCGCCGCGCTCACGTCGCCCGCTACCGCAATCATATCCAAGCCGACACTGCAGACGCAAGTCATCGCCTCCAACTTCTCAATCGACAGGCTACCAGACTTCACAGCCGCAATCATGCCTTCATCTTCGCTGACGGGGATAAATGCTCCGCTCAAGCCTCCGACGTGCGAACTAGCCATGAGTCCGCCTTTTTTAACAGCGTCATTGAGCAGGGCTAAAGCCGCCGTCGTGCCGGGTGCGCCGCAAGCCTCAAGCCCCATTTCCTCAAGGATACGTGCGACTGAATCACCAACTGCGGGCGTTGGTGCTAATGATAGGTCGATTATTCCGAACGGCACGCCCAATCGCCGCGACGCCTCCTGCGCCACGAGTTGTCCCACGCGAGTTATCTTAAACGCCGTCCGCTTAATCGTCTCGGCTATCTCGGTGAAGTTCGCGCCTTTTAAATCTTCCAACGCGTGCTTGACGACGCCCGGTCCGCTGACTCCGACGTTAATGACTTTATCGGGTTCGCTTACGCCGTGGAACGCTCCCGCCATGAACGGATTATCTTCGGGGGCATTGGCGAAGATTACCAGCTTAGCACAGCCAATCGCTTGCCGGTCTCGTGTAAGCTCCGCCGTGCGTTTGATGACTTCGCCCATTTCACGGACGCAATCCATATTTATGCCCGCCTTCGTCGACGCCAGATTAACGGAGCTACAAACCAAATCTGTTGCCGCAAGGGCTTGGGGTATCGACTCAATCAAAATCCTATCGCCGGGCGTGTAACCTTTTTGAACCAACGCGCTGAACCCGCCAATAAAATTAACGCCAACTTCTTTAGCGGCGCGGTCGAGGGTCTCGGCTATTGGCACGTAGCTTTCAGCCTTGCAACTCTCTGCGGCAATGGCAATCGGCGTAACGGATATGCGTTTGTTTATAATCGGCACGCCGTATTCAGCTTCAATCTCCTCGCCCGTCTTAACGAGGAATTCTGCCGAACGCGTTATCTTGTCGTAGACGTTGCGGCAAAAATCGCGCAGGTTCGGGTGGGCGCAATCCCTTAGCGAAATGCCAAGCGTTATCGTCCGCACGTCGAGTTTGTTCTCGGTTATCATTCGGTTCGTTTCGAGTATGTCTTCAATCGTTATCAACGCCGCGCCTCCTCAAATCTTGTGCATTACGTCGAAGATGTCTTGATGCTGAGTCTTTATCTCCACGCCGATAGCCTTGCCCTGTTCGCGAAGCTTTGCTTGCAGGTCGACCAGACGCAGTTTGTTATCCGCCGCCTCAGCGAACAGAATCATATTGAAGAAGCCGTCCAAGATGTTTTGGTTGATGCTCAAGATGTTTACGTTGTTATCGGCAAGGATTTTCGTCACGCTGGCGATTATCCCTATGCGGTCTCTGCCGACGACTGTTACGATTAATTTCATGTTTATCACCTCGGCGCAGAATATAGCACAGATTATTTTTTCTTTGCAAGCTGATAACTCCGCTCAAGCCTCGCGAAGAGTTCATCATCAGTCAAGCAGTCGTCAAGGCGCACCGTCAGCCACGAGCGTTTATTCATGTGCCACCCGCGGAAATATTTTTCATCGTCAACCAGTCTATCAAGCTCCTCCGGCTCAATGCGCACGTTTAGTATCTCAAGCTCCTCATCGCCGCCGAGTTTTAAATATTTCTTCGGGACGTTGGCAATCAGCGCGTACCATTTGCGATTATCTTTGCGGCGGAAGATTGCGAAGTTCGGATATTTTTCCCAGAGGAACTCCGGCTTATCGTCGAAGGTCTCGCGGACGTGTTCAACCAGTCGCAACGTCTGCGGGGCTTTGAAGTTCTGCGCCTCGAAGCATTGCTCCCGAACGTCAGTTAAAACGCGTTCGCACTCCGCCTTGACGCTCCCGACAAAACTGCCGCTTGCCCCCTCGACAAGGTGCAACGTGTAAGGCTCGCCGTCCGCATCGAAAATTTTTGTAGTGACAGAGCCGCGCCCGTCGATTATAACTGTCAAGGTCAGTTCGTCTAAAATTTTTTGGCGGCGAATAAAATTCCCTCCGTCGACTTCAAAGCCGCAACTCAAAAGCTTTTCACGATTAAACAAGGCTCTCCCTCCAAAATTAAAAATGGCATCCTCTGCGGACGCCTAGCTATTCGGTTTCAATGTGGCAGGTGATTTCATGTGACGATCAAGCGTCGATAGCCCGCGATAGACGGTTCCAATGTCGATTGATTCGCCGCGGCTGGCAACGTAACGTTCAAGCTTGCGTTTGACTCGTTGCAAGGCGTTATCGATTGACTTAACGTGACGATTCAAACTCGCGGCTATCTCCTGATAAGATTTGCCGTCAAGGTAAGCCATAAGCACTTCCCATTCAAGCTGGCTGAGAATCTCGGACATTTTCTTTTCGATAGCTAGGAACTCTTCGCGGCTTATGATTAGCTCTTCGGGGTCGGCGACCTTCACGCCGCTTATCACGTCCAGCAACGTTCGGTCGGAGTCTTCGTCGTAAATCGGCTTGTTCAACGATATGTAAGAGTTCAGCGGGATATGCTTTTGACGAGTGGCAGTCTTTATCGCCGTGATGATTTGCCGCGTGACGCATAGCTCGGCGAAGGCATGAAAGCTCGACAGCTTATCGCTCTTGAAGTCGCGCACCGCCTTAAAGAAACCAATCATGCCTTCTTGGATTATGTCTTCCCTGTCCGCGCCGATTAGGAAGTAGGAACGCGCCTTCGCCCGAACAAAACTTCTGTAGCGGTGAATCAGATAATCCATTGCCGAAGGATTGTTCTTCTCCTTTATCTCAACGATAAGTTCTTCGTCTGTGAGCGATTCATACTTTGCATACTCGTTGGCAATCTCGCTCTCGAAAGAATTTTCAACGTTCGATTTCATTTCATTTCCTCCATTTGCACGCGCTGATTATACTTCACGCCTTAACCTTAGTCAAATTTTTCCGGCGACGCAGTAGGGATTAGCATTTCAAGGTAGAATAAAAAATTTTTTATAACTAAGCGGAGGTGACACCTTGGGAAAGATAATCTTAG
>JAFQZB010000307.1 GCA_017406175.1 Selenomonadaceae bacterium | reverse complement strand
TTGCCTCGTTCATGCTAAGTTTCATCTGTTAAGCCCTCCTCTTTTCTAGTCCCAGTTTTTAATTATTATAGCCGCCGTGCCGCTCCTTTGCTTTAATGATTCTGCTTAAAATCCTCGCCGATTGCGCCGCTCTTGTCCCCGCACTTGTACTTTTTTGCTTAACGTGGACTGCGCCAAATAAAAAAGGACGTATCCTCTACGCCCTTAAAAGTTTCTATGCGATTGCGTCCGTTATCGTCCGCGTGTATTCGCCGATGAACTTCGGAGCGGCGGTGCCGTGTCTTTCCAGAAGTTTTATAATCGCTGAACCGATAATCACCCCGTCCGCCAAACGCGACATTTCCCTTGCTTGCTCCGGCGTTGAAATGCCAAAACCAATCGCACAAGGAACGTTAGTATTCTCGCGGACGACTTTTATTATCGGCGCAAGGTCAGTTACGATTTTGCTCCGCGTGCCCGTCACGCCCAAACTTGAGACGATATAAAGGAACCCTTCCGCCTCTTTGGCAATCATCGCGATTCGATTTTCGGACGTGGGAGCTATCATGCTTATCAAGTCGACGCCATGCCTTTTGCATATCGGCAAGAACTCGTCCTTTTCCTCAAACGGCAGGTCGGGAAGTATCAGCCCGTCGATACCGATTGCCGCACAAGTCGAGATGAATTTCTCTGCACCGTAGCCGAAGACGACATTAGCATAAGTCATGAAGACCATCGGAATTTTTACATCGCGCCGCAAATCCCGCACGAGGTTGAAAACTTTATCCGTCGTCGTGCCGCCGCTCAAGGCTCGCAGGTTTGCATTTTGAATCACGACACCTTCAGCCGTCGGGTCGGAGAAGGGGATACCCAATTCAATCAGGCTCGCGCCGTTTTTAACCATCTCGCGGACGCATTCGGCAGTAGTCGTCAAGTCGGGGTCGCCGCACGTTATGAACGGGATAAACGCCTTGCCACTCGCGAAGGCTTTTTTTATTTTACTCATCTAGCTTTACTCCTCTGAACTTCGCAACCGACGCGCAATCTTTATCGCCGCGCCCCGACAACGTTATCACGATGATTTTATCCTTAGGCATATCTGGAGCAATCTTTACGGCGTGGGCTACGGCATGGGCTGATTCAATCGCGGGAATGATTCCTTCCGTGCGCGAAAGATATTCAAACGCCGCGACTGCCTCGGCGTCGGTTATCGGGACGTATTCGGCGCGTCCTGTGTCGTGCAGGTAAGCATGTTCGGGACCGATGCCGGGATAATCCAAGCCAGCAGAGATTGAATAGACCGGAGCAATCCCGCCGAACTCGTCCTGACAAAAATAACTTTTCATGCCGTGGAAGATTCCTTGCCGCCCCGTGCTAATCGTCGCGGCAGTCTCGAAAGTGTCAATGCCACGTCCCGCCGCCTCGCAACCAATCAGCCGAACTTCCTTATCGTCGATGAAGTGCCAAAAGCTACCCATAGCATTTGAGCCGCCGCCCACGCAAGCAATCACCACGTCCGGCAAGCGTCCTTCCCTGTCGAGCGTCTGCGACTTAATCTCTTTGGAAATCACCGCTTGAAAGTCTCGGACAATCGTCGGGAAAGGGTGCGGTCCCATGACCGAGCCTAGGCAGTAATGCGTATCAGAAATTCGGCGCGTCCACTCCCTGAACGTCTCGGACACGGCGTCTTTTAACGTGGCGGTACCAGTCTTCACGGCGATAACTTCCGCGCCCAAAAGTTTCATGCGATAGACGTTCAAGGCTTGCCGTTTAGTGTCCTCCTCGCCCATGAAGATAACGCATTCCATATCCATTAGGGCGGCGGCGGTCGCGGTAGCTACTCCGTGCTGACCGGCTCCAGTCTCGGCAATAAGTCTGGTCTTGCCCATCTTCTTTGCTAGCAGTGCTTGCCCCAAGACGTTATTAATCTTGTGTGCGCCCGTGTGATTCAAATCCTCGCGCTTGAGATAAATTTTCGCGCCGCCCAAGTCCTTAGTCACACGTTCGGCAAAGTAGAGCCGCGAAGGTCTGCCCGCGTACTCGTTGAAGAGTTTGTCCAGTTCCGCGTTGAAGGTCGGGTCGTCTTTGAAAGTCTCGTAAGCCGCCTCCAACTCGATAACGGCGTTCATCAGCGTTTCGGGAATGTATTGCCCGCCGTAAACGCCAAAGCGTCCTTTTGCATTCGTCATT
>JAFQZB010000306.1 GCA_017406175.1 Selenomonadaceae bacterium | reverse complement strand
GTCTCCAAAGGCGTAACTTCCCGTGTGTCCCACGGTAGGTGTGTACTTGTGACCTATCACTTCTGCGGCTCCTACCGGGCAAGGTCTTTAAATTGCCAGGAGGACGGTACACGCGCCCTATTTCTTGCTAAACAGCCTACCGCTTTTTAAGCACTTGGTTTTCGATTTCAGCCGTTTTCAAACGCAAGACTTCTCCTTTCTTCAATATTCTTTAGGATTTTCATCTTACATTAGTTAGTTTTAGAAGTCAATGCGCCTTATATCCCCATAGCTAAAGCTAGGGGTCTTACGGCGCGGATGATAATTTCGCTGTTCTACTCGACGAAAAATTCTTCAGCGACTTTGAACGGAAAGTTCGCGACTGTACGGCGATTGATACGATTTTTATTATCACAGACTCTGATTCCGGCTATCACGCTATGATTAAAAATTTCGCGGGCAAGACAACCTATCAGCTCTACCGCGACTATCTGGAAAATTTTAAGATAAGCGGGTGACGGCATGAAATTTGAACTTTTTCCATTCCAAATGAAAGCAGTGCGCCGCCTCAGAAAATTTCTTATGGTCGCGCAAGCAAATTACAAGTTGATGGACGTGCCGCAAGCGATTTCCTTCACGGCACCGACGGGCGCGGGCAAGACGATAATGTTGGCGGCATTGGTCGAGCAAGTCTATCGCGGAGACGGCAATTATCCCGCGCAACCTGACGCAATTTTTGTCTGGCTGAGTGATTCTCCCGAACTCAATCAGCAATCCTGCGATAAATTTTGGTTTAACGCCGATGAGATAAATCACTCTCAGCTTACCATGATTGAGGACGACAGCTTCGACCAACAAACTCTAGACGACGGCAAAATTTATTTCCTCAATACGCAAAAGCTCGGCAAGGGTAGCAACTTAACAAAGCATTCGGATTCGAGGCAATATACGATTTGGGAGACGCTACGAAACACGATTAAAGCGAAGACCGATAAAATTTATTTTATCATCGACGAGGCGCATCGCGGCATGAAAGATAATGCGGCGGCTCGCGCTACGACTATCATGCAGAAATTCATTAAGGGTAGCGCAGACGACAAATTCGAGCCTGTGCCCGTTGTTATCGGCATGAGCGCGACTCCCGCACGGTTTAACAATCTAGTCGCAAAAAGTTCCGCAACCATTCACCGCGTCGTTGTTGAAACCGAAGAGGTTAAAGCTTCCGGCTTACTCAAGGAACGAATAATCGTCATCTATCCCGACGAGCAGACGAGCACTGCTGTTGCAAAAGATATGGCAATTCTTGAAGCGGCGTCCGATGAGTGGAAGAACAAGTGCGAACATTGGCGGCAATATCTTGGCGAACAGAACGCTAAAACTTTCAATCCGATATTCGTCGTGCAAGTGGCAAACGGTTCCGGCGGTAAGACTTCCGACACCGATTTAGACGAATGCCTAAAGAAAATTTCTCAACGCACAGGCATTTCGTTTGAAGTCGGCGAGGTCGTTCACACGTTCGGCGAGACGGCTGACTTGATGATTAACAGTCTGCAAGTTCAATATCGCAATCCGTCGAGTATTTCGGGCGATGATAAAATTCGCGTAGTTTTCTTCAAAGAAAATCTTTCGACGGGCTGGGATTGTCCTCAAGCCGAAACCATGATGTCTTTCCGCCGAGCTGTCGACGCGACCTATATCGCACAGTTGTTGGGGCGCATGATTCGCACGCCCATGCGACGCCACATTGAGGGCGACGACACCTTGAACGAAGTACGCCTGTATTTGCCCTACTTTGACAAAGGAACAGTTCAAGAAATTGTCCGTGAACTTCAGCAATCGGAAGGCGAAGCAATTCCAACAGAGGTTATTGGTGAGTCGCTCAACGAAAGAAAAATTGATACGTTGACAGTCAAAGGCGTTGCTAAAATTCCCGCAAGGTCACTCGGTAATTTTCCGACAGTCAAAGCAACTGGCGATAATAACAATGTTCCTTCCACCCCTTCAGAGACGCAACCAGAAAATCTCACGCCATCGACGCCTGAAACATTTCACGATGAGGAAAATTTCTCTGCAGCTCATTCAGAGACACCGACTGATAATTTTGCGCTGACTTCGGAAAGCACGGAAACTAAGCCGACCGCCGAAACCGACGCAAAAAAAATATCACTGGTGCAAGATACCTTTGACCGTGAAAAAATCGTAAAAGCTATAAATGCTATGGGGCTTTTAACTTACGAAGTTAGGAGCGAGCGGATTAACGACTACTTGAAATCTCTGTTTCAAATGGCGCATTTCCTCACGCGAAGTTTGTTATCGCAATCAGCTTTTGATGACGTACTTGATGAAGTCGCCGCGTTCATCAGCAATCATATCGGCGAATTAAAAGCGGCGGGAGAATACGAAGCACTATACCGGCAAGCAAAAGAATTTAGGCTATCCGCGCAGGTCTTCGACGCTTTTGGCGATAACGTCACTCAAATCATCAGCCAAGATTTGTTCGTGACGACCGACACCGACATTGAAAGGCAATTCCGCCAGGCGGAGGCTGTATTGAAAAATGAAGGAGTCTCCAACAGATACCTGCGAAAAATTTTAGATGCGAGCGGTGACATTGAAGATGGAAAGATTGATGTGATTCTCTTTGTTGCCAATCATGACTGCCTTGTTAATCTTGAGCGTTTTGCCAAAACTAAATTTCATGAGCTGTGCGACAGATTCAGACGCAAAACCGTCACTCTACCGCCCAATTTGACGAATGAGTACAATTCAATTGTCCGAAACAGCGATGCAGTCAGCAAATATAATTTCTCACTGCCGTCAACAATTTCAATGCCTCACGACGCCAATGGCAAAGAATATTCAAATCATCTGTTCGTCGACGAAGCAACAGGAACAGCAACGATTAAGCTTGACGGCTGGGAAGAAGGCGTCCTGCGCGAAGAACAGCAACGCAAAGATTTTGTCTGCTGGTTAAGAAACCGCCAACGCGCGTCGTGGTCGCTGGCTATTCCCTACGACAACGAGCTAAATGAAACGAAGTCCTTCTTTCCGGATTTTCTCATTGTGCG
>JAFQZB010000029.1 GCA_017406175.1 Selenomonadaceae bacterium | reverse complement strand
TCGCGGTTTGTGTCGCGGTTTGTGTCGCGGTTTGTGCAGTTTGTCGCGCTTTTGACCCAAACCGCGACAAAGTTTCTTTAGAAAAAAGATTGTATCCTGTCGCGGTTACGACATCAGGAACCAGTTCACCAGCTTTGACCAAACGTTGAAACGTCCTTTGCCCAACGCCGAGAAATGCCGCTGCTTTGCCCGATTTCATCAAATTTTTCTTACTGCTCATGTGATATGCGCCTCCTAGTTGACATCTCGCGCCGCATAAGCTATCATAGATACGCCTATAACGCCGTAGCTGCGTCGAAGCGACGCGATTAAGTTGTTGGGTACCTAAAGTATAGCATAGACAAAGCAAGGCTGCAATAGAGCCCACAGGAGCCGTCAGACGTACGCTGGCGGCTCTTTTGGTTCGCCAAATGCTCCACAAGGTTAAAGTTTTTCATACCTTTGAAAAAAGAAGTTCTTTGTTTAAGAAAGGAGGTTCTCACATGCCTAAAGCCAATCGCAATCTTAAAAAGGTCGCTCATCCTTCTAGTGATAAATATCCGTTTTCTGTTTATCTTGGAGCTAAAGAAGCAGAAGCAATTAAAGCTATTTCTCTTGCTCAAGATATTAGCTTAAGCTCTGTCATAGCTAATTTAGTACAAGAAAGCTTATCGAACGAGAAATATCAAACGGCAATCAAAGCTTATAGGAATTTTAAGGACTCGTTAAAGTGAACAGCAACTTTCTTTTTTCAAAGGTGACTTTTCCTTAGAAAAGAAAAGTTGCCGTTTTTTTTATGGTCGCTGGCTTTGAGTTTTTTCTTTTTAAGCGGGGCGGCAGTCTAAACAGCCGCCCACGCGCTTTAGATTCTTATGAATCTTATAGGATTTTGGCTGAGGCGAAAAAAACCGCATTACCACTAGAGAAAAATGCCCTTTCAAGTGGTGTCAAATGTTCCGTTTTCTCGGTGTACACGTTTCCTGTACTCGGTGTACGCGTTTCCTGTACTCGGTAAGTGGTGTCAAATGGCGTCAGGACGCGCTAAAAACGGGACGCCATCTTTAAGTGGTGTCCCGTTTTGTTGAATGGAGGAATGGTTAATTTTAGATAATGGCGTTAGGACGCTGTTTTCAAGTGGTGTCAAGCGTTCCCTCAAGTGGTGTCAGTATGACACAGGGTAGGTCGTTCAAAATCTTATTTTTTTGCGTTTTGAGGGGATAAAAAAATGTGCCCATAATGGGCACAAATAGGTGAAGTAAATCACAAAGGGTAGATAGTGATTGGAGTTAGTTGGCTAAGGCGGCTTGAACTTCATTGGGAAATTTGGAAATGGTGCGAAGGTAGGAGGCAGTAGTCATGTCGATTTTGCGTTTGCCTTGTTCCCACCCTTGTAGGGTTTGTAGTGGAATGCCGAATGCGTGAGCAAATTGACTTTGGGACATATTGAGTTGTTGACGAATGATTTGGGGTTCGATGCGGTAGACGACGGATTTTTTTGTGCCGTTTACTGGTTTGCCGCTGGTGTCGGCGATGGCTTCTTGCAAACCTTGAAGAATGCCGGAAGCGATAGGAGAGATATTTTCATTTTGCATTAACGTTGGTCTCCTTAGAGCGAAAAGAATTTTTGAGCTGGGAAACGAAATGACGGAGTAGTTTTTTTTCGTGTTCGATCAAGTCGGTTTGAACATTTTTGGAGTAAGCGAAAAGCAGATAGATAGGGTTATGCTCGTCGTAAAAGTAGTAGATGACTCTGGCACCAGAGCGTTTGCCTTTGCCGGTTCCTTTTCAACGGATTTTGCGAAGCCCGTCGGTATTGGGAATGATGTCTCCGAGCAAAAAGTTCACGCCGATAAAGTTTTTGAATTCGGTTTGAGTTTCGCGTGTGAAAAAAATAAAGGCACCGATACTCCTTTTGAAAGTATTGGTGCGCAGAATTTGAGTTCTTTATCTTATGGTTGCTGGGGCGTTCGGATTTGAGATTGCCAAAAAGCAATGGCGTGGTTAATCCAACCTTCAGCGGCGGTTCCCTCACCGAGACCGAAACCGTGCGGCAAACCTTTGAAAACATCGATTTCAGCTTCGGTGCCATTCATGCGAAGCATTTCAGTTCGTCTAAGCATGGTTCGGTAAGAGGCAATGGAATCGTCAGTGCCGACACAACTGTAAGTAGGTGGCTCGGTGCCGTAAACTTCAGAAAGCCCAGTGTATTGCATGATAACGGCACAGGGACGCGGATACTTTTTCTCGTTAAAGCGTTCAGTGCCGAAAGAGCCGAGCCAAGCGACCATTCTTGCTCCGGCGGAACCACCCCAAAGCGAATAATCTTTAACGTCAACTTGGAGTTCCTCGGCGTGTTCATGAATAAAAGCGATAGCTCTAGCCAAGTCTTCGCAAGCAAGTTGAGCGTTCGGACGGTAAATGAGCACAAAGGAATTGTAGCCGCGTTTGGCGATTTCCAATGCATGAGGAAAGCTGTCGTGGATAGCCCCGACGTAAGTGAAACCGCCTCCGGCATTGCAAATGGCGAAGTTTTTGCCGGGTTCTCCGCGAAAGAAGAAAAGACCGGTATTTCTTTTTTCGGGGTTAAGTTTCTTCTCTTCATCGGAATAAATGTCGAAGAAAATGTTCTCGCCGGATTCGGAGTGTTCCTTCATGTAATTGATGACTTCAACGGTTTTGCTCGGATTAACGTGATTGTACCAGATAAGTACGTTGTCAAGGTCGCGTAGCTTCAGGTTGTTGCTGATGTGCCTGTGAACGGGGAAAATCAATCTGCCAAAACCTTTGAAAGTATCGTGGTTAATCACGTCGATAATTTTGGTATCTGGAGTAAAAGATTCAGCGGAAGCCGTAGCAAATTTTTTTCCTTGTTATCAGTGTCGCAGATTATGAAAAATGCGGACATCAAAGAGATGCCCGATAAGAGAATGAAAGCTAAAGTGCGTGTATGCATTTTTTCAAGTCCTTAAATCAATTTCTTAGATTTAAGCCATGTTTCTATGACATCAGCAATTTCAAGATTGTTTAAGTCGGACATCATAAAGTGAGTGGAACCGGTAATGCCAATGTCGGGAAGGTAGACAATTTCAACATCGCCGCCATATTTTTTCGCGACTTGCGCCCATTTGAGAGCGAGATTAAGACGGACGCGCCAATTATCTTGTCCCCAATTCGCTACGGGTTTATCGCCGGAGGGAATGTTGTCGCCGAAATAGACGACGATGGGGATTTTAATCAGCTTGAGAAAGTCGGCTCTGGAAACAGATTGCCCTCGCGCAGGGAAAGGACTGGTAGTTTCTTCGGCAGGCGGGACTTCGCCTTCAGGGAAAGGAAAAGTGCCCGGTTCAAGAGAGATAACAGCTTTAACTTTGTCGGAACGGATAGCGGTCTCCCAGCCGGGACCGCCACCGGCAGAATGAGTTATCAGAATGCCTTCGCCTGATTTCTCAAAGACTGCGACCATAGCATCAGCAATAATTTTTTGGTTGAAGGCTCCGGTATTGGGAGTCATTTGACGGAGAAACTGGTCGGCAGAAGATTTATCGCGAGGGAAATTCACGCCGTCGTATACGTCGGGATAAATGCCGATGCGGAAATTGTAGTACCAAAGTTGGTCGTCGGGACGGGCAGATATATTTTCGGGCAGGGTAGAACGACCGGCACGACCGCGACGAGGTTGGTCTATAATGTAAGTTGCGTAGCCACGCTCAAGAAAGATATTTTGGAAGCCGTCACGCCCGTCAGGAGTAGTTTCCCAAGTTTTACCGGATTGACCAGAGCCGTGAAGGAAAACCAACGGATACTTCTTTGCTTTTACAGGAATTTGATAAAAAACATAAGCGTGGTCACCGTGAAGAGTTTGCCCGGAAAAATCCTTTGGGTCTGTAGGATTGTAGTTTCCGTCGGATTGAATAACCGTGCCGCCGGCAAAAAAGCTACCTTGGTCAACGAGCTTTACCGGCTTAGTCATGGCGAAGGACGAATTTGCAATCAGACTTGCTCCCAATAAGGCAGTCAAAAAAAATTTTTTCATTTCAACACCTCACTATCTCAAAGTTAAGGAAGCTTCGAGTAAAACTCTTCATCAACAGGCTCCAGCCATTCGGTTGTGACTCCTTCGATAGGTTCTCTAACGGAAATGTGTTGGAACATATGATTGGGCGCGGCTCCGTGCCAATGTTTCACGTCGGCAGGAATTGTAACGACCTGACCCGGTAAAAATTCTTGGGGCTCTTGTCCCCAAATCTGGTAGTAACCGCGACCAGATTGAGCAATTAAAATTTGGCAAGTCCCGTGGTGAATATGCCAATGGGTATGTGCGCTTTTAGTGAAAGTCACATTGCCGACGGGTACGGAGCCTTCAGCGAGTCGTGTAGCAAAGGTGGTTCCGGTGAAATGACCATCATTGGGACTGCCTTGAACACCGCTGTTCGGTTTTCCGATGGGAAAGATAGTGCCGCCGTCAGATTTTAAGGCAGAAATTATTTCTTGCTCGGTGGGAATCTTTGTGTTCGTCAGAGGTTTTGCGATTTCTCCTGATTGATCTAGTTCCTTAGTAACTTCGTTTAAGCATCGCATGGCGTTGAGTGTTCTGGGAAAGCCGTTGTAAGGCAATGCAACAGTAAAAGCGGCGATAATGGTTTCTCTGGTGTTGCCGACTGTCAAATTTCCCTTGATGTGTCCTTTTAGTTGAGATTCCAAGCCGCCTAAAGAGGCTAAGACAGAGGCAGTAAGGAGTTCGCGAGTTTTCAAGTCCAATGTGCCGCGGGTATAAGTATCGCCGAAACAAAAACCCGATAAGTTGTCTTGAATGTGCATAGTGTCAGGCGGAGAATTAGCGATTGACTGAGAGATTCTGTTGCCGTAGATGCCTTTACGTATGGCAAAGCCTTTTTCGACGCGATTTTCTTCGGTGACGGTAGATTGGTCGGGCAACGGAAGTTTAATCCCGTTCTTCTTGAATACGGCGTTTATAACATTGAGAGCGTTGAAAGTCCGCGCAAAGCCCATGTAAGGTGTAACTTGATAAACGGCTTCGCGGATTTCAAGAGGAGTAACTCCGATTTTTAAAGCCGCCTTCACATTTCGGCTTAATAGGTCTTTATTCTGATGAGCCGCTAAAACAACAATGGTAACGAGTTGCCTCTCTCTGTCTGGCAGATTAACTTGGTTATAAATGTCGCCGTAAACAAGTCGCTTCATGTTTTCCGCGAGTTCAGGATCAGTCTGTGCTTCTTTGGGAATTTCTTGTCCGAAAAGTCGCGAATAATTCTGTTGACTGACTGTAACGCGATTTTGAGCTGCCTCAGTCGGATTGCCGAAAGAAATCGTTCCCGTAAGCAGAATACTCATCATCAATGCGGTCGTTTTCAATTTCATCATTAGGAACCTTCATGCTCAAAGATTTTTGGTGAAGAACTCATCAAGCTTTTTAAGCGCGACATCGACGTATTGCGGGACATCATACAAATCGACGTGAGTTGCGCCGGGCACGACGAACAACTCTTTAGGCTCGGCAGCTTTGGCATAAATATCTTCGCTGAAATAAGCGGATTCGGCGCGTTCACCGACAATAAACAAAATCGGACGCGGGGAAATTGTCTCAACCTGGTTGAAGGCAAAGAAATTCGTTAATGGCGCAAGACTCGTGAAAGAATATGAATTAGTCGCGCGAGGATGAGAGCCTCTGGGTGTGCGATAGTATTCGTAGAACTCCTTGCGAATCAGCGGCAAATCGTCGGTTAGTTTTGACGGAATGGAGTTTATATCGCGACGAGGTGCACCGCCAAATTCTTTGGTACGTTGTTCGCCAATTTCATCAAGAGTTTTCATGCGTTGTTCGTAAGAAATAGTTCCTCCGAGACCTTCGCGCCGTGCTCTGCCGATGTCAAACATGCTGACAGTCGCCCAAGCCTTGATTCTGTGGTCGATCTGAGCCGCCGCACAGGAATAACTGCCGCTGGCGCAAATGCCGAGTACGCCGATTTTGTCTTTATTGATGTCAGAGCGATTGCTTAGAAAATCGACGGCGGCACTAAAATCTTCGACGCGAATTTCCGGCACATCAATTTGACGGGGCTCACCGCCGCTTTCACCGCGGAAGGACGGGTCGAAAGCCAATGCCGCGTAACCCATTTCGGCGAGTTTTTCAGCATATAATCCTGAAGTCTGCTCTTTAACGCTGCCGAAAGGCGGACCGACGACTATTGCACGAAGTTTTTTGCCGTGAGTGTTCTTGGGCAAGTAAAGATTACCGACAAGCTCAATGTTAATGCGATTTTTGAAAGTCACGCGCTCTATTTTTACTGTGGGGCTGATTTGAGGCGGAACAGCTGCCAAAGTATTTGAGCACATGAGCAAAATGCAGGCAAACACTCCTGTAAATACCTGCGCAAAGTTAGTTTTCATGGTGCCATCTCCCTCCAAATTTTTCCTTCCCGATTATAAAAAAATTAAGCTCGTCGTTGTAGTTCTTTTTGGTTAGCAACTATAAACTTTTCCGAGTAACGCGCCGTACTTCAACCAAAAATTCCCCGACAAGCTTTGAAGGTTTCGGAGAATGTAAAATTCCGAAAGGAATTGCATGATTCCATTTGACCGGCAGAACTTTCATCAGCGGATGAACATCTTTCCAGCGGTCGATTGTCAAAATTAGATTGTTTTCCCGCTCACAACGATTGAAAATCTCAACCTGATAGAAGTCAAAGGTAAAAATTGCAACCTGTGGGTGATTTCTCTCCAAGTCGTCGCGCAAAAAGTCAATGTGCTTATTCCAATGGCGATGAATGAGCATTAAATTTTGCCCGTATAAATCCTGTATAGAGAGAAAGTCGCGTGAATAAAGCGAGTGATGAAACGGTACGGCAATACGGAGCGGCTCGTCTGATAGCCACGTCGCAGCGCACTCACGTTCCTTTAAAAAGTCCTCATCAAAGACGCCGACAGTCAAATCAATGTCTCGTCCGAAATTTCTTTCGCCTTCACGAGCAATTTCAGGAGTGTTTTGAAACGGAATGAATTGGAATTTCAGTTGCGGCAGTTGGGTATGGATTCTCGCCCATAAATCCACTACGAATTGTCCCGGAGTCATTATTGAAACGCCTACACGCAAAAAATTTCTCTCGGAAGTTTCAGCCATTCTTGCTCGCTCCACTGAACCCATAAAATATTTCAATAAGTATTTTGTATCTTCGTAAAAAGATTTGCCGGCATCGGTCAAAGTCAAACCTTTCTTGGTTCGTCGGAATAATTGGAAGCCCAGTTCCGATTCCAACGAGTTTATCTGCTTAATCACGGCAGGCGGCGATAAAAATAATTCTTCGGAGGCTTTGTTAAAACTTCCCTCGTTTGCTACTTTGATGAAAGTTTCCAGTTTGTTGTTTAGTATCACTATCCTGACCTCGCTGAAAAATTTGATGTTCAAGATAAACCTTTCAATTTAATTTTACCATAGACTGAAACGGCATAACAGCTTCAGTCGACGCATCTCGTACAAATGCTTACATGATTAAAAGTTTTCTCCTTAATCTCTTGCACAAAAGCCAACCGCAGGTTCAAGGAGCGTAGCGACTGGCATATTTTTTTCGCCGATTTATTGCGTCGCTCTGCGGTTTTTTCTCGCTTATCCAAAGGATAAGCGGTAAGTGAACTTCCACTGCAAATTTCGGGACACGACATAAGGTTTTTGCCGCTACTCACAACTCCCGAATCATCTTCTTGTTGATAATTTCATCTTTGTCGAATTCGGTCATCATTTCCCAGTCCTTTTCCATTTCCAGAGCATTGCCGTCGAAATGAGCGACGAGTTGAACGGCATAAGGTTCGCACATGAGTGCATCGGCAATAATGGCAGTGAGTTCATTTTCTTTCAAAGCTGTACTTTTCTGGATTCTCTTTTCTATCTCACTTTTCCGTGCTATAATTATCGACGAGGTGAACTTATGGCTAACAAGCAAATCACTAAACAATGGTTTGACGCTACCATTCAAAACAACTTCGTCTTCGGTAAAACTTTAGAAACAAATCCTGACCTGTGTCGTCGGTTGCTTGAACTCATTCTTAACATTAAAATCAGTGAAATCAACTATCCCGAACGCGAAAAGACTATCAATCTTCGCTCCGACAGCAAAGGCATTCGTCTCGACGTTTATGTTGAGGAAAAAGGCTCCAATCGCTCTTTCGATATTGAAATGCAAGTGTCCAACTCCGATAATCTTGCTAAACGCACTCGATATTATCAAGAACTTATTGACGGCGATAAGCTTAAACCAGGACAACACTACAGCTCTCTCGGCGAATCTATTATCATATTCATTTGTCCCTTTCGTTTCAAATACAACCGCCATTTTTATTCCTTCCACGAACGGTGCGACCAAGAACTTGACTTTATCCTTGAAAGTGGCGTCACCAAAATCTTTCTTAGCACCAAGGGGACAATAGACGACGTGACTCCTGACATCAAAGCTTTTCTTGATTACGTTGACAAAGGCATTATTTCAGGAGATTTCGTCAAAGAGTTGGACGACGCCGTTCAACTCGTCAAATCTAACAGAAAGGCGATGAAAGAATTTATGACTTACCAAATGGCTTTACTTGAAAGCGAAATGACTGGCGAACAACGCGGTTTAGCTCAAGGTATTGAATTAGGACGGACTGAAGGTACTGAATCTGTCGCCATTAAAATGCTCCGCAAAGGTAAGTCCTTTGAAGAAATTCAGGAATTCACTGATTTGCCCCTGCAACGGCTTGAGCAACTTGCCAATGACAATCGTAACGACACATGAACGATATTAAAAAATTTTTTGCTCAATGGAGCGGACGTGGATACGAGAAAGGCGAAATGCAACCCTTCTGGCTCAGCTTTCTTCGTGACGTGATGGGGATCTCCGAACCAGAAAAATTTATCCGTTTTGAGGTGCCTGTCAAACTCAAGCATACAAGCTTTATCGACGCTTTTCTACCTGACACGAAAGTTATCATTGAGCAAAAATCTTTGTCGGAAGACTTATCACAGGAGAAATCCCAATCCGACGGCTCGAATCTCACTCCTTACGAACAGGCGCAACGCTATGGCAGTTCTTTGCCCTATTCAATGCGTCCGCGCTGGATTGTCGTTTGCAACTTCGCCGAATTTCTGATTTACGACATGGAAACGCTCGTTGCTCCGACTAAGATTTTGCTGACGGAGTTGCCCGAAAAGTTTCATGCCTTCGATTTTCTCATCGACGAAAACAAAAATAAACTGCGCATCGAACTCGAACTTTCACTCAAAGCCGGTGAAATCGTCGGTAAACTCTATGACGCGCTCCACGCTCAATATATCAATCCAAATTCCGCTGAATCACTCGCAAGCCTCAATAAACTCTGCGTGAGGTTTGTTTTTTGTTTGTACGCCGAATCAGCAGGCATTTTTGGCAAGCATAAAATTTTTCGTGACTGGTTGGAAGGCTCCAGAAATATTCGGCAAGATTTAATTTTGCTTTTCGACGTGCTCAATACTCCCGCCAACGAACGCGACCCATATCTTGACGACACGCTCAAAAAATTTCCGTTTGTCAATGGTGGCTTGTTTGCGGGAGCTATCGAAATCCCTAACTTCACACCTGAAATTAAAAATCTCCTACTCGAAGAAGCTAGCAGCGGTTTTAATTGGTCGGGGATCAGTCCGACGATATTCGGGGCGGTTTTTGAATCAACTTTGAATCCTCAAACTCGCCGCGCAGGTGGGATGCACTACACCTCCGTCGAAAATATCCATAAAGTCATCGACCCGCTCTTTGCCGATGAACTTTTAGCCGAGTTTGAAACTGTCAAAAAATCTGCACGTAATCGCCAAAAAAATCTACTAACATTCCAAAATAAAATCGCTAACATTAAAATTTTTGACCCGGCGTGCGGTAGTGGCAATTTTTTAACCGAGTCGTACATTTTTTTGCGCAGATTGGAGAATCAGATACTCGAAATTTTTTTAGGCAATCAAATCACTCTCGGAGACCTCTCTAACCCTATAAAAGTTTCTATCAGCCAGTTCTACGGCATCGAAATTAACGATTTTGCCGTCGCAGTCGCTCAAACTGCACTTTGGATTGCAGAACTCCAGATGATTCAAGAAACGCAGGAAATTATTCACCGCGATTTGGATTTTCTTCCGCTCAAATCCTATTCAAACATTGTCGAAGGTAATTCTCTGCAACTCGACTGGCAAAAGTTGGTAGGAACTAGGAACAAGGAACTTGGAACTAGTGATAAACAAGAAAATAGCGAACTAGTTCCTAGTTCCTATTTACAAGTTCCTATCTACATCATCGGCAACCCGCCCTTCGTCGGAAAAAGTTTTCAAACGCCCGCGCAAAAGTCCGACATGAAAAATATTTTCGCGAACATTACAGGTTACGGCAATCTCGACTATGTTACTTGCTGGCTAAAAAAAGCCGCCGACTTCATTCACGACACCAAAATTTCTTGTGCGTTCGTCGCCACAAATTCTATCGCGCAGGGAATTGCCGTGCCGCCGCTTTGGACTTATCTTTTCAAGCGCGGCGTCAAAATCAACTTTGTTTATCAAACTTTCAAGTGGACAAGCGAAAGTGAAGACCTCGCGGCAGTTCATTGCGTTATCGTCGGGTTCGCCAACTTCGACGCGCCGACCAAAAGAATTTTCGACAGTAAAGGTGTCCGTGTCGTGAAATTTATCAATGCTTATCTGCTCGACGCGCCCAACGTGATTGTCCTGCCGCGTGCCAAGCCGCTCCGCGAAGATGTTCCGCTCATGATTGTAGGCTCTTGTCCCACTGACGGCGGAAATTTCTTGCTGACGGCTGATGAACGCGACGATTTGATTAAAAATGAACCTGCGGCGCAAAAATGGATTCATCGATACGTCGGCTCCAATGAATTTATCAACTCAATCATGCGATATTGTTTGTGGCTCAAAGATTGTCCGCCAAATGAACTGCGCAAAATGCCTCGCGTGCTGAAACGTGTCGAAGGCGTCAAAAATTTTCGTTTGGCGAGCAAAAAAGCGCAAACTCGTCGCCGCGCCGAAACTCCCACACTCTTTGCCGAAGACAGATTCGTTGACGCGCCTGCATTGTTCATGCCGATGGTTTCTTCCGAAAATCGTCGTTATATTCCGATGGGATTCATTGAGCGCGGAGTTGTGCCGAGCAATAAAGCACTTTTCATTCCGAATTGCGACCTTTACACCTTCGGCACGCTAACGAGTTCAATTCACATGGCTTGGGTCAAAATTGTTGCCGGACGTTTGGAAATGCGATACAGCTACGGAACGACGACGGTTTACAATACTTTTCCTTGGTGTGAACCGACAAAATCACAGCGGCGGGCGATTGAGGCGAGTGCGCAGAGAATTTTGGACGTTCGCGCGAAATATTCGGACGCCAAGCTTGCTGACCTGTACGACGAACTGTCCATGCCCAAAGATTTACGCGCCGCTCACAAAAAAAACGACCTTGCAGTCGTGCGAGCCGACGGCTGGGAAAAATTTTTGGACGACGAGTCGAAAATCACCGTTGAGTTACTGAAGCTGTACGAACGACACGCAAACAAGTAAAAAAATCCCCGCCGAGCGATTCAGCGGGGATTTTCAATTTTCAACGAGTGGTTCACCATTTGTAATCAAAGAAATCGTCGCGCTCAAAAGCGGGAATGAAAATGAGAATCGTTAAAATTTTTCTTGTGCCTCTGTGATAATCGAGCCAATAACCGTCAAGCGATTCGTAAAGTTCATCATTGTCATCATTGTAGCTCAGTTTTTTATCAATTTCCAAAGCCTCTTCAATCGCCATACCAGTATGAATTCCGTTTGGCAATTTACCGTCAAAATCCTCGTAAAGGCAAATCCTAAATAGCCTGTTCTTGGCAAAAGTAATACTTATTGCATCATCTTTTTCGCCGACTTTAGATATGCCGATAACAGTCCACGGCGGATCAACGTCAGTTGCTTCCCAAATTTCCTCTTTATACGAAATATTTTCCGCTTCCAATTGAGCTTTGATTTCGTCATAAGAGGCGTCAAGCTTGAAAATTCCCGTACCCACGTATGGTATAATCGGCGTTGTTAAGTCAATCATTATCATCTCTCCTAAAAATCATGCGTGCTTTTTCGTCGGTTCCGGGCACGTATTGTTCGCGAGTACCGTCGATAACTTTAATTTTTCCCTCGTTTGAGGTGCTGATTTTTACGTAAGGGACATTGCCGTGTCGTCTGCTCCCGTCCAGCGAAACTTGAACCTGTTTGATATTGCGTTCTTTTGTCGAATTGGTTATCTCAATTATTTTAGCTGTTGAGCCGGTTTTTTCACGATTTTTTGAATTGCGAATGTTAAATTCGTAGCCATTTTGTCTAAGGAGTTCAGCGATTTTTTCGACGGATTTGCCCATAAATTCTTCGCGATGAGCTTTGATTC
>JAFQZB010000028.1 GCA_017406175.1 Selenomonadaceae bacterium | reverse complement strand
GATATCGGTCTTGGCGGCGGGTTCGGGTTGCGGAGCATTCTGCACGCTTTTTGGTTGCGACTTCAACGCGGCGATATATACGGCAATCAGCGCAATAATCGGCAAGATAGTTCAAATGCAATGCGCGGAACGATTTGGAATCAATCCCTACGTGTCGATGACGTTCGCGGCATTCACGGCTACGATTATCGCTTACCTGACGCACCTCTTGCCCACTTCGACGCCTTGGCATCCGTTAATTGCCGCCGCATTGTTCCTAGTGCCTGGTATCCCGATGATTAATGCCCTAAGCGACATGCTAAACACGTACTTAATCAGCGGCGCGGCACGAATCATTCACACGTTGATAATCGTCGGGGCGATGACGTTCGGAATAGTCTTTGCAATCGGCATGGCGGACTTCGACTCCTTCACGAACTTAACAATGCTCCCCGACAGCGATTACGGCTTATTCATGGCGGCGGCGGCAATCGGCGCGATGAGCTTTGCAATATTCTTCAATCTTCCTCCGCGACTGTTATTTGCGGCGGCGTGCGGCGGAGCAATTTGCGTTTGTACGAGGAATTTTTTTATCTTTGAACTAGGCATGAGTTCAGCAGTCGGAACTTTGGCGGGCGCGTCTTTGGTTAGTCTCATTGCGATAGAAGCAGTTCATTGGCTCCACACGCCGTCCCTAGTCTTAGTCGTCCCCGCAGTCATTCCACTTGTCCCCGGCGTGCTGATTTATCGGTTCTTGTTCGCCGTAATAAATATCCGCCGCATAACAGTCGACGAACTCTTATCCGCAATTCAATCGGGCGTCGACGCGCTGTTGATAATCCTAGCAATCGCAATCGGCGCGGCTATGCCTAACATCTTCGCGAGCCGTTCATTTGCACAGCGTAGCAAGGACAAGCAAGAAAAACTTCTCAACGAGATTTACGAAACGAGGGATTAACGGACAGTATTAATCAAGCCCTTCAGCGACAGATTGACGCCCAAACCGCCAGAATTGATAACGTGTTGGCTAAGGTTGGTAAGCTAGCTTCTGTTAAAGGTCTCGACGTTTAAGGACTTGCCGTCCGTGCGGAACTTGATTAAGCCGTTTTGGTCGGTGCGATAAATCTTCGTCGGCAAGCTCTCCAGTCGTTCCAAAACTTCGGGGCGTGGATGACCAAAATTATTCCCGTAGCCGACGCTGATAACCGCGCACTTGGGCTTGACGGCTCGCAGGAAGTCTTCGCTTGAACTGGTATTGGAGCCGTGGTGCCCGACCTTTAACACCGTGCTTGAAACGTCGACGCCCTCGCGAAGCATTTGCTCTTCAATCTCCTTGACAAGGTCGCCGGTGATTAGGAAAGTCACTTCGCCGTAACGGACGCGATAGACGTTAGAAATCTCGTTGCCCGTCCCGACGTTCGGCGCGAAGATAATTTCAACCTGCACGCCGTCCACGTCAAAGACTTCGCCCGCGTGACCGGCTCGCAAGCTCAGCAAATTTTCTTCCGCAATGCCGAAGACCGCCGCATACTCCGATTTGCTTTCTCCCGCAGTGATTATCTCGCTGACGGGAAATTTTTTTATCACGGCACCCGCGCCGCCCGCGTGGTCTTCGTGGACGTGAGTTAGGAAAATTTTATCGACGGCGCGAATGTTTTCATGCTTGAGGTAAGGGACGACGACCCGCCTGCCCACGTCAAACATTTTCTCGCGAACGCCGCCCGTATCGAAGATTAAGCACCGTCCATGCGGCGTGACGACAACTGCACAATCGCCTTGCCCCACGTCCACGAAACTAACTTCAAGCTCCCCGCCGACACGGAAGACATTAAACGCAAGCAAGAAGATTATCGGCAACAAGATTATCGGGCGACGCAGAATCAACGCGGCGTAATAAAAAAATCCCGCAAGCAATCCGAGCGTCGGGACTTGCACGGAACTAAACGGCAGGTTCGCGAAGATTCGATTAAGTTCCGCGCCCGTCCCAAAGATTAAAGCCTCGCCGATGAAAAAAATCTTTCCAAGCAGAGGAACGACCGCCGCGACGATTCCGCCGATAAGTCCGCCGACGATGACGACTTCCAACAGCGGCATGACGAACACATTAGCCAAGACCGAACTCAACGAAATTTGATTGAAGTACCAGACGATAACCGGCAGGCTCGCAAGTTGTGCGGCGATAGTCATGGAAGCCGGCTCGGAAAAGAACTTCGGCAAACGTTCCATGGCGTTTCGTAAGTCTTCGGACAAGTACATAAGCCCCGCCGTCGCCGTGAAGCTCAGTTGAAAGCTCACGTCGAAGATTAGGAGCGGCTGATTGATTAGCATTGCCAGAGCCGTTAAGGTCAAAAGGCGTGCGCCCTCCGCCTCCGCGTCGAGTGTCTTAGCAAAGAAAACTAACACGCCCATTGACGCCGACCGCAAGACTTGAGGAAGTAGCCCGCTTAGGATTGCATACGTGCCGATGACGAACAGCCCGATTGCGAACGTCAGCCCGCGCGGCAGTCTTAGTAGCAAGCACAGCCACGCCGTCGCCATAGCCAATAAGCTCATGTGCGAACCGCTTACTGATAAGATGTGGACGATGCCAGTCGTTTGGAAGTCCTCGACGAGTTCGGGATTGAGACCCGCATAACCGCCAAAGAGCATTGCAAAGATTGCCGCGGCGTCGTCTGCTGACATGACACCCGCCATTGAGTCGCGGTAGTGTTCGCGGATAGCCGCCACGAGCCGCAGAAATTTTATCCAAAGCCCGCCGTCGACTTGCTCAATCGAAATGCCTTGCTTGCCCGCCGACATACGAGCCGTTATGCTGTTAGCCTTCATGCGGGTCACGGTGTCGATTTGCCCTGGGTTGTTGTAGTTGGTAAGTAGCTTAAGGTTGCCGCGTGCGGAGATTCTATCGCCGATACGAGCCGCGGGGAGTTGTTCGCCGTCCTTGGGGTAGTAAGTAAGAATCAGCCCGCCGGACATGTTCCCTTGCACGTCGACGACGAAACGCAGTTGAGTTAATCCGTTTGGCAAAATTTTCTTCTGCGGCTCCTCGCGTATGACGCCCGTTATCTGAACCGATTGCCCCGCGAACTTTGAAACGTCATTGGCAGGAAGATTATCGACCGCCGCGAGTCTCAAACTTCCGAGCGCAAAAAAAATTATCGGGCAGATTATCCACGCCGTAAGAGACTTCCGCCGCCAAGTGAAGATTATTCCGCCGATAAGCAACGCCGCGCATGTCACGATTAGGAGCCTCGGCGAACGATAATATTCCATGAAGAGCACGCCCGCCGCCATTGCCGCTAGCCAGACGTTTAGCAGGGCATTTGATACTTTAACTTTCAATTCAGCACCTCAAGACTTTGTGTTTGCGGAAAAGGTCTTCAAGCTCTCGGCGGGCGATTAACCTTACGCCGTTTTGCTTAGCGAGTTCCCTTGCACCCGCCGTAAAGCTTTTGGCGTTTGTGATGACGAGCGGGCGGAACTTCAGCTGATGAATCCGTTCGTAGTAGCCGACCGCCGCGAAGATTTCTTGCACGCCCTTATTGCCGATTGAGCCGATGGGATTTGTCGTGTGCTTGCATTGAATTAAAAGCCCCGTGCCGTCCGCCGACTTCGCCACAACGTCCGCGCCGTAGTCATTGGTTGCGGGCGTCTTCTCCGCTGAAAAGTTTTCCATAGCGTTGAACAGGTCGCAAATAATCTTCTCGAAGACTAGCCTTTCAACCGCGTCAACGTCTTCAATCGTCCAATATGCCGCTGAATTCTCTTCCGTCGTCGCGAGCCATGCGGCAAGGGTTTTTATATCGGCGGCAGTCTCGGCGGTCGGGAACAGGACGTTTGCGCTTAAAATCTTCTTGTAGCTCAATAGCAAGTCAAGATTCTCGTCGAAGGTCTTGCCGGGCAAATTCTGATTGACGGCGAACGGCAGATAAACGTTTACGGATTTATTTTGCCCGATTCGATAGGCGCGGTCGGTCGCTTGATTTTCTTTGGCGGGATTCCATGTGCGGCTAAGATGAATCACGTTGTTAGCCTCGGTTATCGTGAAGCCGACGCCCGCCGCCTCAGGAGAGAGTATCAGCACATTAAAGCCGCCTGTCCTCTTGAAGGCGTCGATAAGTCTTTGACGCGCCGCGCCGTTCATCTTCCCGTTAATCGGCGGCAGAACTTTTATCCCGAACGTTTCCTCAAGCAGGCGTCGAAGTATCGCTTGCATTTTCAGACTCGTGACGAAGATTAAGACTTTCTCAGCGCGAGCTTTTATTTCGTCGAGGAACGCGAAAGTTTTTATCAGCCGCGCCGAACGATTGATGACCTCTGCCGCGTCGAGTTCAAAGAAACTTTTCTCTGACATGGTGGCAAGGTCGGGATGCAGTGAAACTTTACTTAGCTCGTCGATGAAATTTAACGGCGTCGAGAATCCTCCGCGGCGATACTTTTCCAAGACTGTCGAATAAATTTTGCTCTGATAGGGCGGCATTTCCTCGCGGCAAATGAAAATCTTTTTATCGGGCAGGGCGGGCAAGTTATCTTCTTTCATGCGCCGAATCAACAGCGGCTCCAATTCCCGCTTGAGTTCCTCGCCGAGCTGTGAAATATTTTCGCCCGTCAGTCGGTCGAGATATTTTGCCGTGAATGTCTTCAAGTCAGCGAGTTTGGCGGGGTGCACGAAATCCATTATGCTCCACAGGTCGCGCCAAGAGTTTTCCACGGGCGTGCCGCTCAGGCAAAGTGCAAAGTCGTACTTCATCGCCTTTAGGGCTTTGGTAATGCCCGCGTCGGGGTTTTTAATCTTCTGCGCCTCGTCGGCGATTATGACGCCCCAAGGAATTTCCCCGAACGAGAACTGATAATCGCGCAAGGTTTCATAGGTCGTTAAAGCTAGGGCGTTGGTCGGCAACTTCATCAGCGAAAGTTTCTTCCTGCCGTTGGGCGTGCGTTCGTCGGTAAAAAATTTCCTCAAGCCGTCTCCGTGCAAGTCAATCACTTCGCCCAAGATATTGCGCAAAAACTTTTTGTACTCCGCTTGCCAATTCTCAAGCAATGCCGTCGGCGCAACGATTAGTATTGGCAAAGTCACGGCACGAAATCTTTTCAAGCCGCCGATAAAAGTTAGCGTCTGCAACGTCTTGCCAAGCCCCATGTCGTCCGCCAGTAAGACGCCGCGCCAACCGTCCTGCCATATCTGCGACATCTTCCACACGCCGAACAGCTGATAATCCTTTAGCTTTACGCCTGGTTTAAGCACGTCGATAAAAATTCTTCCCTGCCGCGCCGTCAAGTTGGTTGCATAGTCGACGCGCTCGAAGTTCTCTTTTATCTTCAGCGCAAGGATTGTCGGTCGTTCGATTGGCTCTTTGGGTTTGGGCGGAGCCGCTAAGAAGTCTTCTTCCGTCCAATTAATTTTTGCGCCGCCGATGTCTTGATACGTGCCGATTGGAACCTCCTCGATGCCTATGACCCGGTCGGAGTAATCGAAGTCAAACGCCTCGCCCGTGAACAATTCTTTTGGCTGAGCTTTATAGCGTTCGGCATCAGTCTTGCTAAGCGTGCCAACGGATTTAATCTGTGCCAGCCCGTCGCGCAAAGTCTCCGTGAAAATGTATTGCGTCTTGCCGTCGCGGCTGGTGTAGGTGTCCACAATCCGCTTGCGTTTATCGAAGGCTCTTTGAAAGTCCGCGCTGTCGATTGCCTCTAATTTCCCGTCGTGGTTCTCCAAAAGCACGGGCTGAACTTTGAACCCGTCGCCGCTGTCCTGAAAGTCAACGCTTAATTTGTCTGGCACGACGATTTTTTTATTGCCCGCCGAAATGTAGCCTTCAAGGTTAGCCGCCGCCCGCGACGCCGTATCTTGAATCCGCTTGACGTTCAACAAAGCCTCGGCGCGTGGAAGATTTTTATTGCCGAACTCGACCAGATTAATCAGCGCGAATTGATTAGCATTGAGGCGAAAAAGATTTTCGCCGACGTGGACGAGTGCGCCATTGATTTGCGGCTTGATGACGGGTCGCCCGTCCGCGTTCAAAAGCTTGACGACGTATCTAAAGTCCTTCCCGATATAACCTTCCGTCCGAATCGAAACTTGATAGGGGTTGTGCGGCGGCAAATGCAAAAGTTCGGCGTCCTCCTCCGTCAGCCCGACCGACTTTGCGAACGGAATCAATATGCCGCCCTCGACAGCCTGCGCGAAGTCTTCCAGGCTTAGCATTTCCAACTTTGATTCGATTGCCGCTGATAAGTTTGCTCGTGGGAAGAAATATCCCGACGCGGTCTCCTGCCATGTCACGTTCAAAGCCCCCAATCTTTTTCCGTCTTGTCAATGCCGCACTTTTCCCTAAGCCACCCGCTAACGTTGCCTTGCCAAGAATAAGTCTTCGGGCTTGAATGAATCCATTGGGCGATAGAATTTTCAACGAGAACATCGCGGCTGATTGTCCCCTTCTCGAAGAAGTCTTCCGCCGTGTCGAAAAGATTAAACGTCGCCTCGACCTCGTGGACGCGTAGTTTGCCGTTGTGGCTCCACTCGGAAAAGATATATCGCCCGATTTGGAAGACAAAAACGCTTTGATTAGCCGTCGCGCCCTTTAAGTCGCCGTTCTTCAAGTCGACTTTGCCTTTTATCTGCGCGGCGAGCCTCTTAGCGTCGTAGCCCAGAAAAATTTTTGTCTTGACTATGAGCGGCAGATACGCCCGCCAAAATTTTTCGCGATACTTCCATTGCTTATCCTGTGCCGTAGCATTAACAATCTCAAAGAAAATCTCCAAGTCCTCCGCCGAGAGCCAATGACTAAAAATATCTTTGGACTTCTGCGAAACTTCCTTCCACTTATGGCGACCATCTCCAAAGCGCGGGTCGTCCAATCGCCGATAAAAAATCTCTATGCATTGCTCCTTACCAAAGCCGCTACGGTTGACGGTTTGAATCACGGCATCGGCTACGGCAGGGAAAATATTTCTGTAAGCGTCGTAATCGGCGTCGAGTTCCTCCAAAAGTTTAAACTGCTTAGCGGGCGGCATGTTCGTTCGGAAAAAAATCTTCAGCGCGGCTTGAATGAAGTTCGACGCCTTATAAAAGTTCGACAGCCCGATTGACGCCAGCGAACCTTCAACGCTCAGCCTCTGTGCAAAAAGTTTCGTCATGTTATCAAAGCGTCGGTCGCCGAAGAGATTATCCCGCGCCGCAAAAGTTTTCTTCAGCGACACCGAATCGACATTGCGGACGTTGCTTAGGGCTTGCCGTAGTTGTTCAGTCTTAGTCGAGTCGTCATAGTTCGTAAGGTAAACGCTCAAGACGCGCCGCAGATGACTTGTCCGCTTAAAATCCAGCTCGCTCAAAATTTTTTCCGTGTCGCGTGAAGTTATCCTCGGCTCGTAAATGATGAATGGCAAGGCTCTAAGCTCCCGCGTCGAAAAATCATAATCGCCGCGCAGGAATTTTCTTAGAACCTCTTCCAAAACGTCTCGCGGCGGCTCGGCAGGCTTATCGACTTTGATTCCCTCCAAAAATTTTTCAAGGGCAGTCATCGACGGATTAAACTTCGCGGCGTCCAAAGCCTTAGCAACCCGGCGCAAATCCTTAACGGCGTCTTGCAAACTCATCTGGTCAGCTCCTCCCGCACGAAATTTACAATGCTCATGTCCTCTTCGGTCGGCGGTGCCATTGAAAATCTTATGTCGATTCGCCGATTGACGCGCCGCCCCTCTTCCGTGGAATTCTCCGCTATCGGGCGTGTGTCAGCGTAGCCGCTCACCGAGAAAATTATTTCGCCCTTGTCATTGAGGAGCGTCGCCAGCTTTGGATTTGCGCCGCTCATGGTCAGCCACGTGTTTATTGCCCGCTTCGTCGACAGCTCCCAATTCGATGGGAAAACTCCGTTGCTTATCGGCACGTTGTCTGTATGTCCTTCGATAAAAATCGTCTCGACTCGTCCTTTAAATTGCTCTGCCTCCAATGCGACTTCCAATGCCTCGCCCAATTTCTTTATGACGACTTGCCCTTGCGGTTTCACGTCAGCTAATCCCACATCGAATAGTACGCCCTCCGAGATTCTCAAGATTCCGTGTGACGCGTCGACTTTAACCTCTATTCCCTCCCGCTTAAGTTCCGTCTGCAGGAAGTGTAGAAGTTTTTCGCGTGTCACGTCGTTTTGAGTTAGTTGCGCTGTTGCTTGGCTGAAGTTCAAGATAAAATACGACAGCACCAAGATAAAAATCGCTAGCAAGCCCGACATCAAATCGCTTATGCTGATTGTGAACGTGTCTTGCGCGGGCGAATCAAGTTGCGGCGTCCGTCTTCTCATTTAATCACCGCCGATTCCGTCTTAGGTCTTCGATTGCGCCGGTCAGCTCTTCCATAATCTCATTGAGTTGCAAGGCGGCTTTCCCGACCGTCGAATCAAATTTCGTTAGGGCGTCGCTCAAGCCTTTGTTCATCTCGAAATTGTAATGCTCTAAGCTGTCGCTGATGATTGTCGTTGAGCGTTCCAGTTCGTTTGCAATGCCGTTAAAGTTCGTGACGAATTCCCTAAGCCGCGCCGACAAGTCGAAAAGATTTTGGCGGGTCTGCTGATTGGCTGTGGAAAGGTTTTTCATCTGCGCGGAAGTCTCTAGCAAGTTGTTCGTAAATTGCCTGGTACTTTCCTTGACCGGCTCGGCAGCTTGCTTTAGCGAAGAGCTTGCATCGTCCATAAGCTGTAAAAAGTTTTCGGTCTCGTCCAAGAGCTTTTGAACTTGAGCAAAGGTTTTCTGCGTCGTCTGATTGTGGCGGTTGACGATTTCGCGGAAGGCGTCGACTGCCTCGGATATTTGAGCCGTGTTAGTGTTCGCTACCCTGCCTAAGAATTCTTTTTGCCGTTCGGTAAAGTCTTTCAGGTCGGCAAGCAAATTCTTTACAAGCGTTTCAAAGCTCTCGTTGATTTCGCGATGGTGTTGACTGTTCTCCTTGTCTTTTTTATCGCGTTCGGCTCTATCTTGCTTCAAAGCCTCGTTCAGCTCGTTAAGCGTCTGCAATAGTTGTTCGTTCATGATTTTGGAAATCTCATCTGAGGCTTTCAATTTCTCGTCAATGCTGTCAGAGAACCTGTCGAGGGCGGCAGAAAACCTTTCCATTTGTGCGCCGACGCCTTTAGTAAAAATTTCCCCGATTGTATCCGTGCCGCCTGAACCTAGCTTATCAATCGCCGCGCAAATACTTTCAACATACATCTCAAGTTTCTCGTCGAAAGCGTCACTAATCGCCCGTGACACGTCCTCCCCAATATTCTTTAATGCCGTCGTCTGTTCTTTGGACTCGTTGTAATTATCCTTAAGCCAATCTTCAATCGAACGACGCGGATAAGTTTCGTCCAATTTGCTTGCCAAAGCCTGAACGTTGCCTTGAAACTTCTTAATCAGCAAATGATGAATGACGCTGTAGACAATCGCGCCGCCAATCCCAACCAGAGAAGTCACGAACGCCGACTCCACGCCCGATAAAAGATTTTTTATGCCGTCCTTTAAAACCTCAATGTTGCCGCTCGTCATGTCCACGCCGCTAAGCCCGACTGTCAAGCCCGCGAACGTCCCCAAAATCCCTAAGCCCGTGAATATCCCGCCGTAGCTCTGCCAAAACGTCATGTTCATATCTCGTGTTAAAGCTTGCGGCGTAAAGAATTCGGCGGCGTCCGTCGTCGAGTAGGCTCTCTCTTGAGTTTTCGTCAGCGTCTGTTCAAAGCCCCTCCACAG
>JAFQZB010000305.1 GCA_017406175.1 Selenomonadaceae bacterium | reverse complement strand
TTCTTCGCGATGAGCTTTGATTCCTTCATAGGTCACATGTCCGTTGTCGAAGAGCGCAGGAGCCGCGCCGCCGCCTTTACCGTTCGCGCCGTGGAAATGTCCGCTGTTGCCCTTACTCATGATTCCTTTCCTCAAAGGCAAGGGCGCGTTCGCTATCGAATTGTACGATTTTGATTTGTTGACGTACGCTGTCAAAGCAAGGGTATTTGTCCGAGCCATAAACAATAATTGTATGCGGGCGCAACACTTCAATCATCTTGAAAAAGCCAGTCTCAAAAAGTTTTCGGTTTTCATGGTTACAAAGTCCACTCGCAACTGTTCCTATTGAAACGATACTGTTTTTAGGGATTCCGTCGAAACACCAGCCGAAAGTGTCTTCTTCGCCCCAACGAACATTGTTAATCACTGCGCCGCCGAGTGTACCGTACCAATAGCCGAAAGCCCGCATTCTGTACGTATTGAAAATTTTCCACGGGAACGGGAAATCGAGACAGGTCGAGAAATCGGGAGTTATAATTCCCGCGAAGTGACGAAAAATTTCTGCAGCTCTTCGAGGCTGAAACCATATTCCGCAACGAGTTCCGTCGAATTTGTAATCGTTCTGATAGAAGTGGACAAAAGCGTTTACGAAAAAATTTCTGTCGCCGCGTTTCATCTGCCGATTGTAAGCTACTCTCGCCTCGGTGTAGGAGATGAGTTTGCTCGGAATTTCTCTCGCTGTCGTCGGACAAAGCGGAATGCCTATTTCGGAGAATTTCGCGCCTCTCACCATAAATGCGTTCCACATGTCCTTACAATCGGCACTGATTTTCCTTGCGGTATCCAATATTTAATTCCTCCTTTGAAATTTTCCAACCCAAAAGAGGAATTGCCAACAACCATTAAATATGTTAAAATATTTTTGGACTTATATATTTATAGTTGGCGTTGACAATTCTCTTTGTCGGCGTAATTTTTTTACTTACAATCAAAAGCATCATTCCTTTTCAAAAATTTACCACAAGTCTAAACGTCAAATTGTGTTTTGTCAAGTATTTGTTGTCGGTTTGTTCTTTTTAGTAAATTTTCTGGCGCAGTTTAAATTGAATATCATAGTTTCGCTGTCGTCGGCAAGGAAACCGTCAGCTCTGTAATTGTATTCGTTCAAATTCCAATCCATCATTGTCGCAATCATCTGTTGGACTTCGCGGTTGTTAAATCTTACGCCGTTTGTCAAACTTTTTTCGTCGCGATAAAATGGAATGGAATTTTCCGCGCCCTTGCCGCATTTTTGAATGGCAAGTTGTTTCTTGGACGAATTACAAAAGATTTTAACGCTCTCCGCCCGTTGCATGTGCCTCACGACGTTTTTGTTGAAATTCAAGCCGTTATCCGTAACGGATAAGAACGAACTCCCTTGCAAAATCGGTATCTCCACAAATCCTTCCAGCATAGAAATTCCTCCCAATAAATTTCAGCTGATTGTAGCATATAAAACCTCCATTTACAAGCCGTTTGTCGTCGCTCTCTTAGAACTTTACAAAAATTTAAATGCCTAACAGGATTTTTCACCATCGCAACGAATTATTTCCAAAACTTAATTTTACGGAGGAAAAACTATAGCACGACCCGTATAAACGCGAAAAGCCCTGCAAGTTTCCCGGACTTACAGAGCCACTGGTGAATGATTCCCGTCATCTGCCAGAGAGTCACTTTAGTGAATTTGGAACATTCATTAAAGTTTAATACTTAATCGCTTAGTCAACCTTCATGATATGAATCGCTCAATCAGGGTAATTCTCAAATTCATGGAGTTTCATTATAAATCATAGCGAATTTTCTTGCAAGACTTTCTGCGATAATTCAAAGGCGGCATTCATCAGAATGTCGTCTTTTTTCTTTACAGGCTAACATGGACAGAAAGGATTGATATTGTGAGCTTTTTACCGATTGTCAACAACAACGACATTGACGCCATTAAAAATCTTTCACGCCCTGACCGTGATTCCCTAATCCAACAGATCAACTCCACTGATCCTCACTACATCTTCAAAGAAGCTGAAGAAACCAGCAACCCTGATAAACGCAAGATTATTTGCCCTAATTGCGGTAACGGCTCCGGCGATGATGCTACTCCCGTTGAGGCTACCCTTCAAAACAACGTTTGGCTTTATCACTGTTTTAAAAGTTACGATCTCGAAGGCGATTTACTCAAAATTATCTCCACTGAAGAACATCTTAACCTTAATCAATTTGATGACTTGTGCCGCGCTTTAGCTATTGGCGCAAATCTCGTTGGGCAACCTCTTCATATAAGCGATTCTAAAACTATTGCTCAAAAGGAAACTAGCAACATTAAAAAACAAGTCAACACTTCATCTAGCAAAGAATTCTTGAAACTCGTCCACGAAGACATTCGCAACGCTCAAATTCATCTTCAAGACCTTCCCAAAGAACAACGGCGCGGATTATCCATTCATACTATGGCATATTTCGGCTTCGGTTTCTTAGAGCAGTGGACTCATCCCAATTTTCGTCTTGAAGGAAAGTGGGTAACTCCAACTCGGCGCATTATCATTCCTTCAGAAAATCATTACAATGCTGTCGCTCTCCCTGAAGACCGCAAGCGTATAGAAAAAAAATATTGGAAAATGCACACTAAACCTATGGAACTTTTTAACTCTCGCGCTTTATCTTCTGACTCGAACTTAATCCTCATCACTGAGGGCGAAATCGACGCCGTGTCTATCTGGCAAGCTTTTGAAGAAAAAATTTCCGTCATTGCCATTTTAGGCGTTGCCAACTGGAAAGCTACCTTACTACCAAAACTCGACAATATCTCCAACAAAAAGTTTCTCATTCTCTTTGACGCTGAAGAAGATAGTCGTAAGCAAGCTGAAAACCTGCGCGGCGAACTAATAAAGCATGGCTTTCCTGCTACCTGCAGATTTTTTTATGACGCCTTACTTAATAGATTAGCCGACAATCCAAATGATACTTTCCAATTCGACATAAAAATTGACGCTAACCAAATACTGCAAGAAAAACATGAAGATTTTCTGCGAACGCTAACTCAGGAACTTATCGATTCCGCCCGCGCAGAGTTTGATTCCATTGAAAAAGATATTGCTGTAGACTTCGACTTCAAAAATAAAATTTCTGCTTGGCAATCTCAAAATCATAATAATCCTATTGCGCCTCCCGTCGTTGAAGAACTCAAAGCGGCTATTTCTTATGTTGATTCTCTGTCTCTTGAAAACTTCAATCCTTTAGACATTGATGACCTTGTTACTCGCAGAAAAATTGCTTTGCTCAAGTTCTATATCCCTACCCTTGCCAGAAAGTTCTTCAACATCTTGCGGGATGCTCGCGACCATGCCAAGAAAAAGCTTAAAGAAACCAATGAGCCAACCGATGAGCTTAAATTCCTCGCCAACATCTCGCCAAGCTCTACCGAAAAAACTATCGACAGTATTGTTTCATCTATCAAATCCGAACAAAAAAACTTTCAACGCAAAATCCACCAAGAACCAACCAAAAAGAAAAATGAACCCCGCGCAGATTTTATCAAAAATCCTGATTCAATAGATGACCGACTCAAGTTGACTGACAAACAACGCACTTTTCTTTTTTCCGGTGACTTATCTGATTTAGATAATGCGCGTCGTATCGAGTATATGTACGGCAAATACATTCGTTTCGTAACCAATCGTAATCAATGGTTGACTTTCAAAAATGGACTCTGGATGTTTAGTGAAGAAGGCAATTCAGCTATCGCTCCTGCTACCACCGAACTCGCCGACAAACTCTTTGCCAATGCAAGTTCACACGATGACAGGAATATTGCTCAACGACTCAAATCATCTAAGGCTGTCGATTCCGCAGTTAAATCCCTGCGCGGGCTAAATTCCATTCGCATTACCTCAAATGACCTAAATCGCCATAACAATCTTTTGAACTGCTTAAACGGTGTCGTTGACTTACAAACCGGCAAATTCTACGAGATTGTTGACCCTGCATTACTAATCACACAACAATGTAACGCCGTCTATCGACCGAACTATCACAATGAAGTTGTAGAAAAATTTTTGCACGACATTCTTCCTGACGAAGAAACCCTCGTTGCTCTTATTCGTTTCCTTGGTTATGCCGCTACCGGCGAATGCTCCGAAGAAAAAGCTTTATTATTCAATGGCGGCGGTGGCAACGGTAAAGGCACTCTTACCAGAACTCTCATCATTTTATTCGGCTCCTACGCTACCACTCTCAAAACGAGCGCAGTTCTATTGACCGGCAAAACCCAAGACGCAGGTGCCGCCACTACTGAACTCAATCCCCTCGAAAATTGTCGTATCGCTATCATTGAAGAATTACCACAAGGCGGAAAACTTGACGCTGCCAAATTCAAAAATCTTACCGGCTCCGACTTCATTCCCATCCGAAGACTTCATCAAGAACAAATTAACATTGAGCCACACTTCTCACCTATACTCAGCGGCAACTACTTACCCGAATTAAGCGACACTCGCGACCCTGGACTTTTACGCAGGTTGATGAACATTTATTTCACCCAATCTTTCATCGGCAAAGAGCGTGATCCGCACTTGAAAGAAAAACTTGCTTCTCTTGATGCCTTATCTGGTTTCCTTTCTCTCATCGTCGAAGCCGCAAAACTCTGGTATCGGGACGGCTTACTTGAATCCAATGCCATGCGACAAGCTACGCGCAACTATCTAAACGAAAACGACTTTATCAGCGAATTTATTTCCGAGCATTGTACGCGTGGAACTAACCTTTCCATTCCTCGTAAACAATTCTTGGACAAGCTAAAGAGTGAATACCCTGCTGAATGTGTCCGCCTTTTCAACAATCGCGACCGTGCTTTAGTCGACGCTATTCGTCGCATTGACGGCATCAGCTATGACAACAAAGGGGGCAAATACAAATTTCAAGGTATCGGCTGGCAGGACTAAAAAAAGCACTCGAAAGAAAAAGTTTCGGGTTGAAAAAAAGCCTATTCTCATTTGATAATACATTCTTATTTGAGAATGGGCTTTTTTGGTTTTCTGAGAGAAAAAAAATGCCAAAATTGAAGTTGGCGTTATTAAGCCAATTACTATAATAATACCGGATATTACTTTTATGACTTTGCATGAGTTTTTATGACTTTTTATGACTTTTGACCTCCAAAAGTCATAGCTATAAATCGCGTAATAACGCCATTTATAGATGATTTTATGACTTTGATGACTTTTGGAAGACTTGGGAGTTTATCGTTCTCATTTAGAATAGAGAAATTTTTTTTTTCGAGTGCTTAGAGATTTTCTCAAAAACTAAATGAGAATGGTAAAAAAAAAAGTCTCCCGAAACTCATAAAAGTCATAAAGTTATCTGACAATTTGCCATAGAGCTTGATTTGACGCCATTTATCAGGCATGACTTTCGCCTTCAAAAGTCATACGAAACTCATAGAAAGTCATACCAAAGTCATGCAAAGTCATATTTGAGAATCTTACTCATTTATAAGGTCGTAGCTAAGTTGTTGCTTAATCACTCTTTTTACTGGAGTTCTTTGAAGAGATGAAAAAGAAAGCCTGGAGTTTGCAGAACCAGACTTTCAAGGATTTTGAGTTTCAAGACGTTTAGGACTTACAAAAAGTGTTCGTAAGCATAGCATTGAATTGCCTCAGAGCAGTTAAGCTTTTCATGGTTTGAAGGTTTCATTTCACTAAGATTGGCTGTTATGCTTTGATAAATTTTCTCACAGATAAATCTTTTGACGCGACAACACGGAGAATCTAATTGTTCCAAAATATGATTGATGATACCTTCGCTAAAAAAATTTATGAAGCTCCTAACAGAATTATTATACTTTTCCAGATCCATTATCGTTCTGAAATCCACGCGATAACCGGAATCAAGATTCCTGACGATGACCCGCTCTTTTATAAATTCAAATGCTTTGCTGTACGAGTTTGGAATTTTCCAATTTTGTTTCAATGCAGACATGCGCAAAAGATAC
>JAFQZB010000027.1 GCA_017406175.1 Selenomonadaceae bacterium | reverse complement strand
GCCCGCAGTTTTGAGTTTCCATTTGTCGCCGATAAGTTCAAAGGTCGCCGCCTGCTCGACGCGAAGTCTTGAATAAGTGCCGCCGTCGAAATTCGATTCAAAGACCAGCCCAAAAGCGCGTTCGGCGTGATGATTTTCGGTGTAAGTCTTGAGATTCGGCACGACCGCGAAAATATTTCCGTCGACGTTGCACGCCCAAAAATCGCCGTTCGCTATGCCGGATTCCGTAAATTTCGGGGCTATTTTCGGGTTATTCATTCGTTCTTCGACATTTGCGCAGTTAAAAGCACGTATTTTATAGCGTCGCAAGAATTTTTCGCGGGCTTGACGGGCACTAAATCCGCTCAATTTCTCTAAAGCGTTAAAATCGTTTACAAAATTTTCTCCGATTGAACTTTCAACGCTCGGCGAAATTTTTTCTGCAGAAATGATTTTTCGAGTCCCTAATTTCTTATTCTTAGTTCCTAAAAACATCTTTAATTCGGAAATAAAAATCGGTTCAACGGACAATTTTTTAACGTCACGACCCTTTTTATCAACAAAAAAGTTATTAACGTCGCTGATAAGGTCTTCTTCTTCAAAATTAATGCCTTCCGACCAAAGCTTTTGCGAGGAATTAAATCTATCGACGAAAATTTTAAATTCGCGAAGACTATTAACCGTGACGCCCTCCGAAATGTCATAAGCACTGATAAACGCGCCCGCCGATTGATTTTCGCTGTTCTGAACGAAATTTTCGCCCGCCAATACCGCTGAATAAATAATTTCGTCAGCTTCGCCGAACATTTCCCGATTTATACTCGCTTCATCGAAAAATTCAGCGTCATTTGCAGGTTTTTCGACAATCATACCCGCCGCAACCTCGATTTTCGGTTGTTCGCTAAGGTGCAAGTTAAATTTTTTATAATTTTCTAGTCCAGACGCCGAGACAAAGACTTTTTCAAGGACATTTAAATAAATATTTCCGTCAATTTCCGTTCCACCAGTGAGCCATTTAAAAATTCGTGCGCCATTACCGCCTATGAACAAATGCGGCACCTTTTTTTCCCGATAATGCCCGTAATCATGCAAAATCTTAATTAATTCGCCCAAATAATGGAATAAACCCGCCGTAGCAAACTGCGAAACCTGCAAAACCTTCTTAATTTGCTCCGTACCCGTTTTAAACTTCAAATCAGCTAAATATTTCTCGGAATGCTCGCGTAAATCGGCGTCAATGACTGCTTGCCGTTGCGTTTCGTCATTAAATTTGCCAGAAATTTTTTCGTCAGCAAAAAGCTCGTAATTATCATAAATCGGCTTAAAAAGTTGTCTTGCAGCGTATTTTATCGACGTATGATAAATAATTCGTGGTGATTCGCCGCTAATAACGCTAATATCGGTCGTTCCCGCGCCAATATCAACGCAAATTGCACCTTGAGCGAAATTTCCGCTTTTCCCGTCGAGTTTATTAAAGTGATAAGCCGCCGCTTTGCTTTCAGACCAGAAATTAGGCATATTTTCGACTGATTCACGGCAAATTTCTTGAAAAGAGACCTTTTGAGCCTGTGAAAACGCAGTAGGATAGGAAAAATTCCATTGAATGACGCTTGCACCGCTCGAAAACGCCTCAACAGCCGCTTGCAAACAAATTTGTTCGATATAAGCCGCCGTTTTACGTCTTTGGCGGTCATCGTCTTGCCATTTTAAATTTGCGTCGATATTTGCGGCTAATTGCTCGAAAACTCGCGTATTCTCCGAACTTAATAAAAAAACGTGCCCATCGATTAACGGACGAATATTTTTTGTATTTTCGACGTTGAGCAAGTGGAAAATGCTTAAAAAAGAGCCATCAGCGCGATTTGGGATTTGCGACGGAATAAAATTGCGATAAGTTTGAGTTCGTGCGCCGCCTGAAGCTGTAATTTGGAATAAATGCGGCGAAAAATTCAATGGACGCGGCGAATTTTGATTTTCGGCGAAAAAAACCATTGTGGAGCTTGTCCCGAAGTCCACGCCGATTTTCCAAGTTAAATTAATGTTGCGTTCGGCGATTTTGGGCTTGTTAAGCAGAATTGCGCCAACTTCAACGGGATTTTTGCCTAAATGAGCGGGCGGATTGTACGTTACGATTAAAATTTCTGGGAAATTATCTAGCTTAACGGTGAATCTATTCTTTAAAAAGTTTTTATCGTTGTGAGCATAAGGAGTGACAAAATAAATATCTGATGCGGGCAAATCGTCATCAGACTTATAATTTTCGTAGTAAAGGTAGTAATTTTTCCAATCAGGGCGTTGAAAGTTGGGATAAAGCTCGATAACGGGGACTTCCTGGTCAATATAAATTAAATCGCGCTTTGGATAAGTTTTAGACCAACGAAAATCTTTTCCGTCGCCATTTACGCCGCTAAGAGGAAAAATAAAGTGCAAATAAAAGTTTTCGGCGTCATCGGAGATAGAAATTCGATTTGAAAGCTCTTCGGGCGTAAAAATATCCAACAGTTCACGTCTAAGGGGCAGAATCGGCGTTAAATCTTTTTCAACGAGCGAATCATAACCTTTAAGCGGCGGAGAGTTCGGAAAGGCGTTTGCAGGTTCGACAACTGCCATTCTGTCATAAAAAAAATCTTCGGGGCGGCGGAATTCAGCTCCATTGAGGTTTACGCGCCCAATTTTTTTATTATCGGCTAATTTATCGTTTGAAATTTCATTTGCGCTGATGCCTTGCCAAATGACGAGCCTTGAAGCGTCGACGCCTTCAAAGCGGGCAAAGTCTCTGACGAATTCGGGAGATATTAACAGCAAATGCTTTTTATCGTTGAGCAAACGGACGGCGGAGTCTTCAAAGCGAGCCTCGCGCCCTTTAATCGTGTCGTCGAGCAATCTGGTAATCCCAACGTGCAAATTTAAATTCGACGGGACAATTTCAAAGCTGACGGTCGAGGGTTGAGCATTAGCAACGTCGCGTTCGTAATCGGCAATGCATTTCAACAAAGCATTAGAAATTTCCTTAGCACGGCTTCCGAACTTCTCTAGCTGCTGAATTTTGCCGTAAAGGTTATCCAACCACATTTTGAGCGCGGCGAGTTCGACGGAAGATAAAAATTTTATCGGGTCGGTCAAGGTTCGTTGATTGGAACTCCACGGCGTGAAAATATTTCCGTCAAAGGTGTTTTCGTAGTCCGCCGCGCAAGTTACGAGCGTCGTCGGCGAAGTCATTGTTAGCGGTCGCCCGTTGAAAAAAATTATGTAAACGTCCGTCAGCCAAGCGTCCTTGTTGCCCGTCAATGATTCTTGCGGCGCGAGCGATTTTAAAATTTGCGCGAGGTCTGAATTGTCGTCGAGGAGATTGACTTGCTCCGCCTTGATGTCGAGACGTTTGAAATCTTTTAGCGCGAGCATTGCCAATAACGCCCGCCACTCGCCGCGAACTTTTTCATGTAAGCCCGTGACAAATTGTTTGGTCGGCTCCAAATCGAACAACGCCATTTTGAACAGCAGAGGTCGCGCCCACATGTCAGGGATTGAGTCGACCGAGCCCATGTCCTTGATTGATTCGCCGCAATCGAGACTGTTTGACAGTCCGAGCAAAAAATTTATGTCCGTTTCCTTCCAAATGCCCGCTTGGTCTTTGAGGACTTTGGAAACGTCCTCGTTGACCTTCGGCAGCATCGGGAAATATGAATTAGCCATGCTGATACCTCCAAAAAGTTTTCCGCGCCGATTATAGCAGAAAAGCCCGCGCAGGAAAAATTTTTCATGCCCGCAAAGTCTTTCCGCGTAGAAAACTTAACAAAAAATTTTTCTGTGCTATAATAAGCAAACATCTTGAACTAGGAGGTAATGTTATGACGCAACAGGAAGTAATCAAGGCGTTTATGCAAAGTCTCGACAAAACGGAGCTAAGCGGACGCGCGGCACTCGATGAGGCTGTCAGGGCGAGTTCCAATTTCTCAAGCTATCAAGAAGTCGCGAATCAATTCCTCGAAGACCAGACGACTACTAAGAATTGGCACAGATTTTTGGTTGAGAAGTGCGGAATTATCCTCGACAACGCAGATACGGGCGCAATCAGTGGTTCGGACGCCGGCGGCACTGAAAAAACCGCTGAAACTATCCTTCCGGCGACCGGCAAAGCAAAATATCCTTCGGGCACGTCGTTTACAGTCGACGGCTTGACGATCTACGGCATTCCGGATAAAAGTCTCCTCACCGCCGACCAACAATACGTCGTTAAAGGGCTTTACAGCTGGTGGATTAAAGATGCGCTCGCTTTGATTAAAGAAAGCTACGGTTATTCTTTCTCCGCCGCCGACACGACCAATTCTCGCCTGAAATTGCAGTTTATCGACGACCCGAATAGTGATGCTATGGCTTACGTAAGTTTCAACAGCGAAGAAGGCGACTTTAAAGAATTTGAATCGCGCGTGCTGTGCGTAAACATGGCTGATTTTAAAGATATGGACTCTTCCGACCATCACGGCGTTTCTGGCAATGAAACGTTGGACAGAACTTTGGTTCATGAATTGACTCACGGGATCATGGCGTCTAATATCAATTATTTCAACGACCTGCCAAACTTTTTAAAGGAAGGCGGTAGCGCAGAGTTGATTCACGGCATCGACGACAAACGTTACCCCTACATTATTGATTACGCCAAAGACCCTTCGGTTTTTACAAAGATATTGGACGCGACCTTCACTGAAAGCGGTCTCCATGAGATTTACGCGGGCGGCTATATCTTCATGCGCTATTTTGCCAAGCAAGCGGCGACTGATACGACTTTCGACTATGACACCTACCGCAAAACCGTTTCGATAGGTTCAAACGGCGGTTTCGCGACAAATTATTGGGATACCGTCACAATGAAGGGCGGCAAAGGCAACGATACGATAACAAACAGCGGCTCCAACGTTTCAATCGCGACGGGCGCGGCGGCTGATGTCGTAAAAAATTATTCCGGCAACGTTACGATAAGCGCAGGCTCCGGCAAGGACACGATTACCAATGAAGGCGTCAAAGTCACGATAAACGGCGGCACGAGCAATGATTCAATCAGAAATTTCGGCGCGAATTCTTCAATCGGCGGCGAGGACGGCAACGACGTTATCACCAACAGCATTTCCAACTTCAATACAATCGCAGGATTTTCTTTGGAGCAGATTAATAACGGAATACAAAAAATAAACGATAATTTTGCTTGGGTATCGAATGGCAGCGCGGCTTTGACTGCTTACACGATAGAATTGGTCGGCGGAAACAGCTCATCTCTTTACGGCGGTGCGGGAAAAGATTCTATCGAAAATTACGCGAATAAATCTCGGCTTTACGGCGATGAAGGCGTTGATTCTCTCAATAATTACGGCTACAAGTCGACGGTTTACGGCGGCGCAGATGCAGATTTGATTTTTAACGGCGACAGCACGGTTGGAATTGTATTGGTATCTCTTAACAGTATGGCTACCGTTTCAGTCAGCGGAAGTGAGTCAAAACTTTATGGCGGCGACGGCAATGACACCTTAAATAATGAAAGTTCGGGCGTAAAAATATACGGACAAAACGGCGCGGACTCGATTAACAACAGCGGCGCATATACCAGCATTTACGGCGGCGCGGATAACGATTACGTCTACAACAGCGGCAACAGATCTTATATATCGCTCGGTGACGGCGTAGATTCTGTTTGGAATACCGCTGAAAATTCTTATATCTTAGGTGGCAACGGTGCAGACGTATTAATTAATCAAGGCGACGGCACTCATCTTTATGGAAACGCCGGAAATGATAATTTGAGGAATTTTGGCGATGCAGTAACACTTTCCGGCGGCAAGGGCAACGATACGATTTATTCAAGCGGCGAAGCGTCTACATTATCGGGCGGAAGTGGCAAAGATTCTCTTTCCAATGAAGGCGTCAATGCTGTTATTCGCGGCGGCGCGGATAAAGACACGATTCACAACGAAGGCGACCACGTAACCATATCGGGCGGCACGGGCAACGACAGCATTAACAACAACGGCGGCAAACATATCGTCTATCAATTCGGCACGGGCGACGGCAAAGATACTGTCCTAGGCTTCAACGACGGCGACACGGTTCAAATCACGAAGGGCAGCTACACGTACAAGAAGAGCGGCAATAATGTTGTCGTTAGCGTCGGGACTGACAAGCTGACTTTGAGGAACGCCGCAGACAAGACGATTAACTTTATAGCTTCTTCGAGCACAACGAGTGAAATAGATTCTTTGGCAAAGGTCGTAAGCGGCGGCACAGGCAATGATAGTCTCTGGGGCGGCAAGGGCAATGATTCACTCTACGGCGGCGACGGCAACGATACGTTTATCTACACGACGAACGAAGGCACCGATACCATCTTTGACTATTCAAGCAACGACATGCTCCAAATCTTAAACGCGGACGGCTCCTACGGTTCGTTCAAAAATTCCAAGTACAGCGGCGGAGACCTCACGCTCACAATCGACGGCGGCGGTTCTGTCATCTTCAACGGCGTCAGCGCAGGAGACAAATTCAACATCAACAACAAGACTTACACTCTAGGTAGCAAGAAACTTAAATAAGTTTTAAGCGACTGGTCATCAGAAATAAAAACCGGCAAGACGATTCGTCCTGTCGGTTTTTTGCTCGCGTGGAAAAATTTTCTCTGCACGGTTAAAGCGGGCGTGTTATAATGGCGACGCTTGAGATTTTTAATAAGAGAGGAAACCTAAATGTTCAGAGTAAAAATCGTCGCCGCGCTGTTAATCGTCGGGTTGTTCGGAGCGATTCACCTTGCCGCGCCAGAGTTCTTGCCAGAGGTCGTCGACCTTCTATCACGCGGCGACATCGTCGAGACGGCGAATTATATTCAAAGCTACGGTTCGTTAGCGGTCGTGTTTAGTTTCCTGCTGACGCTGTTTGTAAACGCAATCGGCTTCCCACCCGCGATAATCTTTTCCACGGCGAACACGCTGATTTTCGGTATCGTGCCTGGGATAGTCTTATCAGTCATAGCGGAGACCGTCGGCGTGACGATAAGTTTTCAGCTGTTAAGATTCTTCTTCCGCGACTCGGCTAAGAAGATTATCCGTAAAAGCAAACGCCTAAGTTCCGTCGACAAGTACAGTTCAAAGAACGGCTTTACCGTCATGCTAATTGCCAGGATGGTTCCCTACGTGCCGAGCGGGATTTTAAATGCGGCGGGCGCGTTGAGTTCGATGAGTCTGCGCGATTACTTCCTAGCGTCGCTTGTCGGCAAATTTCCGTCAACGGGCATTGAAGCAATCATCGGACATGACGCTATCTTGCAAGAAGAGGACATGACGCGTATAATCGTCGTCGTGATATTCGCTATCGTCCTAATCGCGTGGGCGTGGCATTATCAGAAGAAGCATCACCATTGAAGTTTTGGAGGTTTGATAACATGAAGAAAATTTTAATCGGCGCGTTGATGTCGGCAATGCTGATGAGTTTCGGCGCGTTCACTGAGGCAAGCGACGTTGAGCAGGAGAATATTTGTTGCCGCGGCTATTGCTACCAAGACTGCGACGACCAAAACGGAGAATACTGCGGGCGTTATGGTTGCGGGCAAGGGCAAGGCAATCGCGGCGGCAGATGATTATTCTTTAGCCGTCACAATTTTTTTCAAGCCGTGAATGTGCGCAAAAACTATGTTGCGGTTATTCGAGTCGTAAGACTTCAAATCGCCGCCCAATAGAAGAGTCAGCTTATCCCACGTGCGAGAGCCTAAGAGAGTTTCAGACCAAGCGGGCAATTCAATCGGCGGGACAATAACTAAGTCGTCGTTCTTGTGAGCGGCGACTATTTCATTTCGCACAACAATCTGATTGAGGAATTCGGCTTCGACGTAAAGACAGCCGAGCAAACTGATTGACCAGAGGGCAGCGAGGACGACGAGAATTTTTATTCGATGGCGGAAAAAGCTTTTGACGAGCGGCAAGACTTCTTTAAAGGCGGCGAGCGAGGCGACCAATAAAAATATCGTGGACGGGAAGCCAGCGCGTTCAGGGAACATCGGCGCACACATCATAACCATTAGACTAAGAACCGACGCCGCCGCGAACGTCAAGATAAAGCGTGTGACTTCGGGCGAAGTCTTTGCTTTGATGAAGTAAAGGACTATCGGTACGAACAGAATCACTTCGCGCAGGAACACGGGCAGGAATCCTCCGACAAAGTTAGCGTAGAGTACTTGCGCTATGTCGTGTTGCAAGTGGTCGCTTATCAAGTCCGCTCTATGCAAGTTGCCCGGCGCGAGCATTAAAATTGCAAAGCCGACGACTAAGCAGGCAAAGCCGACCTTCATCCACGGCTGAAGATTTTTTTGGCGGCGGAAGTGCATGACGAATACGAACGTTATAAAGACTGCGACTGCCGCGCCTGGTTCAATCGACCAACCAGCAATCAAGCCGAGGATAGGGACTAGGAACGCGGGACTAGGGACTAGTTTTTTGCGGCGGTAGGCTTCGACGAACGGTAGCAGGAACAAAAGTATCAGCGTGCACATCCAAAGATAGTTGCAAGTGCCCGTCAGCCAAACCGTCGTTATGATAAGCGACGGGGCGCAGAAATACATTCCCGCCAACGTGAAGAGCAGGTAGCTTTTGTTCATCTGCCGCAAGCTTAGCCCCGTGCCGACTTTGAACAGGAGCAACACCAACGCCGCGAACACAAAGACATTAGCCACGTCGAAGAAAATCTTGTCCTGCCAAACGAAGAACTGCGCGAAGATATGAGCAATCGTCCTGCCACCCCACGCGAAATAATGCTGCCACTGCGAATAGAGAATGTCCGCGAAACTTTCCACGGGTTGCAGTCGGTTCGGGTCAATGCCGTTGATTAAATTGCCTTTGCCCGCGCCGTCCCAAATGAACTTGTAAGAATTATCGTCCGCGACGTTAGGCATTAGCAGGTTGCGTAAAAAAAATATCGCCAAGTACGCGGCGAAGATACTTTGCCATGTGAGGCGTCCAAAAAAATTTTTCATGTCAATTCAACCCCAATGAATTCCAAATGTTATCGACGCGTGCTTTGACTTCGGGCGACATTTCGATTTCGTCAGGCCACTCGCGAGCGTGCCCCTCCTCAGCCCAAGTCTTAGTTGCGTCAATGCCGAGCTTAGCTCCCCATTTTGCATAGGGCGACGAATGGTCTAGCACGTCAAGAGGTCCGTGAACAATTTCTAAGTCGTGTTCGGCGTCAATGTTGTTGAAGACTCGCCACGCCACCTCGCTTAAATCTTGAACGTTTACATGCGAATCGACGACGATAATCATCTTGACGTTCATCATCTGCCCAAGCCCCCAAAGCGCGTGCATGACTTTGCGGGCGTGCATGGGGAATTGCTTTTTAATCGAGACGATAACGCAATCATGGAAGACGCCTTCAAGCGGCATGTTAATATCGATGATTTCGGGCAGGAGCTGTTGCAGGAGCGGAAGGAAGATTCTTTCGGTCGCCTTAGCCATATAGCAATCTTCCATAGGCGGCTTGCCAACGACTGTCGCGAAGTAAATCGGATTGCGGCGATGAGTTATACAGGTGACGTGGAAGACGGGATAATCATCAGCCAGAGAGTAATAGCCAGTGTGGTCGCCAAAAGGTCCTTCGCGGCGTAGTTCGTCGGTTGCAACGTAGCCTTCCAAAATGATTTCGGCAGTCGCGGGAACTTCCAAATCAACGGTCTTGCACTTAGTTAGCTCAACGGACTTTTTCCTGAGGAAGCCAGCGAAAACCATCTCATCAACGTCACGGGGCAAGGGGGCAGTCGCGGCATAAGTTACAACCGGGTCAGTACCAATAGCAACCGCCGCCTCGATTTTGTTTGAGCCGAGGGCTTGGGCGTCGCGGAAATTCTCTGCGCCGTTCTTGTGAATATGCCAATGCATACCGGTCGTGCGTGCGTCGTACTTCTGCAAGCGGTACATGCCGACGTTGCGTTTGCCAGTTTTAGGGTTCTTCGTGAAGACTAGCGGCAATGTGATAAAAGCTCCGCCGTCTTTTGGCCAACATTTTAGGATTGGAATCTTATCAAGCGACGGATTGACCTCGACGACCTCTTGACAGGGCGCGTTGCGGACGTACTTTGGGAAGTTAATCGCTTTATGCGCCGTCGACACGATAGAAAAAATGTTGGAGCGGTTCTTAAAGGATAGGTAAGGCAACTTCATAATCTCGCGTATGTCGTCGGCGGCATCGTCCAATTTCTCAACGCCGAGTGCCAGAGCCATGCGCTCATAACTTCCGAACGCGTTCATCAGCACGGGCATATCATAGCCTTTGACGTTCTCGAACAGCAAGGCGACGTTGCGGCTGTCTTTGAATTTCGACACGCGGTCAGTTATCTCGGTTATCTCAAGTTCGGCGTCGACGGGAACTTTTATCCGCTTTAGCAACTGCCGCCGCTCAAGCTCTGCAATGAATTCGCGCAAATCTTTGTAAGCCAATAAATCATCTCCTTAGTAAATTTGACAAGACATGCGGCATTGTGTATAACGATATCGAAGGAGGAATTTGATGCCGACGTACAAGGTAAGGCAAGTGCTCCGCGATTTGGAAAGCAAATGCGAAGTCGTACCGAACAACAACGGGAGCCACCAAAAGTTTAGAAACCCAAAGACTGGACAAACTACAACAGTTCCAGTTCATTTCAACAAAGACATGCCGCAATACTTCGTCAAGGAAATTTATAGGCAACTGGGCTTGAAGCTCGACTATTAAGGAGGCGCAATCATGAAATACTATTATCCTGCCGTGTTTACGCCGCAAGGTAGCGGTCTCAAAGGTTATACGCTTGAATTCCCCGATATCCCTGGCTGTCTCACTATGGGCGACGATATCCCCGAATGCATGTGGATGGCGCAGGACGCGCTCGGCTTAATGCTCGAAGACTACGAAGACAAAGGCTATCCTACTCCGTCGAATGTACTTGACATTGACCTTAGCGATTATCCTGCTGGTTCGTTTGTCTCTTACGTCTGCTTTGATAAGGAACAATACGACGCCGCTACCGGCAAGTCCAAAGTCGTTAAGCAAACAGCTTAGCCTTTAAGTTTTTAACGTTCAGCTCCGTCAAATCGGCGGGGCTTTTTTTATCGTCGCAAGATATACTTCACGACAAGATATCCGACCTCATAGAGCAGGATAACGGGAATAGCTACGGCAATTTGAGTTATCACGTCGGGCGATGTGACTAAGGCTCCGATTACGAACGAGAAAAAGAATACGTAGCGGCGATATTTGCCGAGCTTTTCGCTGGTTAAGATGCCGAGCTTGCCCAGGACGATAATCACAAGCGGCAACTCGAATACAAACCCGAACGGCAGGACGAACAGTATCACGAACTCGAAATAGCTACCGAACGAAAAGAGCGTCTGCAGGTTCTCTGATTCTTGCCCGAAACCCATAAAGAACCTAAGGGCAGTTGGCAGGATAAGGAAGAACGAGAACGCTAGTCCCGTGAAGAACAACGCGACTGACGCGGGCACAAGGATACCCATTACGGCTCGTTCACTCTTTGTCAGGGCTGGCAAGAAGAATTTCCACGCGTGATAAAAAATTATCGGCAGGGCAATCAGGAAACCCGCCGCGACATCGATTTTCAGATACGTAAAGAAAGCCTCGCCGGGCTTCATGTAATAAAGCTTGCCGACGGGCAACGTCAGGTAATTCGTTATTTCGTCGAGGAAAAGATAAGCAACGCAACTGCCGAAGACGATAGCCAGCAACGATTTGATGATGCGCGAGCGAAGTTCCTCAAGGTGCGCCGTCAAGCTCATAGTGCCATCGTCATCAGCGGGAACTTTATCTTGCTCGACTTGTGCAGAGGTTTTATCGGGCTCAGTCATTTCTTATCCGTGTCAACCTTTGCGGCTTCAAGTTTCTTTTGCTCAGTCACGTCGACGGTTTTATTGTCGTCGGAGTTCGCCTGCTTGAACTCTTTAATGCTCTGCCCTAAAGCCTTGCCGACGCCGGGGAGCTTGCCGGGACCAAAGACAACTAGACCAATGATAAGAATCAAAATAAGTTCGGGAACGCCTATGCCAAACATGATTATCACTCTCCAAAAAATTTTTTGCGATTATATCATAAGTTTTTTTGCGTGTCGAAAATTTTTTTGCTATCATTAGCGGCGGAGGTGTTTAAAGTTGACGAGCAGGCAAATAATCTTCGTGGCACTGGGCGGAGCGCAATCCGTCGGGGCAAGCTGTTACTTCCTCAAGCTCGGCGATAATAATCTTTTGCTCGACTGTGGATGCGGTTCGACACGCGGAATCAGATTCGCGCCGCAATTTAATGCTCTGCTCGACACGCCTTACTTGCAAGACTTCCACCAGGTGTCGCACGTCGTGATTTCTCATGCACACCTAGACCACGCCGCCGCCCTGCCTGACTTCTTGGAACTCAACGAACGAGCCGCAGTTTACATGACGGATTTGACGCGAGAAATTCTATCCGCGCAACTGGAGGAGCGATTCACGCGGCTTGAGGAAAATATTTCGTCAGTCGCCTTCCTGCAAAGGATTCCTATGCCGCGACTCAAGATAAGCTTTCACCAAGCAGGACATATCCCCGGCGCAATGATGACGCTGATAAACTTCCGGGGCAAGAACATTCTTTACACGGGCGACTATTCGACGTTCTCGACGCAACTTGTAGGAGCCGCCCTCTTGCCAGACGTGCCGATTGATATTCTAATCCTTTGCGGACTGCACGCCCGCCACCCGAATTATCATCGCTACGGGGACAGCGACGCCGCCTTGAAGAAGATTCTGCACAAGATTTATTATGCCCTGCGTCATCGCAAGTCGGTTTACTGTCAAGTCACTCAGATTAGCAAGGGCGTCGAACTCATCACGCTGATTAACAAGTTTCTGCCGCAAGTTGAGCTTTTCATTGATGAACGCGTCATGGGAATCGTCCGCCGCTTCGAGAACCTGCATATCCCAATCATGCGTGAACAAAATCACCCGCTAAACGTCCTGCCGCGAGCACCCTGCGTTATCCTGTCGACAATGCCGCCGCCTGTGCATTCGGGCTTAGAGATTGTAAACGGCGACTTCTCCTTGCATGATGACTTCGCCGCGACCGTTGAATTTGTTCGCCGAATCAATCCGAAAACTTGCGTTGTGGTGCACAGCCCGCCCGATAAATTCTTCCACACGGGCACGACGCTTGAACAAGTTTTAATCAACGACCCGGACTCAAGGACGAGCTTTATCTTCCCGAAGACGGGCGAGCCGTTTGAACTGTAACAGGAGGGAATTTTAATGATAAACGTTAATGACCCGTTGATTAAAAGATTTGTCGACAACCTGCACAAAGCCGTTGAACGCAAGAGCAAAAACCTTTCATCGTCCTCCTACGATGACTACATCAGGGAGAACCGTATCATCAAGATTTTCTGCGAGGACAAGACGAGGGGACCGCGCCAATGTGCCGCCGCCATGAACGCCCGCTACAAAACCGACTTGGACAACGAAGACGTTATCCGCGTCCTTAAAGCTAACCGCTTGAGCTATCAGGATAAACGCGCCGAGCTTCTGAATTGGGCGGAGGAGATGGTCGAAGCTTTCATCAAAGCACTAGGAACGCAAAAGAAGACGGACTTCGATGAATTCATAACTATTCGCAACAGGGTTATCCGCACCAATGACGACGAACGCTATAAAATTCAAGAACGCATTGCAAGCCTTATGTTTTACGTCAAACACCCCGAATTGGACAGCGGCACCGATGCTGAGGCTATAGAAAAGTTTGGCAACGTCTACATGAAGCATTTCATCTACGACGCCAGCGATTTCCTTAGGAATATTTGCCACGCGATTAGTCCCAAAAATGTTACCGAAATGACATTCAATGATTTTCTGCTGTTCCTTCAAACCAAATATCCTGAACTTGCCGGCAATATTGACTTCACAATTTTTGATAGATTTGATGGCGTTTTAATGAAGGAACTTTTAATCGAAGCGAAAAACTTTCTTAGCGGTCTTCCCCATGTCGAGATTAATGACGAGGATTTTACCTTCGACACGACAGTTGAAGATTTTTTACACAATGACCCTGACGCACAGAATATGCTTATCGCTCCGCCGACGCACAATGTTGTTGATTGAGTTGCTTTAATCCAGGAGGGAATTTAAATGATAAACACCAACGACCCGCTTATAAAAAGATTTATCGACAACCTGCACAAAGCCATTGAACGCAAGAGCAAAAATCTTTCCTCAAGCTCCTACGACGATTACATCAGGGAGAACCGTATCATCAAGATTTTTTGTGAGGACAAGACGAGGGGACCGCGCCAATGTGCCGCCGCCATGAACGCCCGCTATAAAACCGACTTG
>JAFQZB010000304.1 GCA_017406175.1 Selenomonadaceae bacterium | reverse complement strand
AGATAAAATTGAAATCTATCGCCTTATCTATCGTGCGCAATATGTGATTTTCCGGCACCAGTGCTTCCAAGCTTATTTTACTTGAATGGTGCTTTTTATTTACAGTCTTCGACGTCGAAGACGGCTTTTTTCTTTGAGCTGGCGAACTCTACATTTTCGACGATGACGACAACGGCATTGACTTTGTTTTAGTTCTTATCCTCGTAGCTGGACGTTTGAATCCGCCCGTCAAGAAGAATTAGCGAGCCCGAAGTTTCCCATTTGCCCACGAAGGAGGCGGTTTTATCCCACGCCGTCAAATTAAAGAAGTCAACGGCGTCTTTACTGAACGGACGCTTAACCGCAATACCCGCGTGTGATTTACCCGTCTGCGTGTTGCGGACTTGAACGTCGCGCGTCAAGTTGCCGCTTAAAAATACTTTGTTCAAAATATCAGCTCCTCGAAAGTGTTTTGATTCGCGGCAAGGCTCAATGCCAACTGTCTATTTACAGGAGGGTTAAAGAATGGAGCTTCTAGCTGTTAGCTGTTAGAATTGTTTTTAGCTACCAGCTAGAAGCTAAAAGCCAACAGCTAAAGTAGTAGATAAGCACCAGATATTGATTAGTACACCGAGAGCAACTCCTGCGGTAAATCCCACGCCGATAAACGGCAGATATTCTTTCATGATGAAACCGGCGGCAGGGTTTTTGATTTATAAGGGGAAAAGTTACGTGAGGCGGTGGTCTTACACCTCACTTTATTTTTTTTAACCGCCGTCCGCCGCTATGGTAGGGCATTGACCTCCTTGAAACGCCGCTGGTCGGAATTAAAGACCGTCTTTGACAAAGTGCCCGATTATCGCCGCCTCGCCCGCCCGAATCAATTTATCCGTCTTGGTAGAATCGCTTTGCCGTCGAGTTCCCTAATCAATTCAAGGAACGGTTTCAGCTTCGTGAATTTCGTCAGCGCGTCTAAGTCTAGTGTGTTCAATCGTTATCCCTCTTTGTGATTTATTAAAATGCCGGCGTCGCAGTTGAAGTAGGTATCTTCGAGCTGTTCAAAGACTTCCCAAGCGCGGTCAGTAGAAAGCATTTTGGCATGACGGGCGGCTGGCACCTTCAAGTTTGAAGAAATGCTTGCCTTCGACGAAACGTTCCTCGTTGCAATTGAAGTTATCGCGAATATTGCGTTCGTCGCAATCGTAGAATTGGGCAAGTTGCGCAGTGGTGATGACGGGCTGTCGTTACGTTCCCGATTGCCGGATAAAGATTTTCCATTGTTTTGTTGCCTGTAATTAGGATTCGTGCTATAATCAACGCGGTGACAATGATGAATTTCGCTTGAATTGGAAAATATATGTTGGACAGACGCATTTATTCAACACAGCAAAACAAATTCGCCACTTGGCAACGCAATGCAAGAGAGCGGACTTGAAAACTTCACGATTGAAATCATCGAAGAATGCGAAACTCAAGAACAAGCTAATGAGCGCGAGCGTTTTCAATCGTTCAAGCGGCGGCGAAGGTGGAATTCATAAGTCACGAAATATCTCCCTGAACAAGGAAACGAGCGGAATGTTTAACGGTAGACTTAAAAGTTTAAGAAAATCAAGGAAACTCTCACAAAAAGATTTTGCGCAAGCGTTAAGGGTTTCACAACAAACCGTAGCAAGCTGGGAAAGTGGTAGGACGGAGCCGTCAAACACGGCATTGCGAGATATAGCTGATTATTTCAACGTGTCGGCAGATTATTTGTTCGGTTGCGAAACGCCAAAATCTCCTGCTCTTTCAGCTGAACAGACGATTGTACTCAAAGGCTTTGATTCTCTAAACTTGGCAGGGCGTAATTTATTGGTCGGCGTGCTTGATTCATTGCGCGTATCTCACTCGGCGGCAGTGTGATTCGGAGGCGGTCGTGTGAAAAATAAAATAAAAAAGCCCTCCAAGGCGGAGGGAATTTTTTTCGGAGGAGTTTAATATGGCGCAGGTAAAAAGTTCAGCTACATATTCGAGACGGGCAAAGTCGACGGCAAGCGCAAAATCGTGGAGAAGGGCGGCTTCCCGACTAAGGCAGCGGCGTATAAAGCCGGCGTTGAAGCCTACAACGATTTTATCCACGGCAACATCGGAATAACGAGCGAAGCCGTCACGCCAAAGATTTTATGACGAATTGGTTAGATAACGTAGTCGCACTTAACGTCAAGCCTTCCTCTATGCAAAATTATCGAGCTTACTTGAAGAATCAAATTGTTCCACATTTGGGCGAAACGAAAGTGCAGGAACTAACACTGGCTCGACAAATGGATTTGCAGTTTGCAGAAGTTAGGCTTATCGTTTAGTTCAATTTCTGCGGCTCACGCGCTAATTTATCATGTATTATTCAAATTACCGCTAATGTTGCTGTATCATACGGGAATGCGTATTGGAGAAGTGCTCGGCTTGATGTGGACGAACGTTGATTTTACAGAGAAAAAAATTTATGTAAATCATCAGCTGGTTTATCTGCACAAGCGCGGATGTTTTTTTACGGCACTCAAAACCGAATCAAGCAAACGCTACATTTTAGTTAATGTTTTTTTGCTCGGAGAGTTACGCCATTGGCAGGAGCAACAAGTCGAAAATGAAAAGCGGCTCGGCGACAGTTACGTCTACATTTACCACGAGGTAGACGGACATATTCAGCGACAATCGAAATGTTTGCCTGCACCGGACGGAGAAAAAGTTCCTTTGATTTGCACACATAGTGACGGGCGACTTATTACTCCCAACATTGCTGCAGTAGCATTAAAAAAAGAAGGGCTTAACGCGCATTCATTTCGCCATACCCATGCGACGCAACTAATAGAAGTAGGCACTACACCAAAGGCAGTAGCCTGTCGATTAGGACACGCTGACGCACGTATAACTCAAAATCTTTACACACACAACACGCTGAAATTACAGGAAGAAGCAGCGGCAAATTTTGACAAAATTTTGCAGACAAATTCGTAATGCAGACAAGTAGCAGACAAAATTAATCTTTACTCTTGATATATCTGAATTTATAGGAGTGGAAAATTTATGAGTGAAATTGTTTTGCATTACACCCGCGCCGGTCACGTGGAAAATATTCATCGCGCCGACGTGGCGGCAGTCAACTGTAAAGGCGAAGTCGTCGCTCACGTCGGCAACGCGCATTTGCCGATGTTCTGGCGCAGTGCCGCTAAGCCTTTCCAAGCGTTGCCCTTCGTGAAAAATGGCGGGCTGGAAAAATACGGCATAACCGACGAGGAACTTGCGCTCCTTGTTGCCAGCCACAGCGGTGAGGAAAATCACGTCGCGCTTGTCAGAGGAATTTTGGCTAAGCTTGGGCTCGACGAATCTGTTTTGGATTGCGGCGTCGTGCGCCCCATGAGCGGCAAGGCGTTCAAAAAAATTATCGCGGCGGGAGAAAAAGTTTTGCCTGTGCACAATCCCTGCTCCGGTAAACATTCGCAGATAATCGCGCTGTCGATGATGCTGGGCATTCCCTACGAAGGCTACATTCGCCCTGACCACGAGGCGCAAAAAATTATCTTCAAGCATGTAGCAATGGCGTCGCGCATGCCTGAAGACAAATTGGAAATCGGGATTGACGGTTGCGGCGTGCCCGTCTTCTATCTGCCGATTTATAACATGTCGCTCGCCTATGCAAGACTTTCCACGCCGAGCAAGGGCGATTGGGGCGATTATGAACTTGCCGCGACGAAAATCCGCGACGCCATGAGCTCCTATCCGCAAGTTCTTTCGGGCAATGGCAGAATTGATTTGGCGGTCTCGGAAGTGACGGGCGGCAGGATTATCGCCAAAATCGGCTCCGACGCGGTTTACTGCTTGGCGGTTAAGGACGGCGACTTAGGCATCACGTTCAAGATTGAGGACGGCTCTTATGCGGCGGTTACGCCAATGACGATTGCCGTGCTTAAACATTTGGATTTGCTGACCAAAGACGAGGCGTCCGAGCTTGATAAAATTTTCCCGCCCGTGCTGAAGAATCATCGCGGAGAAATTATCGGCACGATAGAGGCTCTCTTTTAATTTCAACATATGCGGCGCGGTTTACTTTTTTATAGCCGCGTGATATAATTGCCCGCAAATTTATTTTCCAATGTTTGAGAGGAGAACTTTGAAAGCTTATGGCAAAAAAAATGAAGACGATGGACGGCAATGCAGCGGCGGCGTATATTTCTTACGCCTTCACGGACGTTGCGGCGATTTATCCGATAACGCCGTCGTCGCCTATGGCTGAAGAGGTCGACGTCATGGCGGCGCGTGGCGTCAAAAATATTTTCGGGCAGAAAGT
>JAFQZB010000303.1 GCA_017406175.1 Selenomonadaceae bacterium | reverse complement strand
CAGGCTAAAGCGTATAACCTTCTTGACCTTTTCCGTTAAATCAATACGTTGCATTGCGTCTACTCCATATTCAAAGATTGCGCCGCTATTCTACAACAGCCGTCAAATTTTTTCTACCTTGAGAGTCAACGAAAAATTTTTTCAAAGAGTGTTGATAATTATTTTCACGCGTGATAAACTGCGCACATCATAAACGAAAAACATTTTCAAGGAGTGATGAAGCTTGACACTCAAAGATACAAAGCCTGGAATGATTGTAAGGATTGATTCGGTCGGCGAGTCCGAACTTAAGCAAAGACTTATGACAATGGGATTAATCCCCGGCACTCGCGTCGAAGTCTTGAACTCGGCTCCGCTCGGCGACCCGATTGCACTGCGGCTCCGTTCCTACAATCTGGCAATGAGACGCGACGACGCCGCGCAAATTGAAGTATCAGAAGTTAGCAAGGAGGCTTAAGTATGTCAGCATTATCCGTAGCCTTAACCGGCAATCCCAATACCGGCAAGTCGACAATCTTTAACGAGTTGACCGGCGCACGTCAGAAAATCGGCAACTGGCCGGGCGTCACCGTCGATAAGAAAGTCGGCATTATCGAACACAACGGCAGAAAAATTTCCGTCATCGACCTGCCCGGCACTTACTCAATCAACGCCCGTTCGCAGGAAGAACAGGTCGTTAGCGATTACTTCAAGACGAACAAGCCCGACATCGTCGTTAATATCATCGACGCCGCGAACATTGCCCGCAACCTCTTCTTGACTATTCAGCTTATGGAAAACGGTATCCCGCTTATACTTAATCTAAACATGATGGACGAGGCTCAGCGGCATGGCATTAAAATCGACATGAAGAAGTTGGAAGCCGCCTTCGGGATGCCCGTAACAAATACCGTCGGCAGGAGCAATAAGAGCGTCCGCAAACTCCTAGACGTGTTCACCAACGCGGTAATGACTAACTACAAGCCCAGCAAGCTAATCACCGACCATATCGAACGGGTTCATAACATTGAACACAGCGGCTTGGCGGCGGCGAAGATTGAAGAAGAAGTTATCGCCGCAAGATACGATTTGATTGATAAGATTATGGCAAGTGCAGTGACAGTCAGCGCGACGGACAAGACTTTAACGGAAAAGCTCGACTCTTACCTTGCTAACGGCGTGACTTCGATACTGCTAATGATTGCGGCGTTCTATCTGATGTTCCAAATCTCGTTCAACTGGATAGGGCAACCGCTCGCCGATTTGGTCGGAGAATTCTTCGACGAGACTTTAGTACCTTGGGCGGCGGAGGCAATGGAGTCGGCTGGCGTCGCGGATTGGATGCAGTCGCTCGTCTCTGACGGAATAATTGCTGGCGTCGGTGCAGTCGTCAACTTCGTCCCGCTAATCTTTACGCTGTTTATTATCTTGAGTTTCCTCGACGGCACAGGCTATATGGCTCGCGTCGCGTTCATCATGGACCCGATTATGCGCCGCGCTGGGCTATCGGGCAAATCGATTATGCCGCTGATGATGGGCTTTGGCTGTGCAGTTCCGGCGATTATGGCTAACCGCGCACTCGACACGCACAAGGACAGAATGATTTCAATCTTCGTGACGCCGTTTATCACCTGCAACGCCAAAGTTCCGATTATCGCACTGTTCGCGGCAATGTTCTTCCCCGATAACGTCGCTAACGTTGTCTTCGCAATGTACTTCCTCGGAATCATCACGGCAATCATCATGGCGAAGATTCTAAGCTCAACGATGTTTAAAGAGCAACAATCGACCTTCCTGCTAGAGTTGCCGCCCTATCGTATGCCCGATATTAAAACCGTCCTGCTTGAGGCTTGGGACAAGGGCAAAGGCTACCTAATCAAAGCCGGCACGATTATCTTTGCAATGAGCGTTATAATTTGGTTCCTCAGCAGTTTCAATTCAGACGGCATGACCGAAGACATGGACAACAGCTATCTGGCAAGCATCGGCTCGGCAACGTCCGTAGTCTTTGCTCCGCAGGGCTTTGACACGTGGGAGGCTGGCGCGGCAGTCGTGACTGGCATTTTGGCTAAGGAAGCAGTCGTTTCGACAATGGGAATCCTCTACGGCGCGGACGAAGAGGCAGTTGACACGGACGATGCGGAAGGCACTGCAGAAGTCTTAAATGCAACTTCGATGGGCGGCGCGTTTACTCCGTTGGCGGCGTTGGCGTTCATGGTGTTTAGCTTGCTGTATTCGCCGTGCATGACTGCATTGGGCACCGTCAAGAAAGAGGCGCAAAGTTTCAAGTGGATGGCGTTCGTTTTCTTCTACACGACGGCAGTTGCTTGGGTCATATCGCTAATCGTCTATCAAGGCGGCAAGCTCCTGGGGTTTGAATGATGGTTGCGACGGTTATCCTTGGGGCGTTAATCGCGGTGGCGTTCGGCTTCGGCGTGCGGAAAGCTTATCGGGCTTTCTTCAAAAGTGAGGCGGCGTGTTGTTCGGAAGAATGCTCAAGTTGCGGCGGCGGCTGTTCAGCGCAAAAGGCTTTGAACGATAGCTACCGCGCCCGCGTCGAGAAGATTGAACGCTTCCCGATTCACAGGACGATTGATGTTGACGGCATGACGTGCGAGAAGTGCATTTATAAAGTCGTGCGTGCCTTGGAGAAAGTCGACGGCGTGACGATTGCGGCGGCGAGTCTCGAAAAGCAATCCGCGCTCGTCGGCATGAAAGAAGACATTCCAGACGACACACTACGCGAGGCAATCAATAAGGCAGGTTACACGGCCGGAGCTGTCACGGCATAAAAAAAGCGGCGGACTCAATCGCGAGTTCGTCGCTAATTTTTTGTCTAAGCGTTGTAGATTTCTTTAAGCAGAGTTTCCTTGCGTAAGCTCATGCAGTCGCAGGATTTATCGTCGGGCGTATTCTTCAGCGCGTCGAGTAAAATATTTCCAATCAAAGCCGCGTCGTCGAAGAAAATATTCTTCATGACCTCGTGCGACCAAACGCGCAAGCCTTCCCCGTAGTTGACCACGAAGGACAGATTAGCATAACACGCGCCGATTTCCCTAGCCAAGTACACTTCGGGCGCGAGGCTTTGCCCGACAATGTCCGCGTGCCCTTTGAGCATTGCAATCTCCGCTGGGCTTTCAAAGTGCCGACCGTCCGTCACGGCATAAACCCCGCGCTCGAATATCCTT
>JAFQZB010000302.1 GCA_017406175.1 Selenomonadaceae bacterium | reverse complement strand
CGCCCCCTTACCACTCAAGAGGACGGCGGCACTTTAGATACCCAACAACTTTCCGCCTACGAAAACGAAACCGCCGCTACTAATCTGACCTTGCAGCAGGGCGACGGCGCGTGTTTGATTATCGCTAAAAGGATTGATTTCAAGTCCACTGCCCGCATCGGTAATCCCAACTTCAAAGGCATTGCCCGTTGCCGCGGCGCGGATGACTCTTATAACCGCAACTCTAACCTTTCCAACGTCGGCGGCTCCTCTATCACCATTATCGCCGAAACGATTAATGACTTCGACCCCGCTATCATATCCAAATATCGCGCAGGCTCTGGCAAAGGGCTTTGCCGCGCCTATATCGCTACCGAATCCCGCCTGCCTTTCGACGAAGGGCTTTATTCCTACGACGTCATCAAGACCCCTGAACGCCTTTATAACAGCACCTTCATCGAGGATTGCGGCTCCGGCTCCCACGGCGACGCCCGAACTACTAATATCCTCCAGAATTCCTACGCTAAAGTTTCGGCGATAAGCGGCAAGACTTTTTCCCTAACCAATATCCTGTCCGACGGCGTCGCCAAATTTGAAGTCGGGGCTTTGGTCATGATTCAGGCTCAGTCCAACAATCCCAATCACTTTATGCACGTCGGTCGCTTTATGATTGCTAAAGTCGAAGGCGTCACCCTAGACTCCTCAGGCAAAATCACTTCCATCACTTTGAATCATTCCCTAGACGAACTGGGGCTTAGCAACTTCAATACAACTTACTACGCTTTTCAGGCTATCGCCATTCCGCAATACACTTCCTTTTCAGCGAACAACTCCAGAACCCCTAAGTTCGAGAAATACCGCGGCGGCATTTTCGCTATCGCCGTGAACGGGACTTGCGACCTGCGCGGCAAGGTTATCAACGTCGAAGGCAAGGGCGACAGTGCTTATTCTCTGGCTTATACCTCAAACGCCCGCATGAAGGATAGACTCCCCATAGGGCACGGCCACGGCTCCGTTTTTATCCTCGCTAAGGTTCTTAAAATGGACACGTCAACCAGACTGGGCGCGACGTATTCGGGCAATGCTTATGGCGGAGCCTCTCAGACGCACGCGGGCGGCGGTTATCGCGGAGAAGGTATCGACTCGACGGGCGGAAGTGGGGCTCGCGCAGGGCAGAACGTCGACGGGCACAACGGCGGCTTCGCCTCAAACGCTACCGGCTCAAGCTTGGTGCACGGCGGGTTGCAGGGCGCAAGCCTTTTTATCGTCGCCGACCAGATTGACGGCTTATGTCTGGACGCGCTCTCGACCGGCGGGCAGGGCGGCAATTTCGCTGTGAAAAATGGTTACCCTGAAACGTCGTTAGCTGTAGCAGGTTCGCCGGGCGGTTGCGGCTATGGCGGCGGCGGTGCGACTTTCAAGGAGCCTTACAACAACACTTACATCGTTAATAACGAGGCGGGCGCGGGCGGCGTGCATGGCGGAGGCTCCGGCGATTCTACTAACGAAGACGCGCTTTATTCCAACGGCGGCGGCGCAAGCGGTTTCTGCTTTGTCTATACCAATTCCTAATATCCTTTCCGAGGGGGTCGCGCTTCCAGAAAGGATGATTCAAATGGCTTTCAATTTCCAGACCAAAAAGACTGCCACGCTCACGGCGACGCTTGCCGGCTCGACTAAGCAAATCAACGTCCCCGGCGTCAATCCCGACGAAACCTCCGCCGACAACGCCGCTAGCCAACTTAATAAAATCCTCGCTATCGGCAATAAGGCAGTCGTCGCCGATAATCGCATGATTCTCGACATCAAGAAAGGGGTTGTCGCCGTATGAGTACTATCAAATTGACTTTGGGCTACACCGGCACCGACTTCGTCCGCGAATTCAAAATCAACGACGTGGACGACACCGACTCCGCCCTTGAGACCGTCCGCGCCAAGGTTAAAGCCGTCAATGAGTCGCTCGCCGGCGGCACCTCCGACGGGCTCGACGTCTTCTTCCGCAGCGACGACTTCGACTCCGACGAAGGTATCGGCAACCTCAACGCTATCAAGTCCTGCCGCGTCGTTTACGAAGAAGAAGTTAATCTCATTTGAAAGGAGGCTTAATCCATGTCCACTTCTCTTATTATCCAAACCGAAGACCATATCACCGGCTCGGCTCAGCAAATGACCGTTACCGATATCAATCCCAACGCTACCAATGCCAACCTTTTGACCTTCGCGCAGATGACCGCGGGTCTTTCCAAGGACACCTACGTCAAATCCGCACGCGTCGATAAGGTCGAACTCGATAACCCGTTGCCCGCCCCTCCTATCCAGTACATCCTCTGCGATGGCGACAAGTATATCGAAAACGGCGTGCTCGATGTCCCGCTCACCTTGGGTAAACTCCAAAATAAAGCTATCAATATCACTATCCGCGGCGACTGCATTGAGAAAATGACCCGTTTGCCTATCATCACCTCTGACTACTTCAACTGCCAAAACTGGGGCGTAATTACCAAGTACTCCGAATCTACCAGTCTTCGCAATCGCATGACGGTTAATATCCTCTTCTTCGAGCAACCTGTTGTCGGGCAAACTTACACCGGGCATTTCCTCTTGCCCGCTTCTGATACCTACGCCGAATTAAGCTTTGACATCGTATTTACTTTCGAGGAGGGATAAAAAATGGACATCATCACGACCAAAAGCACGTTGCAGAATGTGTTCGAGTTCGTCGACGGGGACACGCGCATTGTGAACGTTGACGACCCGCAGGACTCGCTTACTGCCGCCGCCGTGCAGGAGTGGGCTGCCTTCGCCGTCACGAATCAAATCCTCCTCGGCGATAAAACTGCCGCCGCCCTGTCCGGTATCAAGTCTTCCAAGAAGATTAACGCCACCGATACCAATCTCGATTTAAGCTAACCTACGCGCGACCCCCTCGGAAATGATATTCAAGGAGATGATTAAATGCCTATCCGATTCGCTACTGACTCTTTCGGGTCGGCGGTCGAGTTCGTCGAAGAAGACCTCCAAGACCCCGACGCTCCAGATTCTCCCCAGCAAACTTTCATGAAAACCGCCCTGCTCAAAAGCAAAGTCCCGCTCGATTGCACCAATAAAGCCGCCGTCGAGTCCTTCGTTATCACAGGCTCCGAGCCCGCCGATTCCTCCCGCCGCGTCATTTTCAAAATCGACGACGCCCTTTACAAGTTCCAAAGCGGGCAACTGGTAGCCTACACTGCACCCGGCGGTTTCGGCGATATCATCAAGTGGGGCAACAAAGTTTCCACCCTTGAGGCTTTATCCAATATCACCGCCTTCGTTGGGAAAAAGATTTATCCGATTATCGCCCTTCAAGCTCCAAGCGATGCCGCCGAGTATCCCACGATTAAAATCGGGCTCGTCACCCGCTCAACCAACGAACAATTAACCGATACCGTCGATAGCCCCGTTTATGAACTTGCCAACGACACTCAGACTATTATCAGCATTGTCCCCGATATCGTGACCACGGGCGCGGGCTCCGCTAACGTTACTGTCCGACTCCGCCACGACGGCGAATGGTCTTCCTTCATGTCCTTAGCCAGTGCCGCTAATCGTTCCGCCGAAGCCGTCCAATTCCGCATCGCCTACGCCGTCGAACAGGTCGGCTCCGATTCCGCCCAAGTCAAATCCATCGTCGTTAATCATACCTCCGGGCAAGCCGTGACCTCCGGCGACATTTGCAACCTTTATTCCACTATCGCCGATTATGAAGTCGGGCTGAAAAGTGCCTATTGCCTCGTCCATCACGCCCCCTTAGTCGATGCTAGGATTGAGGTTTATGTTAATTTCATGAAGGCACCTTCCCGCCGTGAACTCGTCCAAATCGGCACCGCCACTGGCTCCCGTCAAGAACTCTCCCTAGGCGATTCAAATATCGTCGCTGATTCCTTGCAAATCTTCGCTGACGGCTTGCCCGTCTACAACTTCGACTTCTCAACCGAGCTAGGGACTGTCACTTTGACCGCCGCGCAGGGCGCAGTCCTCACCGCCAGCTACAATTACGACTTCGGGCAGGAAACGTGGCTTAAAATGACCGCCGATAATCCTTTGCCCTATCAAGACGGCGACTACGCCACCCGCTTTACTTATTCCCTTGACGAAGCCAGCGATAACCGCGTCGCCAACGTCCGCATCAGACTCATTCGCCGCTCCGGCAACGCTACTGAAAACCTCGGCAAGGCGACCGGTAAAACTCAACTCTTCGTCCTAAAGCATAAGCCCAAACCGTCCACGATTGCCTTTACTGAAGATGTTAATTTCTCCTACGACGAGGCAACTGGTATTCTCTCCTGCGTCGCCGCCAAAAATACTCCGCTGAACGTTAGCTACTCTTGGCTCGGCGATTCCCCGATTGTCTATTCCTTCGCCGCGGGCTTTGCCGTCAATTAAGGAGGCTCACTATGATTATCAAAAGACCCATGACCGAGGCTCAAAAAGAAGCCGTTCAAAGTCGCGATTTGCCCTCTGACGCCGCGCAGCTCCAGGCGATGAAGGACTTCATCGACTACGCCGCTATCAAGCTCAAGGATTTGGAGGATAAAGTAAATGGAAACCTACCTGCAGTTCAATCCCGCGTCGACTATACGTGTTGAGGAACAAGTTAGCGTCGTCGATAACCGTGCCTTCCTGCGCCACATCCCTAAAAAAGGTTCAGTCGTGATTGACGGCTTTACCGAGGTCGACGGCGCACCCCAAGCTAACCAATTCTATTGCGACTACGCGACCGATTCCCTCTATCGCGACGCTAACCGCGTCCTCCACTTCGGCTCCGTCAATGATTACACTGATATCACCGTAAACTATATCGCTATTGGCACCGTGGTCACCGCCGACGACATGAACGAAATCAAAGCCCATTTGGAAAACGATAGCCTCCACGGCGGCTCCGACGGCTACTTTAAAGACAATTCAACTAAAATGATTTACACGGGCGGTTTAGACTTCAACAATATTGACGATGAGTATTGGGCGATTGATAGCCGAATAGGGCGCGGCTTAGATGAATCTTTTCAAAGCGAAGTCGGGCGAGCTCCCAAAGTCGGCGATATTGTTCAATACTACGCGCCCGGCAATGATACTGGCTACACTATCCGCACTTCTGATAAGTGGGTCAATCTCGGCTACTTCGGTGAAGACGACACCAGCTGGGACGCTATCAATCCTTTGCTCAGCTTAGCTGATAGGCAAAAGTTAGCTATCAATCCGCTGTTCGGTTTTGTGCCCTTCAGCGAAAAAGCCGGCGACATCCCCCTTAGCCCCGAAGGTAGAAAAAGATTCGACGACCATAAACAATACGGCGAAATACTCGTTGACCTTGACCATATCGAAGAAAGAAAAAATGCCATAGATAACGATGAAGACGTAAACGAAGACGACTACGAAGGCAATTACACCCTTATAACGCGTCAGATGCAGGACAACGACGTTGACAATATTTTTTATCTCGGCTCTGAGTGGGGCGACATTTGCCCGCTACTCACTGTCAAAGACCGCAAACTTTTGGACTACCTGCACGCTCAACTTGACGACCAATTAGACTAAGGAGGGATTCACCATGACTGAAGAATTTATCGTAGGCACCATTTCCAACGTCGGCATTCCTGCCGCTCTTTGCTTTTACGTCCTGTTCGTCCTTAATAAGAACGTCGCCAAACTTACTGACGCCTTCAACACGTGGTGTCACCTCATCGAACAACGCATTGAACACTTGGAAAATGAAGTTCGTAGCTCGCGCAGGGATTGAGTTTTGGGCGTCGAAATGTCCTTTATTGTTGCCTTCTTTCGTAGCCCTATCTTTTTTTGATTCGTATAGTTGACTTTTGCCCAAGACGCATGCTATATTACCCAAAAATCGTGAGGTGAAAGCTTGAAAATCTTAGTCGTGAACCTTATGCAAATCGGCGACCTCGTCCTGACCACGCCCGTCTTTAGGGCTATCAAATCCGCTTATCCAACCTCGTTCCTTGCCGCCGCCGTCAATCACGACTTCGCCCAGCTACTACAGTTTAACCCCTTTATCAATCAGCTCTTCACCTTAGATAAACGTTCTTTGGCTTCTTTTATCAAGACCGTTAAAGACATCCGTAACCGTCACTTCGACTTGTGCATCAACCTTAACCGCTCCGAACGCGCCTGCGCTATAGCTGCCCTGTCCGGTGCTAAAAGAATCGTCGGTTACGCTAAGCCCCTTTTCTACCCGTTCTTTAACACAGTCTGTCCTAACCTCAAGCGCTCCATCCATCAAATCGTTTCCCACTTCCGCGTTCTAGACGCCGCCGGCTTAAGCTGCTACCCCATTCCTCAATCCGACGTCTTTATCGGCAATACTTCCCTTAACCTGCACTTGCCTAATAATATTGTCGCTTTTAATGTCGGTGCTTCGTGGCCCTCTAAGCGTTGGCTTCCAAATTCCTTCGCCACAGTCGCTCAAGCTCTTATCGACCGCGGCTTTTTCGTCGCCTTCTTAGGTTCAAAGGCTGACATTCCTATCGTCGACCAATGCTTAGCCGCTATCCCCGACAGGCGTAACGTCCTCGTCTTCACCGGTAATTTTTCCCTCTTGGAGCTCGCCGCTTTCTTTGACCATTGCCGCCTTTTAATCACCAACGATTCCGGCCCGCTCCATATCGCCGCCGCGAGGAACCTCCCCGCCGTCTCTATCTTCGGCTCCTCGCCCGTTACCGGCTTCGCCCCGCGCCTCCATTCCCATGCCCTCTTGCAGTCCCCTGCCTCTTGTCACCCTTGTTTCTTGCATCGTTGCCCACTAAAAGGAGATAACTATATGCGTTGTATGAAGTTAATCTCTCCGGAGGTCGTTTTAAAGTATTCTCTAGAATTGCTTTCCACGTTCGATAAACCTGCTAAAGACCTTCCGCATATCCAAGGAGCTTACGATTGTAGAGTCATTGACTTAGCTAAACAAAATTAAAAAGAGACCGTACAGAAAAATCTGCGCGGTCTCTTTTTTTATTCAGCCAACATCTTCTCAAAATCTTCCTCACTGAGAATCGTAATGCCCAGTTCAAACGCCTTGGAAAGTTTGGTGCCCGCCTTCTCGCCCGCGATGACGTAATCGGTATTCTTGCTGACTGACCCTTTGACAAGTCCGCCGCGTTCGATGATAAGCTTGCTCGCCGCGTCGCGTGTGAACTTATCAAGCTTGCCCGTAAGCACAAAACTTTTGCCCGCTATAGCCGACTCGATAATTTTTTTCTCCGCCTCCATTGTTAAACCTGCCTCCTTGAGTTCGTCAAGAATTTTAAGATTGTCCGCGTCGTCGAAGAATTCCTTAACATGCCGAGCCGTAATCCCTCCGATGTCTGGCACTGCTTGAAGGTCTTCTTCCGTCGCTTTGGAAAGTTCGCTGAGCCCGCCGAAGTGTTGAATCAAATCACGAGCCGCCGCACTGCCCACACCGAATATCCCTAAGCCCGTCAGCAATTTAGCGGGCGAATTCTTTTTGCTCTCCTCGATTGCCGCAAGAACTTTATCCGTCGCTTTAGCCAATCCGAAAATTTTTCTAGCAAGCAATTCATCGCGGCGACTGCGAAGTTTATACACGTCAGCAACCGTCTTAATGAATCCTTCCGCAATGAGTTTCGGAATTGAAGTCTCGCCTAGCCCATGAATGTCCATTGCGTTACGCCCGACGAAATTTAGCAAATGATTTTCCAACTGAGCAGGGCAATTCACATTGACGCAACGATAATCGGCAGCGGACTCTTCGCGCTCCAGCTTGTGACTGCAAGCCGGGCAAATGTCAGGGATTTTGAACGGCACGGAATCCTTTGGACGCTTACTCACGACGACGCCGCTAACTCGCGGAATAATCTCGCCCGACTTGTAAACTTTAATCGTATCGCCAATGCGGACATCAAGTTCGTCAATGAAGTCTTGGTTATGCAAGGTCGCCCGCTCAACTTTGGTACCGTTCAAGCTCACCGCGTCAAAGACCGCCGTCGGAGTAATTCGACCTGTGCGACCCACGCTTAGTTCAATGCGGCGTAGAATTGTCTCGCGTTCGTCAGGCGGATATTTGTAAGCCACTGCCCAACGCGGAAATTTGCTCGTCGCGCCGAGTTGCTCGCGCTGTGCAAAGGAATTCACTTTAACAACTGCGCCGTCAATGTCATAGTCCAAACTCGCCCGCCGCTGTCCAATTTCCTCTATCGCCCGCCAAACCTCCTCGAACGTCTTGCAGACTTTGTACGCGTGAATAATCTTTATCCCGTTGCGCGTCATGAAATTGTAAGCTTCGACGTGGCTGGTAGGGACTAGGGACGCGGGACTAGGGACTAGTTTTTGCAGATTGAACACGAACATTGATAGCCGCCGCTCCTTAACAATCCTGCTGTCGAGTTGTCGTAGCGTGCCCGCCGCGCAGTTCCTTGGGTTAGCGAACGTCTTCAAGCCGAGCCGTTCCTGCCGTCCATTAGTCGCCGCAAAGTTCTGTCGTGTCATGTAGACTTCGCCGCGTATCTCAAGATATTTCGGCGCGTCGACCAGCCGTTGCACCACGTCATCAATCACGCGGGCATTTTCCGTTACGTCCTCGCCCTGATGACCGTCGCCACGTGTGATTGCCTGAATAAACTTCCCGTCCTCATAGCGCAGAGCCAACGACAAGCCGTCAATCTTTTCCTCAACGATGAATTCGGGCGAATCAAGCTTTGCAATCGCGTCGCTTATGAAGTCTTCCACTTCCTCACGGCTGAACACGTCCTGCAACGACAGCATCGGCACATCGTGCGCGACGACCTTGCCCGCCTCCCGCCGTGCAGAACCTCCAACCAGTTGCGTCGGTGAAGTCGGCGTGATGAATTCCGGATAAGCCGCCTCCAACTCCTTTAGCCGCGTCATCAGCTTATCGTATTCGTAATCGGAAATCTCCGGTGCGTCCAGCTCGTAATACTTTTTATTGTGCCGCCGAATTTCCTTGCGAAGTCTTAAAAGTTCCGCCTTGACTTGAGAAATCTCCAAAGCCATCGCCTCCTTAAATCTTAGTAATCGGAGCCGCCTTGAGTCCCAAAACCTTTACGCCGCGTTCGGGATTGACAAAAGCAATCGTAATCTTTTTATCGTCAATTGCCATGACCGTGCCCACGCCCCAAAGCTTATGATTGATTATGTCGCCTACTTGGAAAGTCTCTGGCGGCGTCGTAGGCTTTTTCTCGAAGGGAAGCACCTTAGCCGAGCGATGAGCCGTCGGCGGTCTGTAGCTTGACTTTGGCGGCGAAGTTTTTTTCCTGAAGCCTTGCGGTATGTTGCCGAAGTATTTAACGTAATCGGCGGGAATCTCCTGGACGAACCGCGAAATCTTTTGCGATGCTACCTTGCCGAAGAACATTCGCCTTTCCGCCGCCAAAAGATAAAGTTTTTTCTTCGCACGCGTTAGGGCAACATAGCAAGCGCGCCGCTCCTCCTCCAATGCCGAGGGAATGTCCAAAGAATTTCTGTGCGGGAAAAGTTCCTCCTCTAATCCCACGACGAACACAACCGGGAATTCCAAACCCTTCGCGGCGTGCACCGTCATTAACCTAACGCGGGATTCTTTCTCGTCAATCGTGTCAATGTCGGTTATCAAGGCGACGTGATTTAAGAAGTCTCCAAGCGACGCCTCCGGATTCAGCTCGGCGAATTCCTTTGCGCTATCAATGAACGCGCCTAAGTTCTCCTCGCGTGAAAGACCATCCCTCTTGCCCTCCTCGCCGCCGCTGTGAAGCATTTTAATGTAGCCCGACTCGTTCATAACGTGATCAATCAGCTTGTCTACGGTACAATCCCTTGCCCACTCCGAAAAGCTCATCATCATTGCCGCGAACTTCTTGACATTTGCGCGGAACCGTGGAGTTAATCCTTCCACTTGAAGTAAAAGCCTATCATCGGAAACGACTTCAAAGATTGAAAGCCTATTAAATGTCGCGAACTCTGCAAGCCTAGCCACGCTCGTTGAACCTAGCCCGCGTGCCGGTACGTTGATTATCCGCCTGAGGTGTAGGTCATCTCGCGGATTGGCGATAACGTGCAGATAGGCAACAATATCTTTTATCTCCTTGCGGTCGTAGAACTTCAGCCCGCCGATTATGATATACGGTATGCCCTCCTGCATGAACCTTTCCTCGAATAGCCGCGATTGTGCGTTCGTGCGGTAAAGTATCGCAATCTCATTATAGCGAAAGTTTTCTTGTTCCACGAGCCGCCGAATCTCTCCCGCCACGGTCGCCGCCTCTTGTTTGTCATTGTCGCAGTTAGCAAAGATAATCTTATCGCCGCCTTCGTTCTGCGTCCAAAGGTTCTTCGGCTTGCGGTCGATGTTGTTCCGAATGACTTCATTAGCCGCATTTAGTATGGTCTTCGTCGAACGATAATTTTGCTCCAATAAGATGACGCGTGCCCCAGGATAATCCCGCTCGAAGTTTAGGATATTGCGCATGTCCGCGCCCCGCCAACCGTATATCGACTGGTCAGCGTCGCCCACCACGCACAAATTTTTGTACTTCGCCGCCAAAAGCTTAGTCAGCACATACTGCGAAACGTTCGTATCCTGATACTCATCAATCGAAATGTATTGGAACCGCTCCTGATACTTCGCCAGCACGTCGGGATAGTCTTTGAAAATCTTCACCATGACAAAAATTAGGTCGTCAAAGTCCAAAGCGTTATTTTCCTGCAACTTCTTCTGATAAAGCTTATAAATGTTTTGGACGCCTGCCCGATAAAGCGGTCTCTCGTTGCGGAGAACTTCGCTGCAGTGTTCCGGGTCAATCAGATTGTCCTTGAACGCAGAAATTGTTAAGTTCACGTTATCAAAGACAGAATCAGCTAGATTTAGTTCCGCAATGCATTGTTTGATAAGGCTTTTACTCTCGCCCGCGTTGAAGATTGCAAAGTTTCTGTTGTATTTGCCGGTTATCTCAATCTCCCGACGCAGTAGCCTAGCGCAAAAGGAATGAAACGTGCTCAAGACAATATCTCTTGCCTGCCCGCCGATTAATTTTTCTGCGCGGGACTTCATCTCGTTAGCCGCCTTGTTCGTGAAGGTTATCGCCAAAATATTCCAGGGCGAAATCCCCTGCGCAATTAAGTTCGCTATTCGGCAAGTCAAAACTCTCGTCTTGCCGGAGCCAGCCCCCGCCATAACCAAGAGCGGTCCTTCAATGCAATTAACCGCCTCTTGCTGTTCGGGATTCAAATCCTCAAAAATCTTCGTCGTGTCAAAAAAAATTTGCTCGTCCAAAGGAGCACCTCCCTTTCAACGAGCAATTATATTTTGTATGTCATTTTTTATCAAGCTATCCTATTGAGAACCATCAATGCGCGGGCATTACGTCCGAATCATTGATGAGCCCGGCGCGTCCACTGGATGCAACGTCACGTTGCTCAAGCCGCTGCATTAGTTGATAGATTATAGTAGACGCCGCGCCGAGCCATCAAATTTTCGTGGGTGCCTTCCTCGGTTATGTTGCCGTGTTCGAGGACGAGAATCCGATTTGAACTGCGAACCGTCGCTAGCCTGTGTGCTACCGTTATCGTCGTGCGGTTCTCGGAAAGTTTCTGCATTGCCCGCTGAATTTGGCGTTCGGTCTCGTTATCAAGGGCACTGGTCGCCTCGTCTAGGATTAAAATCTTCGGGTTGCGCAAGAACATTCTAGCGATTGCAAGTCGTTGCTTCTGCCCGCCACTTAACTTAACGCCGCGTTCGCCAATGAAGGTATCGTAGCCGTTGGGAAGTGCGGAAATAAATTCGTGCGCCTCGGCAAGCTTCGCCGCCTCAATAATCTCATCGTCGGTGGCGTCTTCCCTGCCGTAAGCGATATTGTCCTTGACGCTCGCGGAGAAAAGGAACGTGTCCTGCTGAATCATGCCGACTTCGCGGCGCAAGCTGTCAGTCTTAACCGTTTTGATGTCGCGTCCGTTAATCGAAATCGTGCCGCCGTCTAGGTCGTACATGCCCAAGAGCAGTTCGCACAGAGTAGTTTTGCCGCCGCCCGTCATGCCGACTATCCCGACGTGTTCGCCCGCCGCTATGCTCAGGTTGAAGTCGTTAAAAATCTGCGCGGAGCCTTCGTAGCCAAAGTTCACGTGGGAAAATTCAATCTCGGAGGCAGTCTCAAGCTTAGCAACTCGTTCGGCGGACAGTTCGCTACTTTCAGGCAAGCTCATCAGTTCGCGATAACGTTCAACGCCCGCCATGCCCCGTTGATAAACCTCTGTCAACATCATCAGCTGAAAAACCGGACGCATGCACAGCATCATATACAGCAGGAACGCAACTAGGTCACTGATTCGCATTTGCCCAAGACTAATCAACGCGCCGCCTAAGATGATTATCGCTAGGTTCATGACGTTGGAGAAGAAATCTATGCCGCCGTGAAGCTTGCCGACCGTCTTAAAGGAATTCTTCTGCACGGTCAAGAGCTGTTCGCCCGCACGGAGCATTTTATCAAGTTCCTTGTCCTCGTTGCTGAAGACTTTGACTAGGCGAATCCCCTGCAAGCTCTCGGCTATTTGTCCGCTTAAGTCGCCGGTGTTCTCCCTTGCCCGCATGAACATTTTCTTCATATCGCGGTTAAGGCGGAAGGTCTGCCACGTCTTGAAGATTAGCAGAGCCGTCACGACGATTGCCAGTTGCCAGTTCAGATAGAAAAGCAATGCGACCGAGCCAAGCATTGTGATTGAGCAGGTGATAAGTAGGTGTGGGATTGCGAACATCAGCCCGCCGACTTCCGCAATGTCATTGACGAGCCGGGATAGGAGTTGTCCGCTCTGTGCGTTATCGTAGAAGGAATAGCCCATCCTCAGCAGGTGGCGGAAGAGTTTTTCACGCATTGCGAATTCAATCTTAGCACCCATGCCCCGCCCGACGACTTCGACTTTGTAGTTAAGGAAATAGTTCGCCGCGTAAATCGCAAGCAACGCGCCCGCCGTCAAAATCATTTCCGCCGACAGCCCGTGCGGCAAAAGCTCGTCCATGACGTGCCGAATCAGCATTGGCGACAAAAGCCCAAGCCCAGCCCCCATTAAAGAACCGATTGCCACGAACGCAAACGCTTTCTTGTGCGCCGCGTAACTCTCCGCAAAAAATTTCAGCTTGTCCCTAAGCATTCGCAATCCCTCCTTGCCAACGCGTCAATAGAATTCGTCTTCGGTCTCCTGTTTGATTAGTTCCGTCAGGCGTTCGGAAACTTTTTCCAAGCACATCTTTAGCGTCGCCTTCTCTCTTGCGTTTAGGTCAATGAACAGTTCGTCGTAATCGGGCTTGCGCAGTTGGAAAGTCTCACCCTTTGCAGTCAATTCTACGATGAGTGACCGCTTATCCGTTTCCGAACGATGCCGCTCAATATATCCATTAGCCTCAAGTTTCTGCAGGAGTTCGCCTAACGATTGCGGACGAATATCCAAGAGGCGACCGAGTTCCCTTTGACTTACGCTACGCCTTTTCCATAACGTCGACAAGATACGCCCTTGCCCCTGTTGAGGGTCTAAGCCGCCGAAGTTTTTCCCGTACCAAATCGTATTATAATTGCGCAAAAGATGATGTGCCTCAAGTAAAACGTTCGTCAAGTTGTCTTTATCTGCCATTTACTAACGACCTCCCGAATTCAAACTTTGCAAAGCGTATGGTACACAGTGCCTTAGCTTTAGTCAATATGATTTGAGAACTTCTAACTAAGTTTAACTTTGTGCTAAGATAGTTTAGTGGAGGGGATTTGATGAGAGCATGTGAACTTTGCCCGCGACGATGCAAAGTCGACCGCGTGAAGAAGTTAGGCTTTTGCGGGGCGGGAGAAAATTTGCGCGTGGCACTGGTTAGCCTGCATGAATGGGAGGAACCTTGCCTTATCGGAGAACGCGGAGCCGGTATAATTTTTTTCTCGCACTGCAACTTGAGATGCGTCTACTGCCAGAACTTTGCAATCAGTCACGGGGGCTTCGGCGCGGAGATTTCGATTGAACGACTAGCGGAGATTTTCATTGAGCAACAGGAGCGCGGCGCGGCTAATGTCGAACTCGTGACGCCGACGCACTACGCCGATAAGATTTGCGCGGCAATTGACCTTGCCAAAGCCCGCGGGCTTAAGGTGCCGATTGTCTGGAACTCCAACGCCTATGAAACTTTGGAGACGCTTGAGACTTTGCGCGGGCGTGTGGATGTCTTTTTGCCCGATTTGAAATACTTCGACGACACTGCCGCCAAAACTTTTTCCAACGCCCCGAATTATTTTGCCGTAGCCTCAGCCGCGATAAAGAAAATGTTTGACCTAGTCGGCTCCGCGCAGATTATCGGCGGGCAGATGATTCGCGGGGTGCTCGTGCGTCATTTGGTCTTGCCGAATCACAGACGCGACGCTATTAATATTGTCGATTGGCTTTACTCGACGTTTGGCGACGATATTTTTATCAGCCTGATGAATCAATACACGCCGCTTTATCGAGCAGACGAATTCAAAAAAATAAACCGCACACTCACGACCTTTGAATATGATTCCGTCGTGGAACATGCGGTTAAGCTTGGAATAAAAAATTGTTTCGTGCAACGCGGCAAGACCGCCGATGAAAGTTTCATTCCGAATTTCAATCTGACAGGAGTAAATGCGCGGTGATATGTTTCAAATTATTTGATGAGTCAAGCGCGACCATTGGATGCAACGTCACGTTGCTAATTTGGACGGCGTTTAAGTGTCGCTCCTGTGGGGTTGCCACTCGACCTGGATTTTAATTTCTTCATCGGCTTTTGCTTCTATGCCGAGTGTATAAGGCTTATCGTGCCAAGCGGGCGTTAGCGTATCGAATACCGTTTCTCCGTTCACAACCAGCTTAGTATAGTCAATCCAATAAGGAATGCGTTTAGATTTATCTTCTGGTGTACGAATATCCATTCCTCTGAGGTTCAAGGAGATTTGTCCTGCCACCGTAGCTTTGGCTATAAATTCCAATTTCTCTGCATAGGATTGAATCTGGTAACCAATGCCGTTCCCTTGGAACCAAGCGGGCTTTCCTACACTTGCCTTGTCATCAGACACGGAAAGAATTTGAAAATCACCTTCTGTTGTCATTAACTTTATATCTATTCTGGCAGTGATATACGCTCTTAACTTAACAGGTATCTGCGGGTTCTTATGAATTGTCGCAAAATCTTGTTCAAGGAAACGTTGCATGTCACGATACGGCAAATGATTGCGCTGACTTATTTCCACATCTTCCAGAATTCTTGCAACCCCTAAAATAGAGTACGCGGGACGATCCTTAGCCAAAACACCGCTCTCATAATAATTCGCCGCATAAGTGTAAAGTTCTGCGTCGAAATACATGTTGATAAGTCCGTAAGTTCGGCTGGATTCAAACATAGCTTTCAAACAATCTTTTAACAGATTTGCAGGAAGGTCTATATTATTGCGCCCCAAAGCGAGAGCACGTTTTACTTTTTCATCAGGCGGCGGCAGATGAAAATCTTCTTCGACTGCGCCGGCAGTATTTTTCTGACCGAGTGGGAAACGTTCATTAATTTTCTTTGCATACTCGATAGTTTCGGGGGCAATGGAGTGATTGCTATCAAAAGGAAACGTCAACAAATCTGGTTCAAAGCGAGAGAGAAGAAGGGTTATAAGCAAATTACTATCTGGGCATTCTGACGTATCAAGTTTCAAAGCCTGTAACGCAGGATCCATTAAAGGAGAAAGTAAAACAACGTTTAACATACAAGCGCAAGCTGAACTTTTACCAAAATGATATCGGCTCCGTGTTTCTTTATAGAGATATTGCGGAATATATGGAGAATTTTGATCCTGAATGCCATATTTTTTTTGAACAGAGCGAAAGCCCGATTTTAGGATAACTTCAATGGCAGAAGATAATTCACGAGATACATTGGGAGAGAAGAATCTAGCACTGGTCTTATGACCATCTATTAGCTCTCTTGGTGACACATGCCAATAACGTCGAATATTTTCTCCGCCATGTCCGTTGAAGTAATAAATTTTTTCTACGTTTCTTTTTGGGTTAGATGCAGTAGGCACGTTACGGAATGTCTGTTGAAAATAAGAATTTAAATTCAAAGCATCAGAAAGACTATAATTTAATGCTTCTGGTGTGGGCAATGGCTGATTTAACTTAAAGCCGTAGTGTTTTGCAATTCTCGAAGCGATTGCATAATCTTCTTTATAGGTATGAAGAGTGCCCATTCTGGAATTAATTTTTACTTGACTTAAATCTATGTTCGCATGCAATAAGGGAATGATTGAAACACGGCTATCAAAGCCGCCTGATAAATCCGTTTGAATAAATTTCTTACTTTGAACCAATCCGCGAAAGACATTAGCCCAAAAATCAACCCAACTATCTAAAATGGCAATTCCTTCCGCCGAATCAAGCGAAACACTGTGGTCTTTACAATCAATCAACTCAACCTCAAGATTTTTTTCGGCTACATTAATTTGGATAATTGCACTTCGGTCGAGGAGTTGAATTTCATTGACGGCAGTTTCTGAATAAGAGCAACTAGCGTACAGGCTGAGCATATAGTTACTACAAAAATCGCGATTGACCGTCAGCGGATATTTGAACTTCACGTGGTCGACTAGGCGGAAGAAGGAATTACTCAAGGCAAAGTAATCGCCATGACGGAAAAGATAAATGCCCCACGAGCCGTTTGAGTCTTGCTTAATCGTTATTTGCCCGTCCTTGACTTCGACGTAGACATAACAGCCGCGCCCGTCTAAACCAGCGATTGCTTTAACAGTCAGGTTATCATCTTCATAAATACCGCTTTGTTGAATCGAATAGCCGTAAAGCTTTGTGTGCACCTGCGATAGGTTGTCCGAATCGATAAGGAAGAATTCTTTCTCTATGTCGAAATAGTTTATGCTGTCCTTCTCAAGCTCGGCAATCTTCCCCAAAAGCTTTTTACGTTCGCCAGCGTTTATCATGTGCATCATCCTTTCTGAACAGTGTATATCACACGACGGACGGTTTGTCAAAATTCTCGCCACAGGCTATTTTTAAGTGTCGCTCCTGTGTGGGAGCCACTCTACTTGCAGTTTAATTTCCTCGTTCGCTTTTACGTCCATGAAATGACGGTAAGGATTATCGTGCCAAACAGGTGTTAGCTTATCAAATATCGTCTCAGCGTTCACCGTCAGTTTAGTGTAGTCTATCCAATAGGGAATGAGTTTGCTAGGCTCTATTTTATCGGGGATAAAGGGTCCGGAAAGACGAATCATGATTTGCCCCGCCTCAGCTACCTTAAAAACGATTTCCAAACTACCAGTGCAAGAATCAATCATATAGCAAAGTCCTTTATTCTGTGCCCCAGCGGGTTTAGAGACTTTAGCTTTTCTGTCCGTTATGGAGATTATCTTCATAGCTCCGGGGGCGGTCTTTCGCAGGGCTTGAATAAGTATCTTGCCTTTAAGGTAAAGTCTAAACTTGTTTAATATCTTTGCCTCTTCGGGAATGTCGTAGGAGTCGCTCTCAAGAAAATCCTTCATGCCTTGATATAACGGGCGATTACGATTGCTTATCTGCACGTCTTCCAAAACTTTCATGATTCCTAAGAAGGGATATATAAAGCTGAATTTGTCAAAAGTATGCGTCTCGTATTTATTAGCCGCAACGCGATAAAGTTCCTCATCAAAATAGGCACTGAACAGACCATGCGTCCTTTGGGAATAAAACGCCGTCTGCAAGAAATTTCTGGGCAACTCGGCAGGTAATTCGTTATTGTTGTCTCCTTGATTGATAATCCGTTCAACATTTTTATCACGCGGCTTAAGTTCAAAGTGCTCCGTCAACAACTTAGCCTTTTGCGTGCGTGGAAAACGTTCGTTGATTTTCTTTGCATACTCGATAGTTTCGGGGGCAATGAAGCGGCTACTGTCAAAAGGAAACGTTAGCAAGTCTGGTTCATAACGCACAAAGAGCAAAGCCATCAATAATTTCGGGTCGGGGCACTGCGGCGTTTCCAGTTTCAACGTCCGAACTTCTGGGTCAAGGGCGGGCGACAGGCTTATAATATTCCTCAAGTAGCCTCCCGCCATGTTCTTGCCGAAATGATTTCTGCAACGCGTATTCTGATACAGATATTGAACAAGGTAATGCGAATCCTCATCTTCAATCTTATATTTATCCCTAATGACTCGGAATGCAGATTCAAAGATAGCTCTGGTGGAATGCGACAACTCACGAGCCAAAGCTGAAGAATAAAAAATGGCTCGGTCTTCTTGGCTTTGCGTGAACTCTTTGGGCGACTGATTGAACCGGAGCCAATTACCTCGGATTATCTCGCCAGCATCGCCCGTGATAGAATACAACTTATCCAGATACTTCTGCTTGAATGACACGGAAGGATATTTCTTGGTCGTTTGCTGTTGATAGAGGTCCAGACTGAGGAGGTCGGACAGGCTGTAGTTCAAAAATTTTTTCCTAGGCAACGGCTGATTCAATTTCAAGCCGTAATGAGCCGCTATCTTTTTGGCAATCTCATAATCCTCCGCGTAAGTGTGAAAGCTACTTCTGATAGAATTGATTTGCACCTGATTACAATCTATGCCCGAATGCAGTAGCAAAAGAAAAGTAATGCGACTATCGAAACCGCCGGACAAATCCGTTGAGATGAAATTCGTATGCTGAACCAGCCCGCGAAAGACCACTCCCCACAAATCAACCCACTTATCTAACGTAGCAATGCCCGCCTCCGAATCAAGCGGAAGGGTGTTTTCTTTATAATCAATCGGCTCCGTTTCCAAAATCTTCTTATTCGAGTCGATGTGGATAATGGCATTTCTTTCGACGAGCCGAATTTCATTAATGGCAGTCTCCGAGTACGCGTGACTAACCAAAGCACTTATAATCAGATGATGGCAATAGTCCCGATTAAGCGTCAGCGGATATTTGAACTTCACGTGGTCGACTAAGCGGAAAAACGAATTACTTAACGCAAAGTAATCGCCGCGGCGGAAAAGATAAATGCCCCATGAGCCGTTCAAGTCTTGCGTGATTGTAATCTTGCCGTCCTTTACTTCGACGAAGACATAACAGCCGCGCCCGTCCAAACCAGCGATTGCTTCCGCCGTCAGGTTATCTTCCTCGTAAATGCCGCTACGTTGAATCGAATAGCCATAAAACTTTGACCTCACCTGCGATAGGTTATCCGAATCGATAAGGAAGAATTCTTTCTCTACGTCGAAATAGTTTTTGCTATCCTTCTCTAGCTCAGCAACTTGCGCCAAAAGCTTTTTACGTTCGTCGGCGTTCATCATACGCATCATCCTTTCTGAAAAATTTATATCACACGGCAAGCGGCTTGTCAAAAAAAGAACAACAGCCCCATTTGAATTCGGGGCTGCTGAACCTTTAAGGATTACCGAGTATTTATTGGGGAAGTGTCGCCCCATTAAGATTTACGCGAGGAACTTTGCAAAGTCTACGTATTCCATGCCGAGAGCCTCCGCTACGTTCTTATTGGTGAGGTTGCCGCCGATTGTGTTTAGACCTTTGGCAAGTCCGGGGTCTTCTTGGCAAGCCGCCTTCCAACCTTTAGCCGCGATTCTAAGGGCATAGGGCAAAGTCGCATTGGTAAGGGCAAGCGTTGACGTTCTGGAGACCGCGCCAGGAATATTGGCAACGCTGTAATGAATGACGCCGTGTTTAACAAAAGTCGGATTCGTGTGCGTGGTGACCTTATCGCAAGTGGCAATGGAGCCGCCCTGGTCAATCGCAACGTCGATGATAACCGAGCCGCGTTTCATAGTCTTAACCATATCTTCTGTCACGAGCTGAGGAGTCTTCGCGCCGGGGATAAGCACCGCACCAATCAGAAGGTCTGCTTGCTTAGTCCATTGCGCGATATTGTAGCTGTTGCTCATGACGGTGCAGACGCGTCCGCCGAAGATGTCATCAAGGTAGCGGAGCCGCTCAATCGACAGGTCGATAATCGTAACGCGGGCACGCATTCCGACTGCAATCTTAGCCGCATTGGTGCCGACCACGCCGCCGCCGATTATGACGACTTGCCCCGACGCCACGCCACTGACGCCGCCGAGCAAAACGCCGCGTCCGCCGTATTGACTTTCAAGGAACTGCGCGCCGAGCTGAACTGCCATGCGTCCCGCAATTTCACTCATCGGAGCCAACAAAGGTAAGCTCCTGCCGTCACGACCGACGACCGTTTCATACGCAATGCCCGTGACTTTTTTATCGAGTAAAGCTTTGGTAAGCTCCAGTTCGGGCGCAAGGTGCAGATACGTAAAGAGGATTTGTCCTTCGTGGAAAAGGTCGTATTCGGGCTCAAGCGGCTCTTTAACCTTGATAATCATTTCCGCCGCGTCGAAGATTTCTTTCTTGTCCGCGATAACCTCCGCGCCAACCGCCTTATAATCGTCGTCCTCAAAGCCAGAGCCAATGCCCGCCGTCTTCTCGATAAGGACTTTGTGCCCCGCCTTAACGAACGCATCAGCACCCGCAGGAGTCAAGCCCACGCGGTTTTCATTGTCCTTAATCTCTTTCGTTACGCCGATAATCATACTGCCATACCTCCTTTGACAAACTCCCCACGATGACGGGGGATTGTGCTATCATCAATCAAAGCTTCTAATGAAAGCGAAGTCTTACAAGATCTCTTGCATGGGTCGTTGTCCCAACCCTATTTTTTTCTTTAGTCTGTCTGTCCTACGCTGGAGTGCCGCTATTACAGCTAATCTTTGCCCCTCCCTCTAGGCGTTGTAGCGAACCTGCGGAGGTGTGGCGACTTCTTGACCACAGCTCACCAAAAAGGTAGTTGTCCGGGTTGTCTTCCTGACACCTTTTCCCGCTATTTGGTTTTTATTTCTCACCTCTCATTAAAAAGTTTTTTGGCGGCTTATATCTCCATAGCTAAAGCCAATGGTTTTACGCCTCTCTTAGATAATATTCTTTGCAACACATGATATACACACTAGACGGATTGTCAAGCCGACTTCAGCGCGATAAGAGCGGCGATTCGTCCCGTGCGATCTAGTCCTTTCCTCTGCGCGGCACGATAGGAAAAGTACCACGAACTTTGGCAACAGGTGCACTCGCCCGCCACGTCGATATTTTCTTTGGGCACGCCGACTTCAAGGAGCTGCAAGACATTCGCCCGCCACAAGTCCAGATAAATCTTCCCGTCACGATTAATCAACAGCTCGTCATGATTTTTCGGGAACGCCGCCTTGCATTTGTCGACGACCTCGCTGCCGACCTCGTAGCAACACGAGCCGATTGAAGGCGCAATCCCTATCAGACAATCCTTAGGACGCGTCCCGAATTCTTCACGCATTTTAAGCAAAGTCTTGGCGGCAATCTTCTTTAACGTACCCTTCCAACCGCCATGAGCTAACCCAACCGCGCAGTTCTCCACGTCCGCAAAGAAAATCGGCACACAGTCAGCAAAGCACAACATCAGCGGCAAATGCGGCGTGTTCGTGATAAGGGCGTCGGTCTCTGGTATCGAGTCAGCGTAATTGGCACAACCACACCCGCGATAGTTCTCGTCCACACGGAAGACTTTATCGCCGTGAATTTGATTGGGCGTGACAATATCAGAAAGATTGAAGCCCAACGACTGAACAAACCTTTTGCGATTGGCAAGGACATCATCGGGCAAATCGCCCACGTGCAACGCAAGATTCAAGCTGTCGAAGGGCGGCTTGCTCACTCCCCCAAAACGCGTCGACACCGCATGAGCAATCAAATCCTCAGGGAACGTCGAGAACTTCCCGTGCCAAAGATTATTTTCCGTGCGTTTCAAAAAGTAGCTCATAAGATTTCCTCCTACGGTAATTCAGGTAGGTTGCGGGCAATCGCCGAGTTGTGAACGATTTCTTCTATCCTCTGGTCAAGGACAAGTTCTTGCTTATGCAAACTAGCCGCCTTGTCTAAGTCCGCCGCGCTGTTGTCCATTATGCCCTTGATGTACGATTGCCACGCAAGGATTGTAATTTGCGTTGACTCCTGCCTAAGGCTCGCTAAGAACTGTGCGCCCTCTGGAATGGGAACTTCATCAAGCTCCGCCTGCCGACTCTCTAGCGAAGGTATTATTGTGTTGGTTATGTAATTGGAGACCTCCGCCCGCTGATTGGCTAGCATGATTCCGTATGGCGACCTCTGCATTGGTATAAAGCTGTCCTGCTGTGCCCTGAACGTCTGGTTATACCGATAAACGATTGCTTCCGTGGCGTCGATGTAGTCCGCCAAATTTTTCTTGAGTATCGGCGAAACCGCATCCAGATAGCCGCGATAGTTATCGACGCTTACGACCTTCCAATCACTGCCGCCAAGATTGAACGTCAAGCCAGGGAACTTTATCTTGCGCCCGAAGAGTTCAAACTCATTGCCGCCGACGTTGAAGCTCTCGTTCGCCAAATCCTTTAACGTAACCTTTAGCGTGAACGGCACCTGCGAATACTCCTCGACAATGTTAAAAGTCGCAGTCGCCTCCTCGCCGTGATGAGTGACCTCCTCCAAATCAATAAAAGCCGTGTGCCGAATCAAAGACCGGTCAAGCAGTAAGTCATAGTCAATGCCCAGTTGCCGCCCCTTTAGGATTCCGCCCGGCAACGTCCATTCCCGCTTATCAATGTAGGTGTTGAGAACCTTGACTGCGCCTTTACACATCTGCCGCCGAATCAGCACGTAGAAATTTTCAAACAAGCTCCGCTCGGCGTCTGAAAGTTGCGTGTCGTACTTGAAAAGGTCGCTGGTTAAATCGTCGTAAGCCGCAAGCGTGATTGAGTCCAAGTCGACATGACGGCGGAAAGTATTCGCGTCGCCCGCCCGATATGCCTCGACCATCTCGCGCATTGCGTATTCGGGCGTTTTCGTGTAAACGAAAAAATACAGGAACGCTCCAAACAAAGCCATGACCAGCAATGCCAATACAAACAATCGCTCGCGCCTTCGACGACGCCTGCGCGCCTCAAGTCGTTTCCTCCAAGTGTAATCGTCCATCGTCAGCCCCTAAAGATTTTGCGCAACTCAACAATCGCCTCGTAGTCGGCGGCGTCACAGTGGAGCGGCGTCACGGAGATAAAGCCACGCTCGGCGGCGTAAATGTCAGTGCCCTCGCCCGCGTCTAGGTCGCAAATCGTCCCGCCGATTCGGAAATAAGCTCGCCCCTTGTCGTCGGTTCGGCTCGTGAACGCATTGATATAATCCCGCCGCCCCAATCTTGTACTCGCGAACTCAAGGTTATCTGCGCGGAGTTTCTTCGGGAAGTTCACGTTGTGCAGGAAGGGTTCGGGCTTTAGGGCTAAAAGTTTTTCCAAGTAATCAATCGTCGCCGCCGCGCAAGTTTGGAAGGGAATCACGGAATTTTTATCACGGGAGACGGCAAGGGACGCTATGTCATGAAGGAAACCTTCCAAAGCCGCGCCGACCGTGCCCGAATACAAAACGTCAGTTGCTAGGTTCGCGCCGTCGTTTATGCCGCTTATGACCGCGTCGAACTTGTCGCCGTTGCTCATGCCCTCCAGATAAATTTTAACGCAATCAGTCGGCGTGCCGTCGAAAGTCCAAGCCACAAAGTCCGGCTCGTCAAAGCGTCGGTATTCAATCTCGCGCAGGACGCTAAGGGCGTGGCTCATGCCGCTTTGCTGATTGAACGGGGCGGCGATTATCACTTCATGACCGCGGCGTTTAATCTCTTCAGCCAAAGCCCAAAGCCCCGCCCCGTGTATGCCGTCGTCGTTCGTCAATAAAATCCTCAAAAATATCACCTCAATGATTCGCCGCCTTGCCAAAAATTTTCGGTGTGATAAACTGATTAAAACTTTCAAGGAGGCGCGATGTATGAAAAAATTTTTGCCGTTGCTTATGATAAGCCTGATGACTTGCGGCGTCGCCCATGCCGAGGAAAGAACTTTCGACGACGCCAACGAGATTCAGCTTGAATATCTTTCTGGCAACGCGTTCAATCAACGCCATGTGAACAATTACAACGTCCACTACTTCGAGAAGGTCACCGATAACGGCGTCATTAGTTATTGGCGGGGGCTGACCTTCACGCGGGCATTGGGCTACACCAACCCCAAGAGTGATGGCGGTGTTCACCACGATAGCCAAGGCGTCGGACTGGGACCAGCGTTCATGTTGCGTTGGGATAAAAAAGTTTCGGGCAAGTTTCACGCTGGCGCAGACTTCACAGGCTCCTTTATGCTCTACAACAAAGCTCACCCCTACGACGGACGTGCCTACGGTTTCTTGTGGCGATTGGGTCCGCGCCTCACGTGGCATTTTCGCGAAGAAGATTCAATCAGCGTGGGCTACTCAATAAGCCACTTCTCGAACGGTCTACGCAGTCACAACCCTGGCTATAACACGCTAGGCTTTTCAATCGGCTACACCCACAGCTTTTGAAGTCAACAGCGTAATATAGGAGCCGCCATGGACGGCGGCTCCCGCCGCACTGAAACATGGATGTTTCATGCGGCGCACCAGCTCCGGTCGTTGATGATGCGTTCGCAGTTCGTGCCCCTTACGCCCCTGCGAGGCGTCCTTTTCTTTTGTTACTTTTCTTTTGGACGAGCAAAAGAAAAGTTTTTTAAAGTCCAAAGAGAGCATCGGCAAATTCCTTTGCATTGAACGGACGCAAGTCATCAAGCCGTTCTCCTACGCCAACCCACTTGACTGGAATATTGAGCTGTTCCTTTATGCCGATAATCATTCCGCCCTTAGCCGTGCCGTCAAGTTTGGTTAGGACAATGCCCGTTATGCCTGCCGCCTGTGAGAACAACTCCGCCTGCCTTAACGCATTCTGTCCAGTCGTGGCATCGAGGACTAATAAGACTTCATGCGGCGCGCCGTGTATGCCCTTGCCGAGGATGCGATTAATCTTCTTAAGCTCCTCCATGAGATTGAACTTATTCTGCAAGCGTCCCGCCGTGTCGACTAAGAGCACATCAATCTTTTGAGCCAAAGCACTGCGGGCGGCGTCAAGGGCTACGCTTGAGGGATTGGAGCGTTCGGAGTGCTTGATAAAAGCCGAGCCCGTCCGATTAGCCCAAATCTCCAACTGGTCAATCGCCCCGGCGCGGAAGGTATCAGCCGCAGCCATCATGACGCTTTTGCCCTGCGCCTTGTAATACGCCGCAAGCTTGCCAATGGTCGTCGTCTTACCCGCGCCGTTTACGCCAATCATCAGAATCACTCGCGGCGGGTTGACTTGAACAGTATCGCCTTGCTCCTCTGTCAAAATCTCCCTAATCTGATTCGAGAAAAAGTTCTTAACGTCGTCGGTTGAATTAATTTCCGCCTTGCGAACGCCCTTGCGAAGTCCGGCGATAAGCTTTTCCGTCGTCGCCATGCCCACATCAGAAGTTATCAAAGTTTCCTCCAGCTCGTCAATCAAGTCGTCATCAATCTTCGTCGAGCCGTGGAGGATTTCGTCTATCTTATCAACAAATTTCTCGCGAGTCTTCGCTAAGCCCGCCTTGAGTCTGTCAAAGAATCCCATGACCATTCCTCCTTGCCGAGTATTTTAGCAGATTGTCTAGATAAAGTTCAACGCTTATCCAATTTCTTAGCTAGGGTGTTGCCGACGAACTGCACAGCCTGAACTAACACAATCAACACAACGACAGTCGCAAGCATGACTTCGGGGCGGAACCGCTGATAGCCGTATCGGATTGCCAAATCCCCCAAGCCGCCTCCGCCGATTGCTCCAGCCATTGCCGATTCTCCGACCAAAGCTATTATAACCGTCGTGAGCTGAGAAACGATACCCGGCATTGCTTCCGGTAAAAGGACACGGCTTATAATTTGCAACGGCGTCGCCCCCATTGCCAGAGCCGCCTCCACCAAACCCGAAGGAACTTCCTTAAGCGACGTTT
>JAFQZB010000301.1 GCA_017406175.1 Selenomonadaceae bacterium | reverse complement strand
TCAAATTTTTTACAACGCTGTTTTTTAATTTTGCGTTCACGAGTTTGCTGAAAGAAATGCCTTTTGAAGAGTACAGCAAGAAGATAATTCTTGAAAATCTGTCGGAAGTCGGTAAAAGAGCCTATGAACATTCGCTTGAAAATGCTAAACGATTTGTTGCCATGAGCAAAGAGGAGCGAGAGACGCGAGAACAAATCATCGCTGAAATTTTAGCTGACGATTAAGGAGAACGGTATGGTAAAATTGATTTCCGAAATGGATTTAGATGAGATAGCAAGCGAAGAAATTTTTTTCGTAGACACAAATATTCTTCTGGTAGTGCATTTTGGTTCGCGGAGTTGGTCAGAGGAAAAAATTGCTTGTTATTCCAATTTTATTCTTGGTTTGTTGAACAGAGGCAATAAAATATGCGTCTCGGCGTTAAATTTGCAAGAGCTGTGTCACTCTGTCGAAAATAACGAATTTAAGCAGTACAAGGTAGTTAATCATAAAGACAGATCGTTTACGAAAAAAATGTATCGTGCCATCGAAGAAGAAAGGAAGCGGCTTGCCAAAGATTTGCAGAGTAAGCATTTAGAAATATCGGAGCAGTATTCCGTAGTTTCGGGAGACGTTACCAACGACATGATAAAAAATTTTCTTGAGTGTTACGAAAATCATTCTTACGACCCTGTGGATTTCATAACTGTTCGCTACAATACAAATGGCATCATAAATTTCATAACGGACGATTCGGATTTCAAAAAGGATTCCGGCATTGTAGTTTACACTTACGAATAAAAAAGTAGACCTCGTTTGAGTAATTGTAAAGCTCAGGTGAGGTCTTTCTGTTAGTAATGAGAAAGCAAAAAAATAAGATTTTGAGCGTCCCTTGATGTGCTAACCTGTTTGCGTTAGAAAAATTACAAACAGGAGGCACAACATGAGACTATTCATAGCGGAAAAACCGTCGTTGGCGCAAGCTATAGCAACTGGAATAGGCGTCGGGAAAAAATCAGACGCTTATATCAGTATCAACGGTGGCAAAGAGATAGTAACGTGGTGCTACGGGCATATTCTCGAACAACTCAGTCCGAACGAATACGCGGAAAAATATCGTTCATGGCGAATGGAAGACTTACCGATAATTCCGAGCGTGTGGAAGCTGAAAGTAAAGTCGGAGGCGGCAAAGCAATTCAAAATCGTTCGTGAGCTGATAGGCAAGGCGACGACGATAGTCAACGCGGGCGATCCGGACCGAGAAGGGCAACTGCTCGTCGATGAAGTTTTGGATTACGTCGGCAATAAAAAGCCCGTGCAGAGAATTTTACTCAACGCCCTTGACGAAAAATCGGTCAGGCAGTCACTAAACGATTTGAGAGATAACGCCGACTTTCAAGGCATGAAAAACGCGGCATTAGGTCGAAGTCGGGCAGATTGGCTAATCGGCATGAATCTTTCGCGGGCGTATACAATCCGAGCGCGACAAGTCGGTTATGAAGGCGTGTCGGTAGGAAGAGTAATGACGCCGACAATGGCATTGGTCGTTCGCCGCGAGGACGAAATTATAAAATTCAAGCCGGTCACGCATTACGCAGTCAAAGCGATTTTCGCAAACAATTTCGGCGAAATACCCACAACGTGGCAGATGTCAGACAAAGTTCCGAGCTTAGACAGCGAAGGTAGACTTCTGGACAAAAAAGTTGCAGAAAATCTTCTCG
>JAFQZB010000300.1 GCA_017406175.1 Selenomonadaceae bacterium | reverse complement strand
TGGAAGTGTTGTTGACGCCGGAGCGGAGGCAAGTAGTCTTGAAGAGTTTGCACGAGCCGACGCCGCCCAAGCCGAAGGAGAATTACTCTACACGGTTCCGGCGGGCATGGGAGGCTGGAGCCCCGGCGCGGGAAGTACGCTTTCGGCAGGAGGCGATGCCCTATTGCCGGCGGTATGGGCTCGACGCCGCGCGGGATAGGTTGCAAATCGACGCGCTGATAAAGGCGGGACAACGTCTGGCGGACTGCGCCGGTTGCAATGGCATTGATTGTCGGCATGACGTTAATCCCATCGAGACCGTGAGCATAAGCGACACCGGGCAGATAAGTTGGGTGCCGTGCCGCGTGGAGGCGATGCGGCGGATAGCGAAGATCCTGCCCAAGAAATTTGCCGCTAAGACCTTCGACGACTACGAAATAACCGCTGACAATTCCCGCGCAGTCGGCATGGCGCATTGGTTCATCGACCGCGGCGACGGTCACAGCTTGTATCTGCATGGCGGCTTTGGGGCTGGCAAGACGTTCCTCGCTACGCTTATCGCTAAGGAATTCATCAGCCGCGGCAAGTACGTCGTCTTCGGTAGCGTGCCTAAGCTCATGAACGAAATCCAGCAGACCTTCAAAGACCCCAGCGTAACCAGCCAATCGGTCCTTAGGCGTTTCATCAACTGCGACTTGCTGATTCTCGACGATATCGGGGCGAATGCGAGCAAGTGGACCGTGCAAATTCTCTGCCAGATAATCGACGGGCGGACGAACGACGAACGGCCCATGCTGTTGACGGCGAACTATACGCTGAAGGGGTTGCATGAGCTGTTTGCCCACGAAGACGCGTATAACGCTGGGCGGATAAACAGCCGCCTGCAAGGTTGTTGCTACGTGGCGTATTTGGGCGCACGCGATAGGCGGTGTAGCTAATGCGTTGCACGGTAGACACCGAGCGGCTTAGGGCTTTGATAAAGGCGCAGTGTTCGTTGCCAGCCTTCGCCAAAAAAGCGCAGATGTCCTATTCGACGCTAGGACGTGCGCTGACATTCGGACGGGCAGACGTCAAGACCGCGCAGAAGATAAGCTCGGTTTTGGGAGTTGCGCTGGAGGAATTCGCCACGCCCGACGAGCTGAAAAAGCCTAAGCGACTCCGGTTTTTCGTCAACACGGACAAGCTTTTAAAGCTGGCGGAGGCTACCGGCAAGACGGCGATTAGTCTATCACGGTTGGCGGGCTTAGCTCCCCCGACGTTCGGCGACGTTTTGCGCAGCGGCATTGCTAACCTCAAGACGCTAGAGAAAATCAGCGCGCTATTGGGCGTGGAAGTCGAAGAGCTGATAGACAAAGACGCGGGGTCGCCGCCAAACGGTCACACCGGCAAAAAGCTAGTCAAGGCGATACCGTGCCGAATCGACCAAGCGCGACTGCTCGAACTGGTCATGGCAAGCGACAAGACTTGTTCGCGGATGGGCAAGGAAATGGAACTTCACCACGGCACACTGAGCCAAATATTGCTAAGGGGCACTGCGAACCTCGGCTCGGTCGAGAAGATTAGCGCGTATTTCGGCATACCAAAGGAGGAGTTAATCGTTGAAATTAAGGCAAGGAGCACTCCGAAAGTTGATAGCGCAAAGCGGCAAGACGCCGGATGAAATCTGCGCGTTATCGGGCGTGCCCAAAGTCGTGCTGGATTTTGCGCTAGAACGCGGCTTAACGAGCTTTTCAATGGTGATGAAGCTGTGCAATGTTCTCGGCATCCACGCTTACGGGCAGCTCGTCGAAGGGGAAACCCCTGAATTCTACGTAAGGAGGCGTGAAAGTGGTAAAGATTGATTGGGTGCGGATAGAAACGGCGATGGCGAAACGTGACTTGACGCACGAGAAATTAGCGGCGCAAATGGGCGTGAAACTCGAGACGCTCAAGCGGTACCTGATAACGGGGCAAGCGAGCTATTGGGCGGCAAGGCAAATCGCCCGCGTCCTCAACGTTAGCATCTTCGATTTCGTAAAGCTTAGGAGGTAAAAAAATGGAAACAATCATCATCGAGAACCGCGACGAGGAAAAGAGCATAACGCACCCGCAATTCGGGCAGATTCGCTACTTCGTCATCAAGGGCAAGCCGTGGATGGTGCGTGCGGACGTGTCGCGTGCGTTCGGCTTGAAAGACGGCTCCGGACACCGCATTAGCATCATTGAACAATCTTTGCGGGCAGTAACGACCTATCGCAAGGCGACAAATCCAGTTTGGATTCTCATCAACGACGAGGGCTTGAAATTCTATTCCGTGGACGGCAAGAAGAATTTGGAGCGGCGGGTCAAGAATTGGCTTTTGAAAAATCTCTACGGGGAGCAAATCGACGAGTCAGAGCCGACGCTTTTTATGGATTCGCCGCTAATGACGCCCGCGCCCGTGACCTTGAGCCCCGCGCAGATGCAGGAGCTGGTTCGTCGAGTAGCGGGCATGTTGAAGGCGGAGCCGCTGGAAATATCGCTTCCGGCGGAGGAGCAAGAAAAATTTGTGGACGACGTAGCGGCGAAGTTCCAAAACCGCCCGATAAACCTCACGGATAAGCAGATGGACGATATCGCGTTCAAAGTGCTGGCACTAATCGAGGACATGAAGCCCAATGAAGACGCCTTGGCTGAGCGTGTGCTTGAAAAGTTCCTCGGCAAAATCGCGCAAAAAAAGTAGCGACCGAAGCCGCCGAGGATTATCGAAGAAGATTATCAGAGAAAGTGAAGCAAGGATAGCATTTCACTTTGGATTTGTAAAGGGGGCTGACTATGGATTACGGGATAACTGAGTACGATGAGGAAAAGCAAGTAGAGATTTACGAGAAACGGGGGCGGGTTACCCTGCGCGTGCGGGAAAGGACCTACCACGTGCCGCACAAATATCACGCGGTAGAGCTGGGCGACGGCGACCATTGGCAGGAGGTTTGCGCCTACGCGTCGGAAGAGGAAGCCTTAGCCGCCCGCGACCGTTTGGCGTATTTCATCGACAAGGAGGCGAGGACGTGACTTACGAAATCATCTTGAACTACTCAACCGAGGGCGTGCACGTGGATTTGAACTGCGACGACGAAGGCTTCTTCAACATGCTCCACGACGACGACATTTTCCAAGACCTAATCGGGCAGTTAATGGCGCGGTTCAGGGACATGGCAAGCGACTACGATAGGGGCGATTATCAATGAAGTTCTTAGCAGTGGACGACGGCTATCTGAACATGGCATACGTTCGGCGGCTGTACGTTAGGGGCGTGGCGATTTACGCGGAGACCGACACGGGCGCGGAATACACGCACGACGACGACTTTGACTGCGAAGAGGCCGCGCAGGGTTGGTTGGACGATTTGATTAAGGAGCTGGAGAAAGATGACGGTGTATAAGTTCCGTGGCAAACGCTTCGACGATGGGCAATACGTCTACGGCGATTTGATTCAAGGCGACAACGGCGTTTATATCAAGCGTTGGGAAGATGGCTTGGAGGTCGAGGTTGATAACGACACTATCGCGCAGTACACGGGCGAACACGACGTAAACGGGGCGGAGATTTACGAAGGCGACGTTCTGGAATTCGACTACAACGGCGAGCATTACGAGTACGAGGTCAAGTATCGGGCGTTCGCGGTCGCCAAAGACGGCTGCTATCTGACGGCCAGTCAATTCAAAACGCGGGCGATAAAGTGATACGACTTAAGGCGCGGCTGGAGCCGGTACCGTTTGCGAGGGTACGGACCGATAACGGGCGGCACTTCTTCAATCCAAAGCGGTACCGGGCGTTCAAAGAGGAATTGGGCTGGATAGCGCGTTTGACGATAAAGAAGCCACTAAAAGGACCGGTAGCAATCCGCTTGAGGGTGTATCGGCTCCTGCCGCCGGAGTCTTTGAAGTTCGGGGACGTGGACAATCACCTAAAAGCGGTCCTTGATTCGCTCAATGGGATAGCGTTTCTGGACGATAGGCAAGTAATCGAGGCTCACGTTTCGTTGCATCGGGGCGAGCCGAGACTAGAAATCGAACTGGAGGAAATGGGATGAAGATAAAGACGCCATTGCAAGTGGTAATCGACACGGACAAGCTAACGTCGATAATCCCGGACACCGAGCGCGGGCACACCAAGCCCTACAAAGTGTTCGTAATCGTGGACCGGCAGAAAATCTTAGTGGCGCGGTTTGAAAGTCCTAAGGAAGCAATGCAATACATTGACGAATTAACGGGGCTGTGGATAAATGACGAAGCGGGAACTGGTAGCCGTGCGGAGGATTACGTGTGAAATTCGGCGGCAAGAGGAATATCTAATCGGGCTACGCGGGCTGATGGCGAGTATGGAATTGCAAATGCGTAGCGGTCGTTCATCAGCGACGAGCAGACGGGTCGAGATATTGACGACGAAAATCATTGCGGCGGAGGAAAGGTTGCAATGGTTGCTTGAGCGATTGGAGGCGGCGAAGGTCGACTTGCGGATACAAATCACCAAGGAGACCTACGACCCGCTAAGGACGATACTAATCCTTCGCTATGTCGAGTGTAAGACGTGGACGCAAATATCAAAGGACACGGGGCTAAGCCGCCAATGGATTTATGCCCTTCACAAAAAATATCTGGCGACGCTTGCTTTACATGTCAAGAGCTGATATTATTAGGCTCGCAAGGACTGTAGGACAATTAAGACGACAACCAGAAGGGCTCCCCGGCAGGGGCCCTTTTGGTTTGGGGCAGTTTTTTGCTGCTAAGTTTTCTGCCGCATTCAGGCGAACAAGTCTTTTGTTTACTGTTCCGAGGCAGAAAGATTTTGCCGCAGATAGCACAGGCACGCTTTCTTGATTCGTCGCGGCATTCTTTGGAACAAAAAATCTTAGCGGTTGATTTCGAGGCGAGAAAAGGCTTGCCGCATTGAGCACAAACGCGCAATTCCTGATTGGCTTTGATGTCTTTACGTTGAGTAAGGGCACGAAAGGTATCAGCGCAAGCCCTTGAACAAAACTTAGGGTGTTGAGTGATGAGGTGTTCAAACTCTTTGCCGCACCAAAGGCAAACGGAAACCACGCGTTCGACCTTCTGGGGGCGCGGAGAATTGCCGCTAAGTTTTCTGCCGCATTCAGGCGAACAAGTCTTTTGCCAAGAGTGATGACCGCGAAAAGGCTTGCCGCAAACGGGGCAAATTTTCTCGATGATGCGCCGCTGAGCTTTCTCGTGACATTCAGGCGAACAAGTCTTGTAGTCGTTGCGGCGTTTAAGAGGGGTAAGCTTGAACGGCTTGCCGCAAACAATGCATGTGCGGAATCGGCGCGGGCGAAAAGGTTTGATGACGTGTTCGGGCTTGGGTTTAGCTCGGCAAGCGGGGCAAAGTTTTTGGTCGTCTCGAACGGAAGAAAACTCTTTGCCGCACTTCGGGCAGATGAAGTATTTCTTTGGCGGCGAGGCGATTAGTCCCTTAGCCCTGTCAAGCTCCACGTGCAAGCGGCGATGAGCCTTGCGGGTGACGCATTGCAAGTTCTCAATCTGATTATTGGACTTGTCGCCGTCGATATGGTGAATCTCGTAACCTTTGGGGATAGCTCCGTTGTGGAATTCCCAAACGTCGCGTTGAAGGGCAGTAAAAGGCGTTTGATACCAGCCGCGCTTGTTGCGGCGGTAGTTGACACCGTTAAAGCGTTGGTGCGTGTCGTCGATAATCTCAACTTCCATGATGAATCACTCCTTCAGCTAAAGATAGCACGGCAGGCGCGGCAATTCAATAAGTTTTATCCGGCTAGGGATTGTTGCGGGTCGGAGGAACGGCGCAAACTTTGTAGCTATCAACTTTTAAAACCAGCAAATGCGGCGAATTTCAGAGGCGGCGATAAATGAAAATAGAAAAACCCTTCCAAGTCGCGGGCGAAATTCGGTCAATGGCGGTCACGCAAAAGCAAATGGCTCGAGCCCTAAAC
>JAFQZB010000299.1 GCA_017406175.1 Selenomonadaceae bacterium | reverse complement strand
GAAGCTTTGTCTGGCGTGGAACAAGTTTTAGATGAATTTCCTATGTTTGCGAACAGATTACACCGCATAACTGCAAGACCGCCAAAAAAAGAAAACTTTGGTTCATTCCAACCTTCGCAGACCCGCAAACTTCAGGCGATTAATTTAAACTTAAAGCACTTCAAAGAATCCAATATCGAACAAACAAAACGAAGAGTAGCAGGTGGTTATGATAACGGTCAGACTGCAGACCCGTCGTTCAAAGGCGTGGGCACACACGAAACGACACACTTTATTGGCAGCATTATTAAACACAAAATGGGAATTATTTTCTCTGGGAACGGATTCCCCGATGAAACCTTGGTTGATTTGGCATACGCGGAAATTGAAAAATCAGCTAAGAAATCACTTGCAGGATTACGAGCAGAAATATCAGACTACGCTAAGAAGACCCCAACAGAAACAATAGCGGAAGCCGGCGCGGATTATTTTGCTCACGGTGAGCAAGCAAAACCCCTCTCAAAGGCGATTATAAAGCTCCTGAAGCGTATAGCAGAAAATCCGGATATGGGGACGGAACTCCTACTTACTTCCCAAAAAAATCTCCTCGGCTTTAAAGGAGTAGCTAAATACCGTTATCACGGAGCACTTACGAGCGGCGCGGCTTTAAAATGGTTTTCGGCACATCGCAATATCGGTTCCTCGCAAATTCAAGTAGAAAATGCGCTCTACGACAAAGGATTAAGAGCTATTCTTTCCGACATTCGTAAAAATGTAGTCAGCTTGCAAAAATGGGAAGAGGCACTTCGCGAACACGTACCAGACGAAAAAATTATGGCGAGTTCCGACGAGTGGACGGACGCCCGAATCAATGAAGCGGTGAAAGTCACCTATATAAAAAATGCACTTGAGCAAATTGGCGTAAAAATCGAAAACGGCAAAGTATCCTATCCTGACGCGGCAACAAAAAAAGTCACTATTGAAACGCTTAAACAATGGGAATCACCGGACTACAAACTTTCTCGCAACGGTGATAGCAGTTTAGATTTCAGCGACGTTGTTGCGCCGAAAGACTTGACGCCCCAGCATAAACTTCAGCAATCGTTCGGGGAAAAGCTCGGCGTGAAAACTGTGTTCTTCCGCAACGAAAACGGCGACTTCCACGGGGCGCAGGCGGGCAATATCAGCTACCTCAACGTCAATTCCAAAATGCCGCTCGGTAAAGTTTTCTGGCATGAGAGTATGCACTGGCTCAAAGCCAACAACTCGAAACTTTATCAGCAGTTGGTCGAGGCGGCGGACATTACAGACGCACAACGCGACGCTTACCTTGAGCAAACAGGGCGCACAGATTTGACGACGGACGCGGCGATTGACGAAGAAATTATCGCCGACCAATTCGAGGACGTTGCCAAACGCACGGGGCTTTTGCAGAGTATCGCGGGCAAAAATCGCGGCTTGCTTGAGCGCGTCGTCCAGTGGTTGAAAGACACCATGAACAAATTTATCGCCCATTTCCGCAACCCCGACGGCAAATTTACTACCGAGCAGTCGATACGCTTGGCTGACGAATTCGGCAAAATCGCAAGCCGCTTGCTTGACCAGAACGGGCAGAAAATTTTCCGCTACAACCGAAGAACGCACAACATCGAACTTGCCGACGGGCGCAGTCTAGATTCTGTTCAAACCGATGACGAAATCAAATACTCTTTCGCGGGAGTGAAAGCCAAGACCGCCCCTCTTGAGAAATTGGAAGAAGCAAAACGTATGGAAGCGAATGCTAAAGCGCGGGGACTATTGCCAGCTTATTCCGCTATCTTCAAAAATACAGGCTAGACGAAAGGTCGAGACGGTAAATGGCGTTTTGAAATTCCCGACAAAGCCAAAGACATTAATCTTAAAAAATTGATAACCGTAGATAAGAAAACGGGCAAAAACAACTTAGGAAAAAGATTTCACCTCGACGAAATTTATAATAACCCCGAACTTTATGCGGCTTATCCTGAACTCAGCGATGTTATTGTTTTTGCCGAAGATTTTAATAACGACGGTACTGGTGGGCAAACTAGCGTAGACGCAGACGGGAATATTGAAATAGCAATAAACTACAATTCAATTCTCAACGCTTATCGAGATTACCGAAATCCAAAAAGAACTTTAGTACACGAGATTCAACATGCCATTCAAATAATAGAAGGTTTTTCATATGGCGGTTCTCCGGCAACTGTCAAAGAAATATTGCGCGATAACATAAACGCGGCTGAGGAAGCTCTTTCCAAAACCGCCAAAGGCACAAGTAAATATCAAAGAATTCAAAAGAGCATTGACGAACTTAAAAGGGCAGAAAATAGTTCAGACGATGAAGAAACTCTAGAAG
>JAFQZB010000298.1 GCA_017406175.1 Selenomonadaceae bacterium | reverse complement strand
GCTTTGGAGTTCGATAACGTGCAAGCGATAGCCGTTGCCGACGGGCATGGCGGCAGAGACTATTTCCGCTCGGATATTGGCTCGCGGCTGGCGGTTCAGGTTGCCTTTGAACAGATAAAAAAGTTTTGCAACGACATTTCCGAGGGCGAAACTTTTTCAGAGAACAGCATTAGGAATTTTGAACTTGAGCTTTGGGAAGAGTGGCAAAGGGCAGTCAAAGACGATTGGTCGAAGAATCCTTTTAACGTCGAGGAGGAGCGTTGGCAAGGCGTTAGTGACAAGTACAAGGCTCGTTATACTTCAGCGGACGAACGATATATCCCCGTGGCTTATGGCACGACTTTACTTTTGGCGGTGTCAATCGGCTGGCAAGTGTTGCTCGTTCAAATTGGCGACGGCTCATGCGTTGTCTTGCAGAGGGACGGAGAATTTAAATCGCCCGTGCCGCCCGACAGTGAGAGCTTTGGTTACGTGACGACTTCTCTTTGCGACGCTGACGGCTATAAAAAGTTTCGTCATGTCGTCTTGGATTGCGCGGAGGATTCGCCGCTTGCGCCCGTGGCGATCTTCCTTAGCACGGACGGACTGGACGATTGCTACCCGATTGGCGATAACGAGAAGTATCTTTACAAACTCTATGCCGACACCGTGATTGATAGCATGATTGGAAACGGCTTCGATAAGACGCGGGAGTCACTGCGCGAAGAGCTTTTGCCTTACATGACTGAGCACGGAAGCAACGATGATATTTCCCTAGCGCATCTCGTGACGGACGATTTAGCATTACTCAAACAGACTCTTGAGCAATCGTCGCCAACCGTAGAGGAGCAATCATCACCGCCCGCCGAAGGGCAATCATCACCGCCCGCCGAAGGGCAATCATCTCCGCCCGCCGAAGGGCAAACGTCGCCGCCTGCCGAAGGGCAATCATCTCCGCCCGCCGAAGGGCAATCATCTCCACCTGCCGAAGTGCAAACGTCGCCGCCCGCCGAAGTGCAAACGTCGCCGCCCGCCGAAGGGCAATCATCTCCACCCGTCAAAGTGCAAACGTCGCCGCCTGTTCAAGTTTATGCACCGATTGCCCCTGGCAGTAAGATATATCGTTCAAGTAGCTACATACCCGATTGGTGGTAGAAAAGGAGGAAGCCCTATGATAAACAGCCTTGACCTTTACGCTGAGGCAATCACCGTCGTGAAGAATAATCCGAATGTCAACGTTGCGCCTGTGCTAAGAAATTATTATCTTCAGCTGGCGACGATGACTTTTTATGAGCTGACGGTTAAGAAGACTTCGCCGCTTATCTCCACGCTGTGCCGAGCCAATAACCTAGCCTTGCCGACGAAAAACTTTTCCTTCGTGCCCGCGCAAGTCGCCTTCAACTTGCACACGAGCTTTGACTTGTTCGTTATCGTCTACGGGCTAAACGTCGCCCTCGCGGAAAATCTCGACTCTTGCCTTACTGTTTTTGAGAGCAATGCCGAGCGCATCTTCCGCGGCATGCCGTTGACTAACGAAGGCTTTCAATCTTTGCAGATGAATCTGATTGCACTGGACGAGAGCTTAGGCAAGTTTCGTTCCGTTGAACGGGTCGTCGAAAAACGCGTTGAAGTTCCCGTCGAACGCGTCATTGAAAAGATTGTTGAGGTTCCTGTTGACCAAAGCTTAAAGACGTTCGCTGATAGCCGCCGTTCAGACGACGAGAAAATCATTGACGAGATAAAAAAAGTTCAGCTTGCGTTGCAGGACGAGTTACCACGATTGCAAGGGACGCTAAAGACGATTTCGGAGATACGTGAAGGTCTAGACTTCAAGACGCTGGAGGAGCCGATAAATCAGCTGGTGCAACTGTTCGACATGATTAACGACACGGCAGGGCGTCACCCGCAAGAAGACATGCAAAAGGGCTACGATAAACTCATCAAGCGTTGCAGAAGTTTTGCCCGCTACGTCGAACAGTCCTTGGCGATGCTCGGTGCCCAAATCATCAACGAGACGGACATACCGCTTGACACGTCCCGGCACAAGGTAGCCAACGCCGCCCGCCCGTCAGACTCGGCTAAGGTCTCCAAAGTCCTGAGCGTCGGTTTAATCTACAAGGGGCTAGTCCTTCGCAAGGCTGAAGTCGAAATCGTCGAGCCAATGATGAATCAGTACGCCGAGCTTAAGAAAGGTTTTGGGAGGTAACGTTCAATGAGGATAGGAATAGATTTCGGCACGAGCTTTTCATTGCCCGCCGCCCTGATAAACGGTTCGCCCGCCACGCTCTTGCACAGTGGGCAATACGGTTTGCCGTCGGTCTTTTACTACGACAAGGGGCAGAACGTCCTGATTGGCATTCCCGCCGAAGACCAGGGCGACCGCCACCCAGAAAACGTCGTGCGCAATATCAAAATGGAGATAAGCAACCCCGACAAGAAAACTTTCAAGCTGGACGGCAAGACCTTCGACAAGAAAAAAATCGTCGGGCACATCTTCCGCGAGATTAAACAAGTCGCCCTTGAGGGTATCGAGTATCAGCAGCTGGTTTCGCAAAAGATTGATGGTGCAGTCGTATCGGTTCCGGCGGCGTTTACCCTTCGGGAGCTGAATTTCATTCGCGACGCCGCACAGAAGGAAGCTAAGCTAAAGGTTTTGGGTTTCATTCGCGAGCCGGTAGCCGCTGCCATTGCCTATTTCAATGCCCCCGCCGGCGAGGACGAGAAAACTATCCTTGTTTACGACTTGGGCGGCGGCACCTGCGACGTTGCCATTGTCCGTTCGGATAAAAATTCTGCGGAGTGGTACAAGGTCATTGATTCGGAAATGCTTCGGCTCGGCGGGCGCGATTGGGATAAACTTTTAGGCGAGCTGATTAAGCGCAAGTGTCGTGAGCAAGACCCCGATATTAGGTTCAATGCACGGGCGGAAAATAAAATCTTGAAGGCGGCGATTAAGGCTAAGCATCAGTTGTCGCGCCTTGAACGGTACGAATCATATGTTGAGGTTGGCGGCGAGGATTACGATTTCGAGATAACCCGCGCCGAGTTCGAGAAGATAACTTCCGAGCTTCTTCAGGAGACAATGCAAATGGTAGACCGCCTCAAGCAGAAGTGTTCAACTAGGATTGATTACATAGTTTGCGTTGGCGGAAGTTCAAACATGCCGCAAGTCCGCAAAGCTTTCGAGAAAAACTATCCCGAAATTGAGATAAGAATCTTTGAACCGGAAAAGGCGATTGCGTTCGGGGCGGCGATTTATGCCGAGCACTTGACGGAAGAAAGTTTCCTGCACGACATCTGCAAGTTCTCTTACGGCGCACGGTATATTCAAGATTTCGGACGCTATAGGGATTACAATCGCCTGCGAATCTTCAACATCATCTACAAAGGCGACGCCCTGCCCACAAGCGGCGAGTCAATTTCCTACAAGCTGAGCGACGACCAGACGAGTACTTACATTGCCGTTTACGAGTCGGAGTGCGCGGACGAAGTTTATCTGCCAGAGGACGGAACGTATATTGGCGAGATTGAAATCTACGGGCTAGAGGACAGCCGCAAAGGTGATGAGACGCTCCTGACGATGACGATTGACCGTAGCGGGCTAATGCAACTTAAAGCAATCGACAAACGCACGGGCAAGAGCGCGAACGTCGACATTCAGCTAAAGGAATATTGAACGCGGCGGCGAAAAGTTCACGCGGAAAAATTTTATGGAGGTTTGAATATGCTTGAGATAAAAACGGCGGGCGACCCCGTCTTGAAAAAAGTTTGCGAACCCGTCACGAAGATTGATAAACGCCTAAGGCGATTGCTAGACGACATGGCGGAGACTATGTACGCGAGCGACGGCGTAGGGATTGCCGCCCCGCAAGTCGGCGAGTCAATTCGAGTTTGCGTCGTCGACGTGGACACTAAATCGCACAACGAACGCTACGACCTGATTAACCCAGTCATCACCTATCGCGAAGGCTCCGTTGTCGACAATGAAGGCTGCCTTTCTTGCCCAGACCTTTTCGGCGACGTGGAACGCTCAGCAAAAATTCGCGTCGAGTACACCAGCCGCTTTAACAAGAAGAAGACTTTGGAGGCGGAAGGCTTGCTTGCCCGATGCATTCAACATGAAATCGACCACCTCGACGGAAAACTTTTTATCGACGTTGCTAAGAACATAACCAAGGGCAGACCCAATAAAAAAACGGAGGATTGAACTTCTCCGCGATGACATCTCCGACGTTCAATCGGGGATTTTTTTTTGGCTTTTGCCTTGCGAACCTTGCTTTTCCAATTTTCGTTTTAAGTCGTCGAGCTGTTCTTCTGGGACTTGTACCGTTCCGAACTTTTGAAAGTCTCGTGCCATGTCCACATCGCCCATCATGAGTGCCAGCACAGAGGTTAAATCCGCGAAGTTCATTTGCTCCCATTCTTTTGCCTCTGCCGCTGAAATCTTCCCGCTCTTTTTGGCTTTCTTTACAGCCTTCTTCATGCGCTTATCGTACATGCTGAGCAGGTTGAAGTTCAGATAATCCTTGTCGTTCATGCGATTGCCTCCTTGTTAGTCGTCGGAAATCTTTTTTGCCAGCCGAATCAGCACGCGAGTAATCCTCAAGCCTTCGACCTCTTCGACGTAAAAGGTATTGCCCTCGAACGCCGCCGATTGACCGACACGCGGCTCCCCGCCTAATTTGTCATTGAGCCAGCCGCCCACCGTGTCAACGTCCTCATCGTCAATCTTAATGCCGAATTCGTCTTCCAACTCCTCAAGCAACATCTTAGCATCAATCGAGTAAAGATTATCTTCGCGTTTCTCGGCGTCGGGGCGTTCCTCGTCGAACTCGTCTTGAATGTCGCCGACAATCTCCTCGATAATGTCTTCAATCGTAACCATGCCAGCCGTCCCGCCGTACTCGTCGACGACGATTGCCAGTTGCGAACGGTTCTTTTGCATTGTCTCCAGCAAAACGCTAACGTCCATGCTCTCCGGCACGAAGAAAACTTTCCGCGCCAACTTCTTGAGGCTCGGCTTGCGCTTGCCCTGAATCAAAACGTTCGTCAAGTCCTTAATGTGCAGAAAGCCGACGATATGATCTTTGTCCTCGTCGCAAATCGGATAGCGCGTCATTTCCTCTTCAAGAATCGTCGTTAGGTTCTCTTCGTAAGTCTTGTTTAGGTAAAGGCAAACCATATCGGGGCGCGGCACCATGATTTCGCGGACGTTGCGTTCGGTGAAGTCGAAGACGTTATCCACGAAATCAACTTCCGTATCGTCGACGAGTCCTTGCTTGCGGCTTTCCTTCATGAGTAGTCGAATTTCTTCTGGATTGTGCGCGACTTCGCCTTCAGATATGCTCAAGCCTAGGTGATGACTTACAAAGCTTGCCGTCCGATTGAGGAGCCACACGAACGGATACATGACCTTCCAGAAGATAAGCATTGGTATCGCGATATTTAGTAGGATTTTTTCCGACGCGGCGATTGCCATGCTCTTGGGTGTCAGCTCGCCTAAGATGATGTGCATTGAAGTTATCAGGGAAAAGGCAAGCGCGAACGAGATTGTATGCCCCAAAGTCTCGCTGAAGCCTGCCGCGTGAATCAAAGGTGCGATTAGTTCTGCTACGAATGGTTCGCCGACCCAACCGAGTCCGAGCGACGCCAAAGTTATTCCCAGTTGCGTGACTGATAATGCCTCGTCTAGTTCGTCGATTAATTTCTTTGCGTACTTGGCTCGCGTGTTGCCCTCTTGGATTAGCGTTTCCAGCCGCGACGGACGCATTTTAACGCAACAGAACTCCGCCGCCACGAAGAAGCCGTTCATTGCAATCAGGAACGCCACGAGAAACATTTGCAGTAATATGGGCACGATGTCCATTAACAAACCTCCGTTAAAAAAAGTTCAAGCGCGGTGATCTGCTCCGACTCGTCGAAGACTCAACCGCGTCCATTGGATGCAACGTCACGTTGCTTCCCGCATTATACTATTGCAGGCGGCAATCGACAAATATTTTTTGGCGCGGGGAAATTTATTCAAGCTGTTTTCATTGACGCGGCAAGGCAACTAGTTTAATATATGCGTGAAAATTTTTATGTGGAGGTGAAAGACGTTTGAGCGTAGCAGAAAACTTTCAAGCGATAAGAGACGAACTAGGCGATAAAATAATTTTAGTCGCGGTGACGAAGAATCATGGCGTTGACCTAATGCGCGAGGCAATCGACGCGGGCGCAACCAATATCGGCGAAAATCGCGTTCAAGAGGCGGCGGAGAAATTCCAGACGCTTGACCGCAAAGTCACCCGCCATCTAATCGGGCACCTGCAGACCAACAAGGCTAAGGCGGCAGTCAAGCTCTTCGATTTGATTCAATCGGTCGACAGCCAACACTTAGCGGCGGCACTCGACAAGGCGGCGGCGTCAATCAATAAGGTTCAAGATGTGCTAATCCAAGTCAACGCCGCCCGCGAGCCGCAAAAGTCTGGAGTAATGCTTGAGAACTTAGACGGGCTGATAAAGTTCGTCGACGCGGCTAAAAACCTTCGACTGCGCGGGCTGATGATGATTGCGCCGAATCTGGAAGACGTTAAAGAGTGTCGCCCGTTCTTTAAGCAAATGCGTGAACTCTTCGACGGGCTGAAGACTAATCGGGAGGCTTTCGACTTCTTGTCAATGGGCATGACGCATGATTATAAAATCGCAGTCGAGGAGGGCGCAAACGTCGTTCGAGTCGGCACGGCTATCTTCGGCGAGAGATCCTACAGATAAAAATTTGCGAGAGGAGTTTGAATGAATGGAAATTATCGACAAGGTTAGCCGCTCTCTTGGACTGTTAGACAAAGATGAGGAGAAGGTAGTTAAGATGAGCACAAAGGAAGAGCTGCCGAATACGCAGCCAGAAGAACAAGAATCGCCAATACAACCGCCGCCCGCGAGTATGTCGGGGCACAAAGTAGTTGATTTTAATTCGGCGATGACGGCGAGGGATAATTTTATGACGAACAATAGCACGACCAAAAGCATGGTCAAATCGAAAATCACGACGGTCAGACCGAAGAATTTCGACGACGACGCAAAAGTCATCGCCGATTGTCTGCGCGAAGATGTACCCGTCATCATAAACTTGGAGGACACTAGCCCCGAACACGCCCGGCGGATTATCGATTTCGCGTTGGGCACGACTTATGCCATTGATGGCGACGTTCAGCAGGTCAGCGAATATGTCTTCGTGTGCACGCCCAAAACCGTCATGGTCACGTTCAATCGGGAAGAGCCTAAGCAGGAGCGCAACGACTTTTCATGGCTCACGCGCAAGCTTTAGGGAATTAGGGAATTAGAGATATGCAAGACGCACGAGAAAAAATTATCCGCTACTACAAGGGCACCGAGGGCGAGGCGTCCGCCGTCAAGCTCGTAGACTTCGCCGCGCAAGCTATCAAAAGCCGCAAGTGCAAGTTAACCGGGTTCTTATCGCCGTTTGAACAGGAGATGACAGGCGTCATTGCCAACAGCCTCGGCGAACTCAACGTAGATTTTTATGGCGGCTATTGTGGTGCTGAACGTCAACGCGCCGCCTTCTGTCATGAAGACTTCCAAGGCACGCCGAACTTTGAAATCGCAGTCATCAAGGCAGAGTGGAATGGCGAGTTTGCTAGGCTAGGTCATCGCGACGTGCTCGGCTCAATCTTAAGCCTAGGCGTCGACCGCGAGTATATCGGAGATATTATCGCGACCAAAGATTGCGCAAAGATTCTCGTTGATAAGAAGATGAGCGATTACTTCACGCTGAACTTGACGCAAATCGGCGGGACTTCGGTTACGACGACGCTTGACGAGCTGGAAAATATTTCTGCTAAGGAAGAGCGCACTAAGGAGATTAAAGCAACGGTTGCGTCCCTGCGTGCGGATTCGATAGCGGCGGCGGGCTTCGGAATGTCTAG
>JAFQZB010000297.1 GCA_017406175.1 Selenomonadaceae bacterium | reverse complement strand
ATGTTCAATTTGTTTCTTCTCGAATCAAAGCTTTAATCGAATCGAAAGAATATTCCAAGCAAAAATTTATCGACCCGCTTATTGCAGACTTGAAAAATAAAATGCTGACGGCAATTGCCCAAGTTAATAAATGGAAACGCTTTATTATTTCCCAACACGATGCTGAACTACAAGCCAAGCTAGAATATATGAGCAAAGATGAGCGTAAGTTGTGGCTTAAATTTCTTGAGACACTTTCAAAGAAAAAACACTTAGAAGAATTTCTGCTGACTTTTAAAAAACCCGACGAAACTAAAAAGGAAGCAACTCGTGCCTTTGCGCAAATTACTTCCGGTATTAAAGTTCAAATTGCCGACCTTGACACTTCTCTCTCTTCTATGAAAAAACCGGTTGAAGACATACGCCGCCGTATTGAATTGCCTGATTGTAGAAATAACATTTTAATTGTCACTCATCAGATTTTGCAAGCCAACACGCACGCGAGAAAAATGTCATTTCGACAAAAAACCAGCAGACTTTTTCGCTTCGATACGTTGCTTTTGCAATTTTTCGTACTCAGGGTGCTTTATGACAACTTCATAGCGATAAACGACATGTTCATCGCCGTTTTCGTCGATTTCAATTCTCGGTCTTGGTTCCCAATCCCAATCAATGCCGTGCGCGTCAAGGTCTTCAATCATTCCTTCTATCGTTGTGATTTTACTGCGCCTTTCCAATTCTTCCGGCGACGGATGAAAAAAATCATATTGCGCCACGCTGTAACTGCCTGTTTCGCGAATACTCGGCAACACTTCATGAAATACCCAATGACGAAATTTTTCTGCCTCCGGCTTGCGGCTCGCGAAAATAAGTCGATACAATCCAGACTCATTAACGATATTAACGTTCGGATTTCCACGCTGTTTACGAATACCCTTACTAGAAGTTAGGGTATTCAGCTTAATTATTTGTTTTTCATCGTCAGCAAGCGTGTAGAGTGCTTTAGTGACGTTTTCAAGCTCAAGAGCGCGGCAAAGGTCAGTTCCGACGAACCAGGGCTTGCCGTCAATGGTGACGACGCGGACGGAGCCGAAATACTCGTGCTCGAAGACTTGCGGGGCAAGCTCCGGCAAATTTTTTCTTTTCATAGCCATATGAATACCTCCTAATTGACTAAAAGCCGCCGCCTTGCTAGAATACGAAAGGATTTTTCTCAAAGCGGTTGTAGTTGTGCTCGGACGAGGCAATTATAACCGCTTGAACTTTGTTCTGCAATAAAAAGAGAAATCGGGTAATGGTTCCCGATTTCTCTTTGAGCCGGAAGCAGTGCAACTGGTCGCTCGCTTCAACGGCAACAATCTCGAAATGGAAAAAGATTGGGAAATGATGTCCGAATTTGATAAGGATGAACTCATTCGCAAGAAAATTATCCGCGAATTGTGCGGTTCATAGAGTCAATGAAATTGACGAAGAGGCGAACGCTGTCATTGGGACCTGGCGTAGCTTCGGGGTGATATTGCACGCTGATTATCGGTAAGACTTTATGTCGCAAGCCCTCAATCGTTCCGTCGTTAAGAGAAATGT
>JAFQZB010000296.1 GCA_017406175.1 Selenomonadaceae bacterium | reverse complement strand
CTTGCCCAATTCCAACGTTCAAGTCGTCATGACCGACGAGAGGAATCGCCCGTTGCCAATCGGCGCACTGGGCGAGATGACGATTTTGGGCGACGGGATTGGGCGCGGCTATGTCAATCGCGACGACCTGACGCAGAAAGTATTTATCAAGCTGTGGGGTAAGCCGGCCTATAAGAGCGGCGACTTGGCGCGGCTCCTGCCCAACGGCGAAATTGCCTTCCACGGGCGCACGGACAATCAAGTAAAATTGCGTGGCTTGCGCGTCGAGCTCGGCGAGATTGAATCCGTTATGAATAATTTTGAGGGCGTCAAGGCAAGTATCGTGGTCGTGAAGAAGAACGCGGCGGGCGATTACCTTGCCGGCTACTTCACTGCCGAGAAGAAAATAGACCTTGGCGAGTTGCGCAAACATCTAGCGGCGTCGCTGACGGCTTACATGGTGCCGGGCGTCTTGATGCAACTTGACGCCTTCCCGCTGACCGCCAATAGAAAAATCGACAAGAAGGCTCTGCCCGAACCTGAAGAAGTTATCCCGACAGTTGAAATTGTTCCGCCGCAAAATGACGTTCAGCAAAAAATTTTCGATTGCGTCGCAGAAGTTTTAGGAACGCGGGAATTCGGAATAACAACGGAACTCACAAGCGCGGGTCTAACGTCAATCGGCGCAATCCGGCTCAACGTTTTACTGTCGACGGCGTTTAACAAAATCATACAAACTCGCGACTTAATGGAATTCGACACGGTCGAGAAGCTGGAGAAATTCTTATCGAACGCGGCAGACGTGCAAACCTACGAGGCGCAAGCCTATTATCCACTATCGCGAACACAGCAAGATATTTTCGTTGAATACGACGCTGCACCAGACGATACGACTTACAACTTACCAATACTTTTGCCGCTTGATTCCTCAATCGATATAACACGCTTGCAGTGGGCAATAATTGCGGCAATCAACGCGCACCCATACTTAAAAGCAAAGTTATTTTTCAATGAGGCTGGAGAAGTTCGCGCCCGCCGTCAAGATGATTTGCCTGCCGAAGTGCCGATTAAAAAAGTTGACCAATTGCCCGCGCCCGCTGAGTTTGTCCGCCCCTTCGCGCTGACCGAAGAGCCACTTTATCGCGCTACAATCTTCGCGACGCCCGATAAGAATTATTTGTTCTTAGACTTCCACCACATTGTTTACGATGGCTCCTCGGAAGATATTTTCTTCGACGACATTAATGCCGCTTATGACGGAAAAATTTTGAGCAAGGAAACTTACACTGGCTTTGAAGTCGCGCTAGATGAGCAAAAGGCGCGTGCCTCCGATAAATTGACCACCGCCAAAAGTTATTTCGACGCGATTTTTGCAGACAGCGACGTTGAGATTTTGCCGCAAGTCGATTTTGCGGAAAATGTCGGCAAGAAAGATTCTGTCGTTGCCTTTGAAAGTCATCAAACCGCGCTCGACGTTGACGCCGTGAAAAATTTCTGTGCGATCAACTCCTGCACGCTTAATACTTTCTTCTTGGCAATGTTCGGCTACTTCCTCGCCAAAGATACTCGGCGGGCAGAGGCGGCTTTCACGACGATTTATCACGGGCGCAATGATTCGCGGCTTTCTAAAAGCGTTGGAATGTTCGTCAAGTCATTGCCAGTGCTCGCCAACGTTGCGGAAAATTCTTCCATTAAAAATTACGTTGATTCAATCGGGCGTCAGTTCGTCAACAGCATGGCGCACGATATTTATTCCTTTGCTGAAATTTCTACGGCGTACAGTTTCAAAGGTGAGCTTATGTGCGTTTATCAGGGCGAAAACTTCAATGACTATCACATTGCCGGAACTACTTCGCGAACTTTGCCAGTAATGCCTTCGGCGGCTATGTCCGACCTCTGTTTGGAAGTCTTCTTGGAGAACGGCGCATTTATTTTCCGCTTTGAATATCGCCCGACCGTTTACAAAGCCGAGACCGTCAAAAGTTTTGCTATTGCCTGCGAAGAAGTCGCCGGAAAGTTTTTGACCTCGGACGCGCTCGAAACTTTTGATATTGACGAGCACATTAAATCCAAAAAGAAGACTGCCGCTACAATCGACAAGACGGCTCCGCAAAACGACGTTCAGCAGAAAATTTTCGATTGCGTTGCTCAAGTCATCGGCACGAAAAATTTTGGCATAAGGACAGACTTTTACAGCGTCGGGCTGACTTCTATTGGCGCAATTCGGCTTAACGTTTTACTGTCGCGCACTTTCGGCAAAACCATTCGCACCCGCGACATTAAAGAGCATGAGACGATTGAAAAGCTTGAAAAGTTTTTGGCGGGCGCGGAAGAGACGCAAACTCACGAATTGCAACGGGATTATCCTTTGACGCAGACGCAGAACGGAATCTTCGTCGAGAGCGTCGCCAATCCCAACAGCACGATTTATAACATCCCGAATTTGTATCGGCTCGGAAGAAATGTTGACGTTGAGAAATTGCAACGGGCAATCAAGGCGGCAATCGACGCACACCCATACTTAAAGACAACTCTTTTTATGAACTATGATGGGGATATTCGCGCTCGCCGCAACGATAACTCGGTGACTGTTAATATTTTGCATGTTGATAAGTTGCCGTCGACTGAAGAACTGGTTAGACCGTTTGAACTTTTGGACAAGCTGCTTTATCGGGCGGAGATTTATGTTGCCGATGAAAAATATTTCTTCCTCGATTGTCATCACATAATAAGCGACGGCGAATCTTTTGATATTCTGCTTGACGACATTAATGCCGCTTACGACGGAAAAATTTTGAGCAAGGAAACTTACACTGGCTTTGAACATGCGCTTGACGAGGAAAAAGCCCGCGCTGGTGACGCGCTCACGAAAGCGAAGGCTTATTACGATTCCATTTTCCGCGGTTGTGATGCCGATTGTAAACTGGCTAAAGACTTCGACGCGAAGGCTACACCTTTTGAAGTCGGCAAGTTGGGAGTCGACGTTGACGCCGTGAAAAATTTCTGCGCGAGAAATAAAGTTACGTCGAATGCATTTTTCAACGCAGTGTTCGGCTTTACGCTGGCGAAGTTCTTGTATCGCGACGACGCAATTTTCACGACGATTTACAATGGGCGCAATGATTCGCGGCTTGTTCATAGCGTCGGCATGTTCGTTAAGACTTTGCCTGTTAGCTGTTCGATTGTCGGAGAAAAAACGGTTGCCCAATACGTCGCCGAGGTCGGTAAGCAACTTTTAGAGAGCATGACGCGCGATATTTATTCCTTTGCCGAAATCAGCCGCGATTATGGGGTTAGTGCTGACGTGATGTTTGCTTACCAAGGTGAGGACTCCGACGCGGTGAAAATCGCGGGCGAGCTTGCCGAGGAAATGCCGCTTGAACTTAATAAAGCTAAATCACTTTTCGGCGTGGACGTTTTCATTGAGGGCGGCGAGCTTTGCTTTGACACGGAATATCACACCGACTATTATTCGGCGGCTACGGTTAAAATTTTTGTCGAGTGTTTGGCGCAGGTGGCGCGGGAATTCTTGACGCGGGAAAATTTATCGGACGTGGATATAGTTTCAGCGGCAGAGCTTGAGAGGCTACAAGGAATTCATGACACGGCCTGGACAGTTGCCGAGCGTCCTGCCTATCGTCTTCTGCAGGACAGTGCAGACAAATTCCCAGAACGGATAGCGGTAATCGCCAATGAAAAATCTTTGACGTATGCAGAATTGAACACGGCGGCAAATCGCTTAGGGCACGTCTTGCAAAGTCGCGGCGTCGGGGTTGAAAAAATAGTTGGCGTGATGTTGAATCGCGGGCTTGAAGTCTACATAGCGCGGCAAGGTATATTGAAGGCGGGCGGGGCGTTCCTGCCAATGACGCCCGATTACCCCGACGAGCGAGTTTTTTACATAGTCAAGGATTCAAAGGTTCGGCACCTGGTCACGACGCGCGACATTTACCAGAGGCGCAAAGACTTTTTCGACGAGTTGAACATTTTCGTTTGCCTCGTTGAAGAGACGCAGTCGGAAAACATTCCAAGAGACAATCTCAATGTCGATGTGCCCTATGACGCATTGGCTTATTGCATTTATACTTCGGGTTCGACTGGCAAGCCTAAAGGCGTTATGCTCACAAATCACAACCTCGTTAATTTCGTCGACGCCAATCCGAAGAACCACGAGATTTTAGGCTACACCGAACGCGGAAAAGTTTCATTGGCGTTGGCGGCGATAACTTTTGACGTGTCGATAATGGAAGAGTTCATACCGCTGGCGCACGGGCTGACAATCTGCATGGCCAACGAAGACGAAATCCATAACCCGCTTATGCTAAAAGACTTGTGCGATAAAAACGGCGTCGACGTGATGAGCTGCACGCCGTCTTACTTGGCGAACCTAATCGACTTGCCCGAATTTGAAACGGTCGTGCGGCAAATAAAATCGGTGGACTTTGGAGCGGAAGCATTCCCCGCCGCACTTTTTACGAAACTTCGCGCCGTCAATCCCGAAATTTATATCATGAACGGCTACGGACCGACGGAAGCTACGATTAGTTGCACGATGAAAGCAATCGAGTCGGCGGAAAATATAACTATCGGCTTGCCCAATTCCAACGTTCAAGTCGTCATGACCGACGAGAGGAATCGCCCGTTGCCAATCGGCGCACTGGGCGAGATGACGATTTTGGGCGACGGGATTGGGCGCGGCTATGTCAATCGCGACGACCTGACGCAGAAAGT
>JAFQZB010000295.1 GCA_017406175.1 Selenomonadaceae bacterium | reverse complement strand
GACTTCAACAACGACGATGATAACGCTTCTGCTCGGAGCAATCGCGGGAATTTCGTTAATCGTCGGCGGCGTCGGCATTATGAACATCACCTTAGCTAGTGTCACGGAACGCACGCGGGAAATTGGAATTCGCAAGGCAATCGGGGCGACGTACTCCAATATCATGCTGCAATTTCTGATTGAATCGACGATGATTAGTATTATCGGCGGGATTATCGGAATCCTTATCGGCGTCGTGGCGGCTCAAGCAATCTCGAAGTTCGGAGCCTTCACGACGGTTATAAGTAGTGTTAGCATTATCGCGAGCTTTGGTTTTGCGTTGTTCGTGGGAATTTTCTTCGGAATGTTGCCTGCAAGGAAGGCGGCGCGTCTCGACCCGATTGAGGCTTTGCGCTATGAATGATTATTTGAACGTGTAAGTACTCGTCGGCAAGCCCATAAAATAAATCGTCGCGTCTCCGTCTGCAAGAACGTAAGCATAGGCGCGGCGATATATTTTTCCGCTCATGCGATTGCTATCCGCAGACGCCCGACTGAAGAAGACATATGCCTCTTGATAAACCGTCTTGCCCTTAGCGTTCTTGATGAGCCGGTTCTTATCCTCCGCGGCTTTGTTCGTCGTGTAGTTTACTTTGTAGGGGTGGAACGCTGTACGCTCGCCCCAAGTCTCAACCGTAATCGTGCCGAGGCTCTCCGATTTAATCGTTAGGTTATCGAACTTGTGCTGATACTCTTTCCGCTTGTTCGGGTAGCCGGGGTTCGTCGGCAAAGTTCCTTCGGGGTCAGCTAAGGCAATCTTCGCCGCCGCATATATGCCGCTGTCCGCCGCGTTCTGCAGTTCCACTTCCGCTTGAATGTCCGTTGCCTCGTATGCGTGATTCATTGCCGATTCCTCAATGCCCTTGACGACCAGAGCAATAACCAGAATCAAGCACAGCCCAAAGATTGTCGCGAAGCCTTTCTGGTTCATGCGTCAACCTCCCGCCTTGTAATTCGGCATGTAAACCGCCGTGTCGAGTTTTATTTTGCGTTTCTTGCGCTCCGTAAATGGGCTTTCTATTTCCTGCTCAGTAACCAGTTTTTCCATCTCTAAAGAGACATGCAAAACCTTTTTAGCCTCGTCGACTTCGCACTTGAGATAATTAACCTTCGTGTCCCCGAAATAGTTCTCGCCCGTTATCGGATTGTTGTAGCGTCCGTCGTCTTGCCGTTTGGCGTAGAGGTTCGGCGCATCTCTTCCGTTCCTAGCGTACAGCATAAAATATTGCGTCTCCAGCACGTCGTTGTTTATGAAGAGATAGTGCCCATTCAGCGAGGTGCCTCCGCTTTGGGGCTTGTCCTTGACGACGTGATAGACGAACTTGACATAACCGCCGCCGGGGGCGATTTCGACTTCGCGGGCGGTGCGGGCGACTTGACTTATCTGCTCCATGACGTATTGCGCTTCCGCCTCCAAGACGTAATCGGCTAGCTGCTCTCTTCCCACTATAAAACTTTGTACGCTGATAGTCGCCAAGCCGTACATGAGCAAAATCAAAAGCGGCAGGGCTATCGCGAACTCCGCGACCACGAACCCGCCGCCGTTATTCCTGAACAATGCCAATCGTCCTTTCCATCTCAATCTGGAATTCATCTTCGCCGACCTGCCATGTGACCTTGACTTTAGCACGTCCGCCGCTAACAGTCGTCGTGACCTTGAACTCAATCGGATTATCCTCGCCTAGGTTGTTGCTCGTCAAGTCGTCCTTGTTGCCGAGGAACGGTTGACTGCCGCTGATGTCTCCGTGTGCCGCTAAGCTCTCAAGCTCGGCAAATTGTTCGTTCGCCAAGCAGATTGCAGTTAGTCTCAGCGTCGATTGATGATTGCGTGCACGCGGGGCAGCGTTCATTAAAATCATCGCGGCAAGGGAGGTTATCACCGTCAAGAAGACGACGTTAAGTAACATAAAGCCGCGTTCGTTGCCGAGGACAGACTTTAGCCGGCTCATTGGTTAGCACCTTGCATACGTCCAACGCTATCGAAGGAGATTTTCTTTGTCTTGCCGAGCCGCGATGTCAGCGTTATGTGATTGCTAGTGATGCTGGCTTTGCCTTGCGAATCGAAATGGACGCTTGAGCTTGGCGAAGAGAATTTCACGCCGTAGGAAAGATAATGCACCTCGCGGACGGGCTTGCCTGTATAACCTAAGCCGCGCACAACTTGATAGCTCGGCGGCTCGGTCGTGAACTTTATCGAAAGCACATCGCCGACGCCGCTAGACCCCGTGCCCGTAGCGTCAAATTTCGCTGACCTGTTCACTGTCTGCAAAAACCTAAGCTCGCTGTAAAGTCGTTTGGTCTCGTAGTCTAGGGCGGCTCTGTCGACAAGGCGTGTGGCGTTCGGAATGGCGACTTTCATTAGCAAGGCGATTATCAGTGCCGCGAGGACAACTTCAAGCGTCGTGATTCCCTTTTGCATGATAGCCTACCTCTTGAACGGGAAGAATTTATTGTAAGGCGTCGGCGGCTCTGGCTGATTCTCGGAGTAAACGCCGCGGGCTTCGTCACGAGTAATCTTGCCGCCTTCGATAGCGATAACGCGCCGTTGCATTTGGTCGACGATAGTTTTATCGTGCGTCGCCATAACAATGGTCGTGCCCGCCGCGTTGATTCGCTGAAATATGTCCATAATGTCCCAACTGGTTTCTGGGTCGAGGTTGCCAGTCGGCTCGTCGGCGATGACTATTCGCGGGTCGTTGACAATCGCACGGGCAATCGCGACGCGTTGTTGCTCGCCGCCGCTTAATTGTGCGGGAAAGCTTTTGAACTTGTCACGCAAGCCGACGATGTCCAGCACGGTATTGACGGAGCGTTGCATAATCCTGCGCGGAGCCTCGATAACTTGCATAGCGAAGGCGACGTTCTCATAAACCGTCTTATCCTCAAGCAGTCGATAATCTTGGAATATGACGCCCAGCGACCGCCGCAGGTAAGGGACTTCCTTTTGCTTGAGGTGGGTTACGTCCTTGCCGTTTACGATTATACTTCCGGAAGTTGCAACCTCCTCATGCATTAGAAGTTTCATCAGCGTAGACTTGCCAGAGCCACTTGTCCCGACGATAAACACGAACTCGCCGCGCTCAATGTCGAGTGTCACCTTGTCTAGGGCAACCACGCCATTTGATTTGTAAAGTTTCGTCACGTCTTTTAAGTGAATCATCACGTTTTCTCCTAAATTTTTTGTGGTCTACTTTCTTTCAGCGAAGAAAGAAAGTAGCAAAGAAATTCGCCTCGCAGGGGCGTAGACGCCGCTATGAAACATCCATGTTTCAAACGCGGCGCGGCTCGCGTCCATGCGAGCCGGTCGTCTTCTTCGCGGGCGTAAAAGCATACGGGGCAATTTGTTAAAGTAGGTTTGTCGTGTCCAATATCGGTAGCATGACGGCAAAGACCAGAGTCGCCACGATTAATCCGGCGATTAGCGTTCCGAAAATTTCTGCTTTGGCGGGAAGGGTGCGCAATATCTCTTCGACTTCAAAGTCAGCCATCGACTCGCATTGACGGAGCATGTTGACAAGTTCGCCGCCCGCCTCGCCAGTTACGATTAAGCCGACGTACAGCGGTGGGAACTTTTCCTTGGCGACCAGTGCCGCAAAGCTTCCGCCGCGCTCCACCGAAAATTTTATCTCAGTCAAGACCTTCCGCACGACAAGATTATTACTCGCCGCCGCGCACAGCTTGATTGCCTCGTCTAGCGTCACGCCGCTTTCCAGTAGGAAACTCAACCGCCCGAAGAAATTCCTAAGCTCGACTTCGCGCAGGAGACGGAACTTCAATTTGAGACCGTCGAGGAGAAATCGGACACCTTCGACGCGCTGAACAATCCATACGCCCATCACGCCGCCTAACGCCAATGCCACGACGATTATTAGCCAATGCTCCGCTAAGAACTTTCCGCCGTGTAGAAGTATCAGCGTTATCAGCGGGAGTTCGCCGCCCTGCTGAGCGAAGAAATTTTCAAAAACAGGCAAGGTTACGTTGACTAAGACGACCGCCGCCACGAATGCTGCCATTAGCACGAACACTGGATAATACATTGCGCCGCGAACTTTCTTTTGCGTTGAATAGTTGCGTTCGAGTTGGTTGGCAAGCCGTGCTGTCACGTCCTGGAGGTTGCCGCTGGTCTCACCGATTTCGACTGATTGAATCTCATCGCCGCCGAAGATTGATTCATAGCGTCCGAGGGATTCGTAAAAGTTTTGTCCTTCGCCGACAGCCGCCACGAGGTCATTTAAAATCTTTTCGGAAGGATGATTCTTCGCCGCGCCCGCCAAAGTCCTCAACGAGTCGTGCAAAGTCATCACGCCGAGCATTACGCTTAGTTCACGGAAGAAGACAGCCCGCCATTGTCCGCCGAGTTTGAGCTTAAGGTAAAAGTTCTCCGCCGTCTGCAGGAAGTTTGCTTGCGTCTGTTCGAGCTTGACGACTTTGACGCCCTGATAACTCAATGCGGCGTAGGCTTCTGCGTAGTTGTCCGCCTCAAGGGTGCCTCTCTGTTCAGTCGCCGTCGCGTCGTAGCCTTTGTACTTGAATTTCATAAGCCGACCGCCTTTAATGCCGCGTCCATTGTCTGCATACCTTGTGCCCGCCCGCTCATCATAACGTTTGGCAGTTGGACGTACTTGCCCTGCCGAATCAGTGAACGAGCCGCCGGATTAGCGATTAGGACTTCTGCCGCACAACGCCGCCCGCTTGAGGTCTTGACGAGCTGTTGAGATATTATCGCGCTGAACTCGTCGGCGAATAGGTCGCGGATTGCGTCGCGTTGCACGAGCGGGAACATCGTCTCGACACGCATTGCCGTTTCAGCCGCCGACCGCGTGTGCAACGTCGCTAAGACCAAGACGCCCGCCGCTGATGCCTCAAGTGCCGCGTGCATGGTTTCGGCGTCGCGAATCTCTCCGATTAACAACACGTCGGGCATTTCGCGCATAGCCGTCCGCACTGCCGCCGCGAAGTTCAAAAAGTCTTGTCCGAGTTCCCTTTGGCTGATGAAAGAACCCTCCGCCGCGTACTCGAATTCGATTGGGTCTTCCAACGTCAGCAAGTGACACGGGCGCACTTTGCAAAGCTCGTTTAGGAAGGCGGCAAGCGTCGTTGATTTGCCGGAACCCGTCCGCCCCGTCACGAGGATTAAACCTTGCGCGGCGTGGAAGAAATTCTTTAGCGCGGGCGGTGCGCCCAATTCGTCAAGCGTCGGGATTTCTTTGGCGATTAGTCTCAGGGCAAGCGCGGGAACTTTTCGCTGATAGTAGACGTTCACGCGGAAGCGACGCGATAAATTTTCTGCGACGTAAGAGAAGTCAACCACCAAGTGATTTTCAAGCTCCCTGCGAAGTCTCGACGATAACAGCACGTCTAAGAAGTCTTCAACCGCCTTAACCGTCAACGCTGCGCCCGCTTGGAAGAGTTCGCCGCCTACACGAAAAAAAGGCGGTTGCCCCACCGTCAGATGAACGTCCGAGGCGTCGAGGCGTACCGCTTCTTCCAAAATTTTTTCTAACATTAGTTCTGTCCTTTAGATAGGTCATCATCAAACGAAGGCGCATTGTCAATCACAGGCTCAGGCTCGCGAACGGGTTCTGGTTCGGGCACGTAGACTGGTTCCGGCTCATGATAGACGGTTTCGGGTTCGCGAACGGGTTCAGGCTCGCGAACGGGTTCTGGCTCCGTGTAATCGGGGACGCCTTCGGGCTTTTGCGTGTAATCTGGTTCAGGTTCATGATAAGTCGTAGCAGGTTCCGATTCTCTGTAACGATAATCGGGCTCTGGTTCGGAATAATCCCTGCGCGGCTCGTCATCGTCATAATCGCGGCGGCGCGGACGATTGTTATCGCGGACTTCAGTGACGACATTGCCCCTTGAACGTCTATCAACAACCAAAGTATCGAAGTCGTGCGCGGGGACGTTCAGCAAAGCGTTCTGCATAAAATGACTCCAAATCGTCGCGGGAAGTCCGCCGCCCATTACCCCATCAAGGCTGGTGTTGTCGTCGTTGCCAATCCACACGCTCGCGACGAGGTCAGGCGTATACCCTACAAACCACGCGTCCTTGTAATCGCTAGTCGTGCCCGTCTTGCCCGCCGCAGGTCGACCGATTGCCGCGCCCTTGCCCGTGCCCTTAGCGATAACGTCTTCTAACATGCTCGTTAAATCGGCTGCGCTTTCGGGGCTGATGACTTGCCGTCCTTCGGGGAAGACTTCATGAATTATATTGCCGTTGCGGTCGAGGACTTTGGTTATCGCGACGTGCGGAATGTAGACGCCGCTATTAGCGAAGGTTCCATAAGCCGAAGCGATTTCCAGCGGAGTAACTCCACGCGTCAAGCCGCCAAGGGCTACAGCAAGATTCGTATCGTTGACGGGACCTTCAAGGACGAAAGTTGAAATGCCCATTTCCTGTGCGTAGAAGATAGCTTTATCGATTCCGAGGGCTTGAGCAATCTTGACGGTCGGGACGTTCATAGAGAAGGTTGCAACCGTTCGGAGGCTTACATTGCCGCTAAAGCGTCGGCTATCGTTCTGCGGTCGCCAGCCGTCAATATTAATCGGGCTGTCCTCAATGACGGTGTCAGGCGTGTAACCATTTTCGAGACCCGCCACGAACACGAATGGCTTAAACGAGGAGCCTGGCTGACGTTCCGCCATAGTCGCGCGGTTGAATTGGTCAGTGCCGCGCCCGCCGACCATAGCGCGGATATATCCCGTCTTGGGTTCGATTGCCACGATTGCCCCTTGCGGCTGAACAATCCCGTTTACGTCGGTGTAATCTTGCGGCAGGTAAGTCAGCAAAGCCTCTTCCGCCATGCGTTGCATATCCAAATCAATCGTCGTGTAGACTTTCAAGCCTTCCTTGTAGACCGCGTCGGCTCCGTACCTGTCGACCAAAAGTTGCGTGACGTACTCGATAAAATACATTGCGTCCTTATGCTTTTCTGGGACGTTCGGCGGCGCAAGGATGACTTCAGCGTTCTTAGCGGCTTGAGACTCGTTGAAGCTGATATAACCGTAATGAACCATTTGGTCAAGGACGGTGTTGCGGCGTTCAATCGCGGCGTTGATGTTGTTGAACGGCGAGTAATAGTTTGGACTCTTCGGAATGCCCGCGAGCATTGCGCATTCCCCTAAAGTCAAATCCTCGACGTTCTTGCCAAAGTAAGTCTTTGACGCCGCCTGCACACCGTAAGCCCCTTGCCCGAAATAAATCTGATTAAGGTAGAGTTCTAAGATTTCTTGCTTGGTGTATTGCTTTTCGAGTTGGAGCGCGAGGAATATCTCTTGAATCTTGCGCTTATAAGTTCTGTCCTGCGTTAGATAAGCGTTCTTAGCGAGCTGTTGAGTAATCGTCGAGCCGCCCTCCGCAATTTCGCCGCGGATTATGTTCGTGTAAGCGGCACGAGCAAGCCCTCGGAAGTCAACGCCCTTGTGCTCATAAAAGCGGTTGTCCTCGATTGCAACGAAGGCGTTCTGCAAGTTCAGCGGTATCTGCTCAATCTTGACGGGCACGCGGTTTTCTGTGGCGTGAATGATTGCAATCTCGTTGCCTGCCGAATCGTACATGTGACTTGACGCCGGCGGCAGAATATCCTTCGACAAGTCAGCCTTAACGTTCATGTTCGCCGTAACGAATCCGATGCCCACACCGACCGCCATCACGATTACAAAGATGATAAGCCCGATAAAAATTTTCAGGAACGTTGAAGACTTTTTCTTCGGCGCGTGCGGCTGACTTTGCACGTCGTCGCGTCCCAAATCTGTCCTGCTCATTAGTACCCCTCCTAAACGCCGCCTATCTTACCATAAACAGATTAGCCGCGTCTATAAAGCTTTGATAAAATTTGCCGCCCGTGCTAAGATACTCGGCAAGGAGTGATTCAGATGATTGAACTGATAATCGGCAGGGCGGGTGCGGGCAAAACGTTTGCTTGCCTGCAACGCGCTAAGGAACTTCTGGAACGCGAGCCGCTCAAGACCGAAATAATCTTCCTATTGCCGGCGTATCAAACGTATCGGGCGGAGCTGGAGCTTGCCTCTTTGACAGGCGGCGCATTCAATACGCGCATGAATAGCTTTAATCGGTTCGCAAGGCAAATACTCGACGAGATTGGCGGCGGCTTGACTCCTCGTATCTCTGAAATCGGGCGGCGACTGTTGCTTAGAAAAATTCTCCTACGACGCGATAAGGCGGGCGACTTAAAATATTTCGTGCGAGCCGCTAAGCAACACGAATTCGCCGAACTTCTAGCCGACGAGCTAAAGGAGCTAAGGACTTATTCAATCGACGCGGACAAGCTCAATCGGGCGGCAGATAATGTTGCTGATGACGAACTGCGAGATAAGCTTCACGATTTGGAACTGTTGACGGACGACTTTAAGGCGGCAATGGCTGACAAGCTCACCGACGACGAAAATTTATTGGAGCGGGCAACGGAATTCATGGAGCAATCGCCGACGATTGGCGACGCGGAAATTTTTATCGACGGGTTTATATTCTTCGACCCGCAACAGAGAAATTTTTTGCACAAACTCTTTACCTGCGCCCGCAACGTCCATATAACTTTGCCGATGGATACGAACCTAAACAGCCGCGAAAACACTTCCGAGCTTGGATTGTTTAACCGGTCGTTCAAGACGTTTAGGACGCTGAGGACTTTTTCAGAGGAGGTCGGCGTTGAATTCAAAATCACGCGCCTCGACACCCCGCAGAGGTTCAAGCATGAGCCGCTGAAAATTTTTGAACGACGGCTCTTTGAATACAAGCCACGGAGTTTTGATGACGCGACGGGCTTAAAGGTCGTCGAGGCAGTCAATAAGCGTGCGGAGGTCGAAGCGGTCGCCAGAGAAATTTTGCGGCTCGTCAAGGAAGGGTATCGGCTACGGGAAATCGGAATCCTTGCCCGCGACGAAAATTATTTCTCGCTCATCAAGCCGATATTCGAGATTCACGCGATACCGTACTTTGTCGACTTGAAACGGGCGGCGGCGAATCACCCGCTAGCAGAGCTGATTCGGTCGGCTTTAGAAGTGCTAAGGGGTTGGAGGCGTGAAGCAATATTCCGTTGCCTGCGAACAGGTTTCTTTGATGTGCCGCAAGAGGATATTGACTTACTGGAGAATTACGTTATTGAGTTCGGGATAAAGGGTGCGAGTAATTGGCAACGAGATTGGGATTATCGCCGCGTGAAGTCTTTGGACGCGCCCGCCCGCCCCGTCGCCGCCGACGAGATTGATTACCTCGAACGAGTCAACGCCATAAGGAAAGCTTGCGTGGCTCCGCTGATAAATTTCGCCGAGCGCGTGAAAAACAATCGGGAAGTCGTCGAGCTAACAACGGCACTGTTCAAACTGCTTGAGGAGCTCAACGTCTACGAAAAACTTTCTGACTGGGCGCAGACGGAAGAGGTTCGCGGGAATTTGGCACTGTCGCGGGAGCATCTAAAGATTTGGGACGACGTGATAAATCTGTTTGAACAAATCGTTGACGCATTGGGCGAGGAGACAATCACGCGGACGGAATTTGAATCGATAATCGGCGAAGGTCTCGACGCTTTGGAAATGTCGCTTATCCCGCCGGGGCTTGATGAAGTGACGGTCGCGCAGTTCGATCAGAACTCTTTGCAAAATTCGCGGGCGATATTTATCTTGGGCTTTGACGATGAAAACTTCCCGCAGCGTTCAGCAGAAAAGAAATTACTAAGTGACGCGGACAGAGTAAAGCTCAATGATTCGGGCTTTGAAATATCGCTCGGCAGCAAGGAAAGTTCGTTATCGGAGAAATTTTTAACCTATCGCGGGCTGACGGAGGCGCGGGAGCGTTTATATCTGTCGTATTCGATAGCCGACGCGGAAGGAAAGAAAATCTCGGCGTCATCGTTGCTTGATAAGATAAAGAAAATCTTCCCAACCGTAGCTATTAAACGCGTGGAGTTAGATATTTTACAGAATCTGGGCAGTGAAATTGAATTCGCGACGGGAGAAAAGACTTTATCGGCTGAAACGGCTAAGAAACTCTACGCGCCAAATAAAAAAATGCGTGCCAGTGTCACACGCCTTGAGAGCTTTAACGAATGCCCCTTCAAATATTTTTCTAAATACGGCTTGGGCTTGGAAGAGCGCGCCGAATATAAAATTCAGGTGCCCGACATCGGAAATATTCTTCATGCCGTCATGAGTCGCTTTGGTCGCGACTTGAAGCAGGAGAATCGACTTTGGGCGACGGTTAATGCGGCGGAGTTAAATAACCGCGTCGAGAAAATTATAGATGAGCTGACTCCGAACGTTCACAATAAAATTTTGCTTAGCACGAAGACTTTGGAGCACCGCCGCGAACGAATTAAAAAAGTTGCCGTCGAGAGCCTAAGCCGCTTGATTGAATTGGATAAGGTCAGCGAGTTCCACCCGAATATTTTTGAGGAAAACTTCTTCGAGGATAAAGAAATCGACGACGTGAACATAAATTTGAGCGGGCGCATTGATAGGATTGATTTGAGCGACGACGGCAAGTATTTCCTGATTATCGACTACAAGACGGGCAAGACTAGCCTTAGTTTGAAGAAAATCTTCAGCGGCTTGAGCTTGCAACTGGTTATCTATCTCGACGCGGCGAAAAACCTTGCTGAAGTCGGCGGACGGGACGCGGGCGCAATGCTCTATTGCCTCTTAAGGCTGTCGAATAAGACGGGCAGAGACGATAAAGACGTTTGGATTAAGGCGAACGACGATTTAAAGTTGCATGGAATGATTCGCGTTGACGAGGAGATAAAGAACGCAATCGATAGCACGAGCGATTTTGTCGCCTTCAAGAAAGATAATCTCGTTAGCCGTGCGGACTTGCAGATAATAATCGATTACGCGGAAAAAATTTTGGAACAGACTTCCGAGCGGATATTGAACGGCGATATTGAGGTTAAGCCCGCGAAATTCTCTGAGGCTGATGACGCTTGCAGGAATTGTGTTTACTCCGCGCTGTGCAACTTCGACAAGGCGATTAACAAGACCTTAACGCCCATTGACGGCAAGCCCGCCGAAATTATTTCAGCAATGGAAAACTTCACTAACGAAACTTGAAACTAAAAACGTCACCCAGATTTTTCTAGGTGACATTTTTTATTGCTCATTACTCGGCGATAACCTTCATGGTTGGAAATAGTAGCACGTCGCGAATTGACGGCGAATCAGTCAGGAGCATAACCAACCTATCGACGCCGATGCCAAGCCCGCCCGTCGGAGGCATTCCGAATTCCAATGCACGGATAAAATCTTCGTCCATAACGTGCGCTTCTTCGTCGCCCGCCTCGCGCTGTTTAAGTTGCTCCTCGAAACGCGCCCTCTGATCAATCGGGTCGTTAAGCTCCGTGAAACCGTTGGCAAGCTCCCGCCCGTAAACAAAGAACTCAAAGCGGTCAGTTACTCGCGGGTCGTCGGGATTCTTCTTGGCAAGCGGTGAAATTTCCGTCGGGTGGTGCGTGATGAATATCGGCTGAATCAAATCATCTTCAACCTTAGCCTCGAACGCCGCGTTCAATATCCCGCCGATACCGAACCGCTTCTCGTAAGCCACGCCGATTGAATCAGCCATAGCCCGCGCCTCGTCGACGGTCTCGCAGGACAGAAAGTCTTTGCCGGTCTTTTGCTTAACGGCGTCATTCATGCTAAGGCAAGGGGTCTGCGCCAAATCGATTTCCACGCCCTGATAAATTATCTTCGTCGTGCCGTTGACAGCCGCCGCCGCCGCCAAGACGATGCCCCGTGTGACTTCGATAAGGTCGCGATAATCGGCGTAGGCTTGATAAATCTCGACGGAAGAGAATTCAGGATTGTGGCGAACGTCCATGCCCTCGTTGCGGAAGACTCTGCCCAACTCGTAAACGCGTTCAAAGCCGCCGACGATTAGCCGCTTAAGGTTGAGTTCAGTGGCAATGCGCAAATATAAATCGGCGTCAAGGGCGTTGTGATGAGTGATAAAGGGACGAGCCGCCGCACCGCCCGCAATCGTCGATAAAACAGGCGTCGCAACCTCCAGAAAGTTTTTATCGTCAAGGTACTTGCGAATCGACTTGATGACTTTGTTGCGTTTAACGAACGTCTCGCGCACTTCGGGATTCATAATCAAATCGAGGTAGCGTTGACGGTAGCGAATCTCCACGTCCTTAAGCCCGTGAAACTTTTCGGGCAAGGGTCTAAGCGACTTAGCAAGCAAGGTGAAGTCTTCGACGCGAACAGTTAATTCGCCGCGCTTAGTCTTGAAGACTTGCCCGCGCAAGCCGATGATGTCTCCGATGTCCAAAAGTTTGAACTGGCTGTATTTGTCTTCGCCGAGCACGTCAAGCTTAAAATAAATCTGGATTGAGCCGCTCCTGTCAGCAAGCGTCGCGAAAGATGCCTTGCCGTGTCCGCGAATAGCCATGAGCCGTCCAGCGATTGAAACTTCGCCCGCGTCGTTCTCGCCCTCGATGTCGCCGAACTCGTCGCGAACGTCCGCCGCGTGGTGTGTGACTTCATAGCGTGCCCCGAACGGTTCAACGCCCTTATCGATGAAGCCCTGCAGTTTCTCGCGCCGAATCTTTATCAATTCGTTCTCGTCGGTCGTCTGTTGCTGAATATTCTTCGCCATAAAAAAACCTCCTTAAGTTGGAGGCATTGTATCAGAAAAGATTCGTTTGCTCAATCAGAAAATGTTTTCAAGGACAATCGTTTGGTCTCTGTTCGGACCGACACTGACAATCCCAAGCGCAATGCCCGTAACCTCTGCCATGCGCTCAAGATAGCGGCGGGCGTTTATCGGCAAGTCTTCGTAGAAGCGGACGTTGCTAATATCTGTTTTCCAACCCGCGAATGTCTCGTAGACAGGCTCGACCTTAGCCAAGACTTTCAAGCTAGCGGGAATCTCGTTGATAATCTCGTCGCCGATTTTATAAGCCGTGCACATTTTGATTTCATCGAAGCCGTCGAGAATGTCAAGGCGCGTGACTGCCATGTAATCGGTGCCGCTAAGTTGTCCGGCGTATTTCACGACGCAAGCATCAAGCCAACCCGTGCGCCGCGGACGCCCCGTGACCGTTCCGAACTCGTGACCTGCAGTGCGGAGTTTATCGCCGATTGCGTTAAGCTGTTCAGTCGGGAAAGGACCTTCACCGACACGTGTGCAGTAAGCCTTGACCACGCCCACGACCTTATCAATCTTCTTTGGAGCAATGCCCGCGCCTATTCCCACGCCGCCCGAAATCGGATGACTGCTCGTGACGTAAGGATAAGTGCCGTAATCAATGTCGAGCATCGTAGCCTGTGCGCCCTCGAATAAAATCTTTTTGCCCGCGTCGACTTCCTCATTTAGCAGGGTAATCGTATCGCACACGAACGGGCGGAGCCGCTCGGCGTAGCCTTCATACTCGCGGATAATTTCTTCGGCGTCAAGCGGCGCGTGATTATAAACCTTCTGCAAGAGCAAGTTCTTAGCCTCAAGCACGCCCCGAACCTTAGCGGCGAATTCGTCACGGTCAATCAAGTCGCAGACGCGAATCCCAATCCTGTCCGCCTTGTCGATGTAGCATGGACCGATACCGCGTTTGGTCGTGCCGATTTTTTTTGCTCCGCGAAGAGCCTCGCCGAGTTCGTCGATAAGTTTATGCCACGGCATGACGACATGCGCACGATTTGAAAGACGAATCCCAGACGTATCGACGCCGCGAGCTTGCATGTTGTCAATTTCCTCAAGCAAACATTGCGGGTCGACGACGACGCCATTGCCGATAACGCAAAGCGTGCCTTTATACAGAATCCCCGACGGCAGAAGACGAAGCTTATACTCCTCGCCGCCGACCGAAACGGTATGTCCAGCATTGCTACCGCCCTGGAACCTGACAACCGTGTCCGCCTGCTGTGCCAAGTAGTCGACAATCTTGCCTTTGCCCTCGTCGCCCCATTGCGCACCGCTTATAACCACCGTTGACAATTTAATCACTCCTTAGCGATTCTCGTTGACGTACTTGCGCATGAACTGAATCGTATTGTCGCTGATAACGTTATCCTTCTTCTCGTAGTTGATGATTCTAAAAAGCATGCCGACGCGTTCGATAATGGGCTTGTTGCGGGTGCGGAAGGTCTCGCCGTTAATCGTCAGGTCGACGCTATCCACCGAACGCATACGATAGGAAACGCCCAGCAAGTCTTTACCTTCCGTACCGTCGGGCAATAGCTCCTTGATAATGTAGCGATATTCCATGTCACCAACTGCCGTCGTCCAAGTCAGCTCGCGGTTAAGTGCCTGATGAGTCAGAACGCCGATATACTCGCGAATGATTTCATGTGTCCTAGTATTCATAATAAAGCCTCCCTAAGTCGTTTATCGTTAAGCTCAACCTCCGCCGCCATTTGCTCGCGATAGGAGATTAGTTTCTTTGCAAGTTCGCCGTCCTGAAGTGCTAGGATTTCCACGGCGAATAGTGCCGCGTTCTTTGCGCCGTTGACCGCTAGAGTTGCTACCGGGACGCCGCCAGGCATTTGAACTGTACTAAGCAACGAATCCAGCCCCTTGAACGGCTCGGAACTAATCGGAACGCCTATGACAGGTTTAACCGTCAAGCTCGCCACGACGCCCGCTAAGTGTGCTGCCATGCCCGCCGCCGCTATGAAGATTTGCGCGGACGAGTTCTTAACAAAGTCTTGAACCCTCTGCGGCGTGCGGTGCGCCGAGGCAACTATCCATTCCACGTCGACGCCGAACTTTTCTAGCGTATCAACCGCCGACTTCATGACGCCCCAATCGCTTGCACTGCCTAAGATTATGGCAACCTTCATAAGCGAGCCTCCTTTATTGCTAACATTGCTTCGTTTAAGTTTGGAAAGATTGCCGCGCAGAGCTTCTTAATCTCGTCCGTGGGCTGCACTTGGTCTGGAATCATAATCGCCACGCCGCAAGAGGCTTGAGCCGCCCTTATCCCGTTAAAGCTGTCCTCGAAGATGTAGCAATCACTCGCGGGAAGATTCAACTTCTCGGCGGCAAGCAAGAATATATCGGGCGCGGGCTTGCCGTTCGTAACCTTATCGCCGCCAATCAGAACTTCAAAGTAGCCGCTCAAGTTTGAACGCGTCACGTTCTTTTTGATGACTTCAACAGGCGCCGAACTAGCCACCGCCATACGAACGCCCGCCGCCTTGAAGAACGCTAGAATTTCTTTAACGCCCGTCATCAGCTCAAGATTCCGTTCCGCGCAAGCTTGAACCTCTTCAAGCACGCGGGCTAGATAAGCTTCAGCGTCGATGTTCGGATAAAATCTTTTTATGACGGCATGAGATTCCGCGCCTATGTTCGTGCCGCTAATCGCCGTCGGCAGTTCGTAGTTTCTTTCCTCGCCGAATTCCTCCGCCACGTCCAACCATGCCTGCCGATAAAGTTTCTCCGTATCAAAGAGCGTCCCGTCCATATCGAAGATTGCTCCGCGTTTCATAAAGCAAATCACCTCGAACGAATAATATCAAATTCCTTATCGTCAATCAAGAAAATTTTTTCTGCCGCGCCGCCCGTTATATTTGCAAATCGTAAAATTTATGCTATCATTGGCGCGTAAAAATTCTTTAGAAGGTTGAGTGGGAGGGAATCGATTATGCTAAAAAGTATCGCGGTAATGACAAGCGGCGGCGACAGCCCTGGCATGAATGCGGCGGTGCGTGCGGTCACTCGTACGGCTCTTCATCACGGCGTTAGGGTCTGGGGGATTCGCGGCGGCTATCACGGTATGCTTGACGAAGACATTTTCGAGATGCAGTCCAAAGACGTTAGCGACATCATTCAACGCGGCGGCACGTTCTTGGGGACGGCTCGTTGCAAAAGGTTCGCCACGCCCGAAGGTCGCATGCTCGGTTATAAAAATTTGGTCGACAGAGGCATTCAAGGCTTAGTCGTAGTCGGCGGCGATGGTTCTCTGCGCGGCGCGTCTATCCTGAGTCAAGAAACTGGTATCCCGATTGTCGGCTTGCCTGGCACGATTGATAACGACGTTTGGGGCTCTGAATATACAATCGGTTGCGACACGGCGGCTAACACAATCATCGACGCGATTAACAAGCTCCGTGACACTGCCTCGGCTCACCGCAGAACAATCGTCCTTGAGGTCATGGGTCGCAACTCCGGCTGGCTGGCTATGGTCGCGGGTATCTCTGGCGGCGCGGAATATATTCTCGTTCCCGAAGAAGAATACGACCTCGACGAGATTTGCGAAGAGATGAAGGAAGCCTACGACGCTGGCAAACGTTATATCCTCGTCGTCGTGGCGGAGGGTGCTGGCAAAGGTCACGAAATCGGCAAGATTATCGCTGAGAAGACTGGACTTGATACCCGCGTTTCCAAACTCGGACACATTCAGCGCGGCGGCTCCCCGACAGTTATCGACCGCGTTAATGCAAGTCGTCTCGGTGAACATGCTGCCCTTGCTATCATCTCTGGCTTGAGCGATATTGTCTTCGGCTTCAATCGCGGGCACGTCGTATCGATTAACCTGCATGACGCCGTTAATAACAAGAAGGCTCTTAATCCCGAATTCATGCGCTTGGCTCGTGTGCTTGCGTAAAATCTATTGCTTGACGAAAAGTCCCTCTCGATTGTCGGGAGGGATAATTTTTTGCAGGGTGATTAAATGATTGAACGACAAACGACAAAGGCTTTGCTCGCCGAATCCCTAAAGGAACTGTCGAAGACCAAAGCCGTAGACAAAATCACGATTAGGGAGCTGACAAAAAATTGCGGGCTGACTCCGCCGACGTTTTATAATCACTTCCACGACAAGTACGAGCTGATGGCGTGGATTTACAATCAGAAAGTCGAGGCGTCGCTTAAAAATTTCGGCGGCACTGATTCTATCGAGGACGTTATCTGCCGCTGGTTGGAAATCATTTTGGAGGACAAAGCCTTCTACGTGAACTTGCTTAAGAATTCCGTTGGGCAAAATTCCTTCCGCTACGCAACCAACGACCACGCGATTAACCTTCTGGCTGACTGGATAAAGGCGCGGCATGGGCTGGAGGAGTTGCCGCCGACGATTTTCTTTTGCGTTAAGTTTTTTATGCGGGCGGTCTCGGAGCTTGTCAACGATTGGGCTTTGGGCAAGTGGGAATGTCCGCCGCGAGATATGGCAAAGTTTTTCGTCGAGGCAATGCCACAGCCGCTTAAGCCTCTGCTTTTACAAATCTAACGTCCCGTAAAGCTTATTAATTAATCCAACGCTTTGAAAGTTGAATTCGACGCGCCGCCGTTATAAACTGATAAAAAATTTTGGAGGCGATATAAATGCCAATGGTCAAAGATTATCTGTACAACAAGTTCAAGCACGGCATCGAGGCGGGCAAGCTTCAATACGGCGTCGGGCAAGAGACGACTTCGGCGGAAGTCGCGGAGATTTTAGCGACGAGCAACTTTGATTGGCTGTTCGTCGACGGCGAGCACGGCGGTCACACCGTCACGACGATTTTGGACATTGCCAGGGCAATCGCAGCTTACGACATGACGCCCGTTGTTAGAATTCCGCAGGCGGGCACGGGCATTATCAAACAGCTCCTCGACGGCGGCATACAAAACATCATTATTCCCAAAGTCGAGACGGGCGAAGAGACCGAAGACATCATGTATTGGGCGAGCTACGCCCCAAGAGGCAATCGCGGCTTCGGAGCGTCTGCAGTCCGCGCAGGGCGTTTCAATCGTCACCCCGATTATTTGGAACGCAACGTCGACGAAATTTGTATCCTGCCGCAGATTGAAAGCGTTCGCGGCTGGGAAAACCTCGACGCCATAACCAATACTCCGGGCGTCGGCGCAGTCTTCCTTGGTCCGATTGATTTGGCTGTCGACATGGGGCACGGCATTAACATTTTCCACCCCGAAGTTGAAGCGGCTATGGACGACATGATTAAACGCATTCACGCCCTCGGCAAGCCCGTCGGCACAATCGCCCTTACCACTGAACAGGCTAAACGTTTCGTCGACTTGGGAATAAGCTTTATCGTCCTCGGCGGCGACACTGCCTTTTTGACGACGGCGGCGGACAACACCCTTAACACTTACAAGGAGGCTATCGAGAAATGAAAAACGTTGTTATCGTATGCGGGCACCCCGACTTGAAAGCGTCGGTCGCCAACAAAACTATCTTGGAGGAAATCGCCGCGCAATGTCCGCAGGCTGAGGTTCGCAAGCTCTGTGAACTTTATCCGGATTATCAGTTCGACATTAAGGCGGAGCAAGCGGCATTGGAGAAAGCGGACGTAATCATTTTCCAATACCCGATGAACTGGTACGGCGTGCCGGGTCTGCTCAAGCTTTACATTGATAAAGTTATGGAGCACGGCTGGGCTTATGGTTCGCAGGGCACGGCGTTGACTGGCAAGACTTTCCTTATCTCGTTGACGACGGGCGTTCCTGAGGCGGGATTTTCGGCTAAAGGTTTCGTCGGGCACACGGTCGAAGAGCTGACCTTCCCCGTTGCGAAGTTCGCGGAGATGGCTAAGATGGACTGCAAGAAGATTTTCTATAGCTGCGGCATGATGTGCGTCCCCGGCGTCACCACCGACGAGCAAAAGGCGGCTCTGATTGACAAAGCAAAGAAACACGCGGCGGACGTCGTCGAGTGCTTGAGGGCTTTATAAATGTTTGCGGACATAATCAAGAAGGTTCCGAGCCGCGACTATGGCATTGACGGTTTGGAGGTTCACGTTGACCACACGTCGACGGGCACGGTTTATTTCGTCAGCGCGGCTAAGGAAGTTGCCTTCCCTGAACACGCACACGCCGCCCAATGGACGATTGTCGTTAGCGGCTCATGCACCTTCACGGCTGACGGAGAGAGCAAAGTTTATTCGGCGGGCGAAACGTATTTCATACCGGCGGGCTTGCGTCATCAAATCACGTTGCACGCGGGCTATTCCGAGGTTGATTACGTGGACGACCCGCTTGACGGAGAGGATATTAAAATGGACAACAAAGTTATCGCGGGCTTGCAGACGATTGTAACGGAGCTTGCTCAGCAGGCGGACGGGCATTTGATTCATTCGCGGCTTTTCGCTAGTCAATGCTTGAGCAAACTAGCTAAGCAATACGAGGAGCACGCCGCCGAGGAAAGAGGTTACGTCGTCAAGTGCATTGACCGCTTGATTGATTTGGGCGTTGAAGTCAAGCTTGAGGATAAAAAGTGTGCGCCGATTATCTGCGACGCCGTCGAGTATCTCAAGCACGATTTGCAGGTTTCAAAGGACGGCTTAGCGTGGCTCAAGGAAATTCTCATCGCCGCGCAGGACGACCCGACCACTTACGACATCTTGAAGGATTACTATCAGGACGAGGAAGGCGACATGTATTGGGCCGAACAGCAGCTCGCGCTCGTCGACCTTATCGGCAAGCAGAATTGGTTCGCTAAACAGCTCTGAAACTCCTTAACCAAATGAAAAATCCCCTTCCGACTTTGGAGGGGGAAATTTTTTTATAAGACCTTCTGCAGTGCTTGACCAGTGTAAGAGCCTTCGACGCGGGCAACTTCTTCAGGCGTGCCACAGGCTACAACTTCGCCGCCTTTCAAGCCGCCGTCGGGTCCAAGGTCGATAATGTAATCCGCGCACTTAATCACGTCGAGATTGTGTTCAATGATTATGACGGTGTCGCCGCGTTCGACTAGCCGCTGAATCACGTCGATTAACTTCTTAACGTCGTCGAAGTGCAAACCGGTCGTCGGCTCGTCCATGATGTAAATATTCGCCGCCCTGCCGAGTGGTCGCGCCAATTCGTAGGCAAGCTTGACGCGTTGAGCCTCGCCGCCGCTGAAGGTGTTCGCGGGCTGTCCGAGTTCGATATAACCTAAGCCGACGTCGTGGAGGACTTGTAGCATACGTTTAATCGTCGGGACGTTCTCGAAGAAAGCTAACGCCTCGTCAACGGGCATGTTCAGCACGTCGGAAATATTCTTGCCCTTGTAGGTGACTTCCAAAGTCTCGGCATTGAACCTCGCGCCCTTGCATACGTCGCAGGTAACGTAGACATCGGGCAGGAAGTTCATCGGGATTTTGAGGACGCCATTGCCGCCGCAACTCTCGCAACGCCCGCCCTTGACGTTAAAGCTAAATCGCCCCGCCCTGTAGCCTCGGAGTTTCGCGCCGTTCGTCGCGGCAAAAAGTTTCCTTATGTGGTCGGCTACGCCCGTATAAGTCGCAATGTTTGAACGCGGCGTCCTGCCTATCGGGTCTTGGTCAATCATCGTTACCTTGCTTATGCCGAAGGTTTCAAGCTCCATTTCCTTTAGGCGCGGATAAATGATTTCCTCGACCAGCGTCGACTTGCCCGAACCAGAGACGCCCGTTATCAGCGTCAACGCCCTAAGCGGAATCTTCACGGAGATATTTTTAAGGTTGTTCTTGCAGGCGTTGTTGAATGTCAGCGTTTGTGAAACGTCCCGGCGCGTCGTGGGCACAGGGATAATCTTCCTACCGCTTAGGTAGTCGCCCGTCAAAGAGTTCTCGACGCGGGCAATTTCATCGGCAGTCCCTTGCGCAATAACGGAGCCGCCAGCCTTGCCCGCGCCGCGTCCAATGTCAACAATGTTATCAGCCGCCCTAATCGTCTCCTCGTCGTGTTCGACAACAATTAACGTATTGCCCAAGTCGCGAAGACTTTTAAGCGTCGCTAGCAGTTTCTGGTTGTCGTGCTGGTGAAGACCGATTGACGGCTCATCTAGGACGTAAAGGACGCCCGTCAACGCCGAGCCAATTTGCGTCGCCAATCTGATTCGCTGAGATTCACCGCCGGAGAGCGTCGCCGACTTCCTCGACAAGCTAAGATAATCTAATCCCACGTCGCATAGGAACTTCAGCCGCGAGTTAATCTCCTTGAGGACTTGTGCGGAAATCTTCTTGTCGGTGTCGTCTAGGGCAAGGGCATTAAAGAACGTCCTGCAGGCGTCAACGGACATATCGACGACTTGCGCAATATTCTTGTCGCCGACGGTGACGCTTAGGGCTTCGGGCTTGAGGCGGTGACCGTGGCAGGCGGGGCAAGCGTCTTCGGGCAAGTCCGTCGTCTTGAAGTCGTGAACGGCAAGCATCCATTCATACATAGTCGACCATTCGCGAACGTCAAAAACTTTTCCTAGACCATTACACGTCGGGCACGCGCCCTTAGGACTGTTAAAGGAAAAAAGTTGCGGCGTGATGTCGGGCAAGCTTATCCCGCAATCAACGCAAGCATTCTTTTCGCTGAAAGTCAAAAGCCCCGCGTCCGTCTCCACGAAGACAATCCCGCCTCCGAACTTTAGCGCAGTCTCCAACGAATCAGCAAGCCTCGAACGCACGCCCGAACGATTAGCTAACCTATCGACGACAAGTTCAATCGAATGCTTCTTTGTCTTGGCTAAGGAGATTGTCTCGCCGAGTTCGCGCAGTTCGCCGTCGACCTTCACGCGCACGAAGCCCGCACTGCTCAGCTTGTCGAAAATATTTTTGTGCGTGCCCTTCTGCTGATTGACAATCGGAGCCAGCAAGGTTAGCCGCGTGCCTTCGGGCAAGGAAAGAATTTGCGCTAAGATTTGGTCGACGCTCTGACTTTTGACGGGCTTGCCGCACTTCGGGCAATGCGGCTTACCAATCCTAGCAAAGAGCAGGCGCAGGTAATCATAAATCTCCGTGACGGTTCCGACTGTCGAACGCGGATTGTTATTGGTCGTCTTTTGATTAATGGCAATCGCCGGACTCAAGCCCTCAATCAACTCGACGTCGGGTTTATCGGGCAAGCCGAGGAATTGCCGCGCATAGCTAGACAGCGACTCCATATAACGGCGTTGACCTTCAGCATAAATCGTATCGAACGCCAGCGAACTCTTCCCAGAGCCAGAGACGCCCGTTATCACTACGAGCTTATCGCGGGGAATCTCAACGCTGATGTTTTTCAAGTTGTGGACGCGTGCGCCGCGAATCTTTATCGAATCCAAAAGCATTACCTCCATAGAATCAAAGAAGCGACAGACTTTGGAGCCTGCCGCTTCCCTTTATGCGAGAATTGGTTTATCAGTCTTGAGGTCTAGGCTTGCGGATAAAGCCGAGAATCACGCAACCGACAATCGAACCAACGATAATCGACGCCAGATACATCATCGGGTTGCCGATAGTCGGGACAACGAATATTCCGCCGTGAGGAGCCATGAGCGTGCAACCAAACATCATGACGCCAGCACCCGCGATAGCCGAGCCGACTACGCAAGCTGGAATGACGTGGAGCGGGTCGCCTGCCGCAAACGGTATCGCGCCTTCAGTGATGAACGATAATCCCATGATGATATTCGTTGCGGTAGTCTTCTGTTCGCTCTTGGTGAACTTGTTCTTGAAGAAAATCGTAGCAAGGGCAATGGCAATCGGGGGAACCATGCCGCCAGCCATAGCCGCCGCGATAACGTAATAGTTGCCGTCAGCCAAGAGACCGACGCCAGTAACGTAAGCCGCCTTGTTCAAAGGACCGCCCATATCAACAGCCATCATGCCGCCGATAACCGCACCCATGACGAGCTTAGCATTGGGATCCATGTTAGCGAGAGTATCCTTGAGAGCCTCGTTGATACCAGAGACCGGAGGACCAATAACGAAGTTGCAGATAAGACCGATAATCAAGACGCCGAGCAAGGGATAGAAGAGAATCGGCTTTGTACCTTCCAATGAGGGCGGGAGGAATCCGAGAGCCTTTTTGAGCCAGTTGACGATAAAACCAGCAAGGAAACCCGCGAGCAACGCGCCTAAGAAGCCGGAGCCGTTCGAGGCACTGAGCGCACCACCGACGAAGCCCGCCGCAAGTCCAGGACGGTCAGCGATTGACATAGCAATAAATCCTGCGAGAACTGGTAGCATGAATCCGAATGACGCGCCGCCAATGCCCATGAACGTTGCGGCGACTGGAGTTATCGAACCGAACTTTCCGCGCTCTTCAGCGGGCAAGCTGTTCAAGTCAACAGAGAAACCGTCAACCAAGAAGGCAAGCGCGATTAAGATACCGCCGCCGATAACGAACGGGAGCATATGCGATACGCCGTTCATCAGGTGCTTGTAGACTTGACGACCGATGCTTTCATTTTCGCCGCCGCCACCGCCAGCATCGCCAGCAGATTCGCCCGCTTTAGCGTGATAAATCGGGGCATTGCCGCCAAGCGCCTTGTCAATGAGTTCGTCAGCCTTGTTGATACCGTCGGCGACTTTGGTGATGACAACGTGCTTGCCGTCGAAACGAGCCATTGCGACGTTCTTATCAGCCGCAACGATGATTCCGTCTGCCTTAGCGATTTCGTCAGCCGTCAAAACGTTCTTTGCGCCGCCGGAGCCGTTCGTCTCGACCTTGATTGAAATGCCGCGTTTCTTAGCATGCTGTTCGAGACTTTCAGCCGCCATGAACGTGTGCGCGATACCCGTCGGGCAAGCCGTGACTGCTAGGATTTGGATATGGTCGGCAACAGGAGCCGGAGCCGCGCTTGCACTTTCAGGAGCCTGGAACTTGCCGTCTTCCTTGTCGTCGATGATCTTCAAGAACTCTTCTTTAGTCTTAGCCTTAACCAGAGCCTCTTTGAAGTCGGGATCCATAACCATAGTCGCGAGCTTAGACAAAATCTGTAAGTGTTCGTCTGCGCCGGTGTCGGGTGCCGCGATTGCGAAGAATAATCTTGCGGGGTTGCCGTCCATTGACTCAAAGTCAATGCCGTCGGGAATGGTCATCGCCGCCAGACCCGGAGCCTTGACGCCCGCTGATTTGGCGTGCGGCGTTGCTATGCCGTCGCCTAGACCTGTGGTGCCGGACGCCTCACGAGCAAAGACATCTTTTTTGTACTGTTCTTTGTTCTTGAGGTTGCCGCCCTTTTCCATCAAGTCAACCAAATGCGATATTGCATCGGGTTTGTCCTTGACTTTGGCACCGAGATCAATGCTCGCATTTTTGAGCAGATCTGTAACTCTCATAGTGCACTTCTCCTTACTACTAATGAATGAATAATTTCTGCCGCCGACCGTAGCCGACGGGTTATATCAATCGGACTTAGCCGACTGTTAACTTATGAGAAGATACTTTTGATTTTGTTGAAGAGCTTTTCGCCTAAAGTCTCGTCGTCTTCTGTGGCTTGGAAGGGTTGAGCTTGCCCCGCCTCAATGCGCTTAAAGAGCTGTTCGGGCTTGCGGATACCGGTATTGACTGCCGTTTGAATCATCATCTTGCCGTCGAAACGTTTCATAGGGATTTTCTTGCTCGCCGCTATGATGACGTAATCCGCGTTTTTAATCTCTTCGTCGGTTAATGCGTGATAAACGCCCGCCGCCCCGTGAACCTCAACGCGGATACTCAAGCCCATTTTCTCGGCGCACTGCTTAAGGGATTCGCGAGCCATGAACGAAGACGATATACCCGTTGGGCAAGCCGTGACTGCGATTATCTTAGTGTTCGCGGAAACGTCTGGTTCGGGCGTTTCATTCTTGGAGCGTTCAGCCTCTTTGCGGTCGATAATTTGTATGACTTCTGCGGGCGAGCTTGCCTTGATTAAATTTTCTTTGAACTCGTCGTCCATTAGCAAGACAGCCAGTCGCCCCATATTAGTCATTGCGGTATCGTCCGCCTTTTCGGGTGCCGCGAACAGAATCAGCAACCGAGCCGGTTTTTCGTCCAGTGAGTGAAAGTCGACGCCTTCAGGCACTGTGATTATCGAGATTGCCGGACGCTTGACAGCATTATTTTGCGCGTGTGGAGTCGCTAAACCGTTCGCCAGTCCCGTCGAACCTTGAGCCTCACGCCTCAGAACATCGCGTTTGACAGTCGCCTTATCCTTTATCGTGCCCGCCGTCATCAGCAAATCAATCAGCATGTCGATAGCTTCGTTCTTGTCGGTCGGGTGCACGTTCAGCGCGATTGATTTCTTTGAGATAAAGTTTGTGATTTTCATTGGAACACCGCCTTTGTCGAATTTGGCAAGGGGTAATTATTCGAGAGATTTAAGCAGAGCTTCTACCTCAGGACGCGTGGCAAGATTTTCCGAGAACGCCGACGCCGAGCCGGTGCACAGTCCCATTTTGAAGGCGCACTCATAATCGCCATTGCTTTCAATGTAGCCCGCGACGAAGCCCGCAACCATTGAATCGCCCGCGCCAACCGAATTGACGAGCTTGCCTTTGGGGGCGGGGGATTTAAAGTAAGTCGTGCCGCCTTCGGGAACAAAGATTGCACCGTCGCCCGCCATTGAAATCAAGACGTTGCGTGCGCCTTTGTCCTGAAGTTTCTTAGCGTGTTCAACAATCTCCTCATCGGTCTTGAGCTTGACGCCGAACATATCGCCGAGTTCATGGTTGTTGGGTTTGATAAGCCACGGATTGAACTTCAAGACTTTGAGCAGAAGACCCTTTTCCGCGTCTACGACGAACCGAATGCCTTTACCTTGCAGGCGACCGAGCGTTTGTTCGTACATGTCATCGGGCAAGGTGTTGGGGATTGAGCCGGAAAGAATCAACGTATCGCCTTCGCCGAGCTTGCCGAGTATTTGGAAGAGTTCTTCGCGCTTAGCCTCGCTAATCTTCGGACCTTGACCGTTAATCTCCGTCTCAACGTCCGCTTTGATTTTTACGTTAATGCGGGAGAAACCGTCATCGAGTTTAACGAAGTCATCAGCGGCATTGAAGGCGCGCAGCTGGCGAACAATTTCATCGCCCGTGAAGCCCGCCAAGAATCCCGTAGCCGTCGACTTGTGTCCGAGGTTGCCCAACACGATTGAAACGTTGACGCCCTTGCCGCCGCCGAGAACTTGTTCATAAGTCACGCGGTTAATCGCGCCGGTGGTGAGCTTGTCGAGCCGAATGATATAATCAATCGCTGGGTTAAAAGTTACGGTGTAAATCATTTTACTGTTTCCCCCTTGCAAAAATTTGATTAAAAAAACCGTTGCGATTATACAACACGTCTTTAAGCATTTCAAGGCAACGGCGCGGCTTTTTTATCCTTGAGCTAGCCGCAAAATTTCCGCGACTACCTGTTCAATCGTCAGGCTAGTCGAATCCAATAACACGGCGTCTTGAGCTTGGGCGAGCGGGGCAATCTCCCGTTCGCTGTCCTGTTTGTCGCGCAGGGTGATTTCCTTCTTTATCTGGTCGAAGTTCGCCGCGAATCCTTTTTCCTTAAGCTCCACGAATCGACGCCGCGCCCGCTCCTCAACCGTTGCCGTCAAAAATATTTTCAAGTCCGCGTTCGGCAAGACCTGCGTCCCGATGTCTCGTCCGTCCATTATGACCTTACCTTGAGTCGCCATTGCTCGTTGAAGCTCCGTAAGCTTTTGCCGAACGAAGCCGAACTTAGCCACGTCCGAAGCCCCGCGACTTACTTCAGGCGTTCTTATGTCTTTGGTGACTTCCACGCCCTCGAGAAAGACTTGCGCCGCCTCGTCTAACTTAATGTCAATGTCTTGTATCACGTCCTCGGCGGGCTTGCCGCTCTGAAGAACCTTCAACGCGACTGCCCGATACATTGCGCCGGTATCAATGTAAGTATAACCGAGCCGAGCCGCCACGATTTTGGAAACGGTACTTTTGCCCGCGCCCGCTGGTCCGTCCACCGCAATTATTTTCTTCATAAGCTGATTCCCCTTTCCTTAAAACTTATAACACCGCACGAAAATTTTTGCAACGCCGCTAATTGTTGACGAAAATTTTTCATGATATAATCGGCGCAAATTTTTTTTGAAAGGGCAGTAAGATGTTTAAGTTGTACAAGACATATATCCAGCTGGCGGCAATCTGCGCGGCGGGAATAACGTTAAATGTTATCGGCGTAATCTTCACTAAGGGATTGAACCTGTCTGTTTATCTCGATGTGGTGGGCACGGTTTTTATCGCGGCTCTGGGCGGCTACGTTCCTGGGATTGCCGTCGGGTTCCTAACGAATTTGATTGGCGCGCTATTCGATTCCGAGGAGATATATTATGGCAATGTCAGCATTTTGCTCGCGATAATGACGGCCTTTTTGGCTGGCAGGGGCTATTACGATAAGCTCCCGAAACTTATTTTGACAATCCCCGCGACGGTTCTGCTAACCACCCTCGACGGCACGATTATCGAGGAAACGTTGCGCGTCACCAGTTCTTGGGACAGTTTAGCAAGAGTGCAAGAAAACTTCTTCCAGCATTTGACTTACGAACTTCCCGATAAATCTTTGGCGATTATTATTAGCTTCCTCGCTCTGAAATTTGTTCCGCCCGAAGTCAAAGAACATTTTAAAACCTTAGGCAAGATGCAAGCTCCCGTTTCGCCCGAAATGCGCCGAGCCATTAACACTAGTAGCAAATTTATTTCCTCACTGCGCACGAAGATGCTTTTCAACCTCATGGCGATAACTCTCTTTGTCGCCTTATTTATTTCCGTCATAAGCTACACGATGTATCAGGACTCAATCATAGAAGACCGCAAGAGGATTGCCGACGGGATAGTTTCAATGGTCGTCAATGAGATTGACCCAAAGCGCGTCGACGAGTTCATAGAGAAGGGCTATCAGGCGGAAGGCTATAAGGAAGTGGAGCGGGAGCTTTATAAGATTCGCGCTGGCAACTCCGATATAATCTATCTTTACGTCTACAAGATTATGGAGGACGGTTGCCACGTCGTTTTTGATTTGGATACGGTTGAGATGGAAGCCTCTGAGCCTGGTGATATTGAAGACTTCGACGAGTATTTTAAGAAATACCGCGACGATTTGCTTGCAGGCAGACCCATTCCGCCGATAATAGGCGATGAAAAATACGGGCACTTGCTTACGATTTATAAGCCCGTCTACAACAGCGTGGGGCAATGCGTCTGCTACGCGGGAATAGATTTTTCTATGCAGATACTCTACGACAACGGCAGAATGTTTATCGCTAAAGTCGTCGCGATTTTCTCTGGCGCAGTCATTTTGATTTTCGTGCTCGTCTTAACGTTCGTGGAAAACAATATTATCTTGCCCGTAAACACCATGGCCTATTGCGCGAGGAATTTTGCCTACGACAGCGAAGAGGCTCGCAAACACAACGTCAATCGCATGAAGAGCTTAGAGATAAAGACGCAAGACGAGATAGAAAACCTTTACTCCGCGTTTCTAAAGACGACGATGGACGGTATGCACTACTTTGAAAACTTCAAGAAGGCAAAAGTTCAAGCCGAGGTCATGCATGAGCTTGCTCACAAGGACGCCTTGACCGGGCTTAAGAACAAAACTGCCTACACCGAGAAGACCGCTAAGCTTGATAAAGACATTGCCGCCGGGCGTGCGGAGTTCTGCATAATCATGATTGATATAAACTTCCTAAAGCGCGTCAACGACACTTACGGGCACGAGTACGGCAACATTTATCTTATCAACGCGGGCAAGCTTGCCTGTTCGGTCTTCGGCGAGGAAAATGTTTATCGTATCGGCGGCGATGAATTCGTCGTGGTGTTAAAGGACAATCAGCTTGCTCTTGTCAGTGAAAACGTCGCCAAGTTTAGAGGCATGGTCGACAAGTTCAAGGACAATACGAAGCTTGAGCCGTGGGAAAAAGTTTCAGCGGCGGTCGGCATAGCTTACTACAATGAAGGCACTGACAAGGCGGCGGAGGAAGTCTTCAAGCGGGCTGATGCGGACATGTACCAAAACAAATTGGCTATGAAGGCGACGAGAAAGGATTGACTCAATGAATTGCGGCTTGATAATCCCGACACTGAACGCGGGCGAACAATTCCGGACACTCCTAACTCAGCTCGCCGCGCAATCTCTGCCGACAAGAAAACTAATCGTCGACTCAGAATCAACTGACGGCACAGCACAGCTTGCAAAGTCTTTCGGGCTTGAGGTCTTGTCAATCCCGCGCAAGACTTTTAATCACGGGGCGACACGTCAGCTAGCCTTGGAAAAGATTTTACCGCTCGACGTGATAATTTTCTTGACGCAAGATGTTTTACTCCACGACGGCGAATCACTTGCACGGCTGGTAGAAATCTTCAGCGATGATTCAACGGTCGGCATGAGCTACGGGCGGCAACTGCCACACGCGGACGCTACCAACGAGGCGGCAATCCTGCGGGCGTTCAACTATCCGGCGGAAAATCAGTTGCGCTCCTTCGACGACAGAAAAGTTTACGGGCTGAAGACTGCCTTTGCGTCGAATTCCTTTGCGGCTTATCGCGTCTCTGCTCTGCAAAGCGTCGGCGGGTTCCCGTCAAAAGTTCCGCTCTGTGAGGACATGTACGTTGCGGCGAAGATGTTGCTTGACGGTTGGAAAATCTTTTACGCGGCGGCGGCGCAGGTTTATCACTCGCACAACTACACGGCGGCTCAGGAGTTCCGACGCTACGTTCAGATTGGAAAGTTTCACGCGCAAGAAAGTTGGATTCGGGAAACGTTCGGCTCGGCGGAGGGCGCAGGCAAAAAATTCGTCTTGATGAAACTTTCCTTGTTAGCAAAAAAAAATCCCCTCGATTGTGTGGGTGCAATCTTCAGGGACGCCGCTAAGTTTCTCGGCTATCGTATCGGCAGGCTCGGTTGAGCCTCATTTTTTTATCCAGCCAAACTCTTCAAAGCTCTGCCGCCAAGCAATTCGTTCGTAGAAGTCTTTCATAGTGTTTTGCGCCGTGTTGAAAATCGGGACGCGCTCCAAGGCGAAGAAGTTACTGCCCTTGTCGACGACGCCATATTTTATCGTGAACGCGCCCTTATAGCTGATGTCCTGCGCGATGCCGGCGATGTGCAAGTTGTAAGTGCCGGTCGGGTAGGCTAGGAACTCGACGGGGTGACCGAGATTTTCTTCAAGCAAAGTCTTCGAGTTCAAAAGCTCGTTCCTAATCTCGTCGTCGGGCAACTCCTCAAGCTTCGGGTGGGTTAGCGTGTGCGACTCAATCGTTATGCCGTTGGACTCCATCTCCTTTAGCTGTTCCCATGTCATGTAGCCTGGATAAACGCTCGTGAAGGCTGGGATAATAAAAATCGTCGCCCGCAGGTTGTACTTCTTGAGAATCGGGAAAGCGTTCGTGTAGTTGTCAATGTAGCCGTCGTCGAAGGTGATTAGCACGGGCTTAGGCGGCAGTTCAATTTCGCCGTTTAGTCCCGCGTACAGTTCATCGGGCGTTATCGTGATACAGCCGCTGTCCACTAGGAATTTCATCTGCGCCTCGAAATTGGCTGGCGACACGGCTAGCGGATTTGCCTTGTTATCGACCTGGTGATAGTTGAAGACGATTATTTTAGGTCCTTCGGCAATGGCGGTTATCTCGTCGACGTTTTGCGCTTGCGAGTGGTAAAAGCCTAGCCCGATAATCATCACGGCGATTAGAAAAATCTTTCTCATGTCAATCAGCGGGACGTTCACCGGTCTTGCCCGTGAACTTGTGATAGGCTCCGCCCTTGCGACGCTTCATCAGCTCCGCGAAGAGGTCTTCGGGCTTAATACCATGCCACGCAAGAAGAACTAAGCAATGATACCACAGGTCGCCCATCTCGTAGATAATCTTATCCTTGTCGCCGTTCTTCGAGGCAATGATAGTTTCGACAGCCTCCTCGCCGACCTTCTTTAAAATCTTGTCGTGCCCCATGTTGAAAAGATAATTAGTGTAGGAGCCTTCGACGGGGTGCCGCTGACGGTCTTTGATGACCGAGTAAAGCTCATACAAGACAAGCGACAAATCTTGGGGCGGCTGGTCGACGACGGCGGGCAGGTTTTTGTTCTCGTCAAGGCGGCGGCCGCTAAAGCAGGAATATGTTCCCGTGTGACACGCCACGCCCGTTTGATGAACCTTAACAAGGAGGGTGTCGCCGTCGCAATCGTAGTAGAGGGCTTTGACTTGCTGAACGTTGCCGCTTTGCTCGCCCTTCTGCCAGAGAGCTTGACGGCTACGGCTATAAAACCACGTGTAGCCCGTCTCAATCGTCTTCTTGAGTGATTCTTCGTTCATGTAGGCGAGCATGAGAACCTGTCCGCTTTCCTCCTGCACAATCGCTGGGACAAGTCCGCGCTCATCGAATTTAATCTTGCTAATGTCAATTTCCATATTAAAAGGCCTCCTTTAGCTTGCACATTGTAGCGAATTTAGGAAAGCCTTGCAAGTTCATAAACCAATTTCGGCGTCAGTCAGATAGCATGATGGGTCGGACGCCCAAAAGTCTCCGGTGACTGCCTCGGCACGAGTTCGGAAGTTGCCGTTGCAGTTGTCGAGGAATTTACAGCGGGCACAACGACCTTTCAAGAGCGGCTTGCGATTCTTTAAGCCCGCTAGGATTGGATTGCTTAAGTCCGTCCAGATGTCGCCGAACTTGCGCTCGCGGACGTTGCCGAAGGTGTGATGCTGAGTGAACTGGTCGGGGTGCACATAGCCGAGCGGGTCGACTTCGCCGAAGGCAATGACCGAACGATTGCCGCCGTTCATGCTGATGAACTTTTTAATCTGCGCGGCGGTCGCGTCGTCACCTTCAGCCAAAGCCTTCAAGTACATGTAGACGCCGTCGCAGTGATTATCGACTGTGAGAATCTCCTTAGCCAGTCCGCGCTGTGCAAAGTCTTTCGTGCGGCGGATAATCGTATCCATAGCTTGCCGCGACTCTTCGGGCGTCACGTCTTCGGCGAGCATTTGACTGCCGCGACCAGAGTAGACCAGATGATAAAAGCACACGCGGTTAATCTTTTCCGCTTCGATGAAGTCAAAGATTTTGTCCAGCTCCTCGAAGTTGTGATGATTAATCGTGAAACGCAAGCCGACCCGTTGCCCGACCACCACGCAATTTTCAATGCCGCGCATCGCCAGATTGAACGCCCCCTTTACGCCGCGGAACTTGTCGTTGACATCTTCCAGCCCGTCAAGCGATATTCCCACGTAGCCAACGCCGATAGCTTTAATCTCGCGGGCGACCTTACGAGTAATCAGTGTGCCATTAGTCGAGAGCGTCGGACGAACTTTTTTTTCAGCGGCATAAGCTGCAAGCTCGAAGAAGTCTGGACGAATCAAAGGTTCGCCGCCAGAGAATAACAGCACAGGAACTTTGAATTCGGCAAGGTCGTCGATGAACTTTTTAGCCTCGTCGGTCGTCAGCTCGTCTTTGTACTTGCGCAAGTCCGAATCCATATAGCAATGGCGGCATTTCAAATTGCAAGTGCGCGTCGAATTCCACACGACAACAGGTCCCATGCCCGCCGCCGCCCCGTTAGTCATCTTGTGCGCGTCTTTGGTGTAGCGCAGGGTGTCGCCGAAGTAATCATCAGCAAAAAGCAACTTCGTCACGCTTATCAAAATTTATCTCTCCTTATCCCGTCGAGCAGTATCTTTACCTTGAGGCGGATATTCTCTTGAAACGAAATCTCCAGCTTGCTAAAAGCCGTCGTCTGATAAATCGAATGAACCATCTCCGATATTATGTTTGACGGCACGTCCGAACGAAACTCGCCGCGCTCCTGCCCGCGCAAGATTATTTCCTCGAACAGCTCGCGGAAGCCCGGCGATAAACTCTGCGGAATCTGTTCGGGCTTGTCGGAATGCTCGCTCGCGCTTATGAACAGCGGCAGAATAAATCTGTTCTTGTCGATTAGCTTAGCCGTGCACAGGCAACACAGCTCCAAAAGTTCGGGCGACGACTGATTGACCTCGCTCGCCGCCGAAAGACTCTTTGCAACCTGTTCGCGTATGTCCTTAGCTAAGGTCAGCAAGACTTCTTCTTTGGAGCTAAAGTAGTTGTAGAACGTGCCGACGCCGAGCCGCGCCGCCTGCATTATGCCCGCGATTGACGTGTTAGCAAAGCCGTTAAGTTCAAACTGTTGAGCCGCGGCGGTTAAGATTGCCTGACGCGCCTGAAATTTTTTCTGTTTCCGCAAGCTGATTTTCTCTGCCATTGCCGCGCCCTCCTAAAAAATTTTTTCCGATTATATCACGCCAAAGACTTAGCCGCAAAAAAAAGTTGACGCCTCGCGCCGAAGGTTATATTCTTGACGGCAAAGGAGGAATGGTAATGTTTGACGTAGTGATTATTGGAGCGGGGCTGGCGGGTTCGGTCTTAGCAGAACGGCTTGCTAAGAGCGGCAAGAAAGTTTTGGTGATTGAACGGCGCAAGCACATCGCAGGGAATTGTTATGACGAGGTCGACTTAAGCGGCATTTTGATTCACAAGTACGGACCGCACCTTTTCCACACCGACGACGAAAAAATTTGGGAGTATCTATCGCAGTTTACCGAGTGGACGTTTTATCGTCATCGGGTTAAGGCGGTTGTGGACGGTTTGCCCGTGCCGCTCCCGTTTAACCTAAACACGCTACGCGAAGTTTTCCCGCCGAGCCTGGCTGATAAGCTGGAGGCGGCT
>JAFQZB010000294.1 GCA_017406175.1 Selenomonadaceae bacterium | reverse complement strand
ATTGAAAAAGCCGCCCCTCGTCCAGGGCATAATCTTTGTTGTAGTCGACATTTGTTCCGAGTTCGTATCCGTTATTTTCATTGAGCCAGCTGACAATTATATCTTCAAAGCCGCGTTCGCTTACGTCTGTTGCCATTTTCAAATCAACTCCCGTACATCAATTTTTCCTGTGACGACATCGGAAATTATTCGTGTCATTAATTCTTCGACGAATTTTATTTCATTCTGCAGAGTTTCAATTAGTTTTTCTATCTTTGCGCACTTCGCGTCCAGAAAATTCGAGATTTCTTTTTGCTCTTCTGGTAGTGGTAATGAAATTAAATAATTCATGAGTGTTCTTGAAGATACACGCTTTAGCCCTGCAACGCCTGTCATACTCGCGATACAATCATTTTTGAAATCGTTGCTTTGTAGGAGATAAAAAAGAAACTTTGTTTTCACATTAAAGCATTTAAGGACGAATAGTTCCGAGCTACCGTAAGCTTTGCCGTTCGTCAGATTTTTTGCTATTGCTATGTTTCCGTTTTCAAAGCATGGCGTAACCTTTGCTAAGATTATGTCTCCGTTTTCAAAATATGTGAGACCCGAAATTAAATCTTTGAATAGAATTTCTTTCGGTATTAAATATCCTGATTTAACACATTCCATCGGGACATAGCCCAGTTTGTCAGTCGGTAAGAAAGATTTTTTACGATCAGGATTTAATTTTGCGATGTACTTCAGTTTTATTTTCTTCCAATGCGTGGGCGTTTGTGAACTATGAAGACCTTTGGTCACGGCGTCGGAAATAATTGAGCGTTTAAGTTCGCCGAGAAGTTCTACTTCCTTTTTTTTCGCGTCGATGTACATTGCTATTTGAGATGTCTTCTTATCCAAGTAACGTACAATTTTTTCTTGTTCGTCACATGGCGGTATTGGGATAAAAATATTTCTGAACTTGTCATAATTCGTTGTCCATAAATCAGAGACGAGCCCTTTGCCATTTCTATAATATTCTTCAGTGAAAGGTACACTGCGAAGCAAATAATGCAAAAATTTTTTATTAACATTTATGGATGGTTTCAATACGGTATAAATAAGCGACACGGAGCCTTCATAATCTGAAATTCCGCTTGAGCCTTTTCTGTCTGAACGGCTGTTTATAACAAAATCACCAATTTTTACAAGTTTTCTATTATCGCCGTTATCAGTTTTTGCTGCAGTTTCCATTTGAGGAACAACTCCCGCTTTGCTGACAGAAAGAGGTGGATAAATCTTATCAGAGACTTTTGTTTTACGTTCCTCAAAAATTTCTCGAACTAGGTTAAAGTTCCAATGTGCAGGGATTTTTTTTATCCAAGCTGCAGGAGTGATTTTATACTCAATCATTTTTAAAATCCTCAACAATATCTGCCAGTAAGTCACTTGTTGTGTTTTCTGTTGCTTGAATGTCGGAAATAATTTCGCTGGGATTGCGCAGAACGATAGGTTTATAAAAGTATTTCGTAAAGGTTATTTCATAGCCGATAACAACAGATTTTTTATCAATCCAAGCGTCGGGAACAAAAGGTTTAATTTCATCCTTGAAAAATTTTTCAATGCCACCCTCGTAAGTCAGCGGTATTTGTTCATTGTCTTTCAAGGTGTTGTCCGATTCAAAGGTTCCGTCTTCTTTAGTGACTGGCTCAGCATTTTCATCAACTGTCATCAGAACGTCGCGTAAAATTTTTAAGCGTTTCTTATTGAGACGCACAGAGATTAAATTTTCAAGTTCAACAATAAAGGCATTATAATCAAGAACAAATTTGTCGCCGAAAGTACTTTTGTATTTTTTAAGAGCCGCAACAAGAGTGTCATCTTTGATTGAAAGGAAAACATTTTCATCGAGATTCACGCGGAGACGGAGTGGGCGTAGAATATCGACGGAGTAGAAGCCGAATTCTTCATTCGGAAAGACTTTGCTGAAGTTTGGATCAGCGTCTTTATAAGCGAGGAGTAGTTCTACGATTTTTTTACGAACCTCGTCGGTTATCTCGCAATTTTTTTCCCCTATACTTTTTCGGAGGGATGATTTAAAAGAAGTAGCGTCGATAAGTTGGACAGTTCCCTTGCGCCGTTTGTCTTTTTTGTTTGTAACAATCCAAAGATAAGTTCCTATACCTGTATTGTAAAACATTTTTTCAGGCAATGCGACAATAGCTTCCAGCATGTCACGTTCGATGATATAACGGCGTAAATTACTTGAACCGCTTCCTGCTGCCCCCGTAAATAGTGACGAACCATTATGAACTTCAATTATT
>JAFQZB010000293.1 GCA_017406175.1 Selenomonadaceae bacterium | reverse complement strand
TTCAAGCAGATTCTTGAGGAAATGGAGGAAGCAAAAAATGTATCGAATGGACAGATTTAATCGCAAGAAAGAATATTTGAAGTTCACGTTGCCATATGTTTGAATAATTCACGAACCGGCGATAGGGTCGCGGTATCAGATTTTTTGGACAGGAGTGCTGAAAGAATGACATTGGTATCAATGACGGCATAAAAAATCAAGTGCGCCGCCTTCTTTCGGCGCGAACGGCTGAAATTTCTGCGTTTATTTCTTCAAGATACATTTCAGGCACGTCAGCGGCTTGTTTTCTCAATTCTTCAAAGGCGTGCCAAGCTTCGGCTCTCGAAATCGCAGGTTCGGGAAGTTTCGCTCTGAAAGGCAATCCGCGTTCGATTTTACTGCGGATTAGGAACATACGTAGCGCAGTAGTTAAATCCATGCCGAGCGATTCATAAATTTTGGCGACTTCCTCGCGTAAATTTTTATCAATGGAGAATTGAACAAGAACTTTTTCTGCCATAATCACTTCACCTTCCTCGAAGCAAATTATAACACACGGTCGCAGAGAAAAAAGCAAAAAAATAAGAATTTGAGAGCGTCTACGTGTGCAATAATGACGGCGAGGAGGTTTGAGACATGTATTTTCAACATCTGCAAGCCAAAAAGATGAAATTGAACGATTTGGCGACTATGCAACATTACTTGGTAACTTAAGAGTCGTGGTCGGAGATGAATCACTCAATCGAGGATTTAAGTCCGGCAAAATTAAGCAGTCGTGTCAACGCAAGAGTCGCGCAACTTCACTTGAAAAGGCGTCCGCGTTCCGATGCCGTCGGCATTGAAGATATTATGGTCGGCACATCGGCAGAATTTATGCAAAACATGGGAATGGATTTAAGGAAGCGATATTTTTCCGACGCTCTTCACTTTTTCCCAAATTATTACGGCAAGAAAAACGTCTTGTACTGTTAATATTATCTCGGCGAAGACAATCCCCATATTCACATCGCATTATACCAGTAACACCTGACGGACGACTTTCGGCAAGCAATTTGTTTGCGGCAAAGTTGCTTAAAATTCTTCTACGGCATTTCATAGAGAAGTAGCGTCGAGATACGGTCTGGCACAAAAACGTAGCGCAAATTACTTTGAAAAATATCTTGAATTGTGCAATTTCAGAATGGAACGATTAAAATTTAAGTTAGAATCATTACTTGAGGAAACTTTAGACGTTGTACAAGTCAATCAAATGGTATTGGAGCAAAAAATATGAGTAAGAAGAAAAATTCGGTCGAATATGATTTGTTCGCCGACTTCGAAACGATAGATAAAAGCAATATTATCGCCGAAGCGGTCATGCAAGCGGTAGAGCAAACTCAAAATCGTGAGCCGGAGAAAAAATCTCAACGAATAGAAGATTTCGAGGAAAAAATCGGCTGAGCACGAAAAGATTTGTACGCAGCTTATTGCGACTTAATTAGGGTAGCAGTAGAAACAGAAGTCGAAGGGGTTCCGTTGTCGAAATCGTTTCCTGCGCCAAATTATAAAAAACTTTTGGAGAGTGCGTAAAAAGCTGGAAGGTCGACGCAGTACGGGCATTGCGCGACGCTATTCCGCTCAAACCGCGAAAATATTCGTGGTTGATAAGAGAATGGGCGGAAAAAGTAAGCATCCTGCGTGATATGTCGGTCGACGTACTCGAAAACAAATGGACAGCGGAAGAATTCGCTGCCGAACTCGAAAAGATGAAAACGCACGAGTCTGAATATAGCCACACACTGCGAGACAGCAAATCCGTCGCGCAACATGTAGAAAATTCCATGCTGATTTACAAAATCATGGGACACGAACAGGATTGTTCAGCGTTGGCATTTGCCGAACTGGAAAAATACGATTACGGTTACTCCGAAGACCGAAAAATCGAATTGAGGGAAATGCACGAGGCTTACAGATACAGAGTTCTTGGGTACGGCGCGACAAAATCCGACGCGATAGAACCGATATAAGAATCAAGACCGGCATTAAGAAAAACGCTGCGCACAAAGAAAAATCCGTTCAAAATCTACAGCTGGAAGTACAGCAATTATTATTGTGCGACTTATTGAGTAGTGAAAAGATACTCCGCTTAGAAAAGATGAACTGATAACTTGAAGAGTGAAATGAAGGAGTAACGCCCCGAAACGCTCTCCCTAAACATCCGAAGCTCGGTGAAGTCGGCAGACCATAGCCCTAACAGATTATTCTGAGGAAAGCTAACTGGAGACAGTTGGTGCTACCTATATGCCGGAGGTCTATAAATCGGCTATGTTTAGAATGTTCTGCAGGGAACTGACGAATCTGCGAATGTTACAGGCTCATAGCAAAAACCTAAAACTGTGTGGAAAGATAGAGTTATCGGAACAAGGAAAGGTGCCGAAGTCAAGGGACTAAGCTGCCAAAGAAAAATAAGCGGCTGAATTGGCACTGAAAAGTAGTGCTCGAACCGATGAAGGCTCTGTAATGGAATTGGAGGAATGGGCACAAGTCTTTGGTAATTTTAAATAATCACTCAATCGAATAAGGATTCGAGCAAGACAAAAAGGGTTGCTCCTCAAGGGGGTGATGCCTTATGCCAAAAGGAAACGTTTACAACCTGCTATACGAGCAAGCAAAGAGCGGTAGCAAGTTCACAAATTTAATCGGTATCGTTCTCAGTAAGGAAAATATCATGCTTGCTTACAGGAATATTAAGATAAACACAGGGAGCAACACTGCTGGAAGAAGTGACCGCTAAAGTCAAATATATCGTTTCTGGCACAAAAAGAGGCTACCGACCTAAACCTGTAAGACGGAAGGCCATCCCGAAAAACAACGGCAAAACGCGCCCACTGGGAATTCCTTGTATATGTGACAGACTAATTCAGCAATGTTTTAAACAAGTGTTGGAACCGATATGTGAGGCACACTTCAGCAAGCACAGTTACGGCTTCAGACCGAATTGTTCAGTAGAAAATGCAATCGCAGATACATATTACAGATTTTAGAAGAGCCATTTGCATTACGTAATCGAATTCGACATCAAGGGCTTTTTCGACAATGTAAATCACAGAAAATTAATTCGACAAATGTGGACGTTGGGAATCAGAGACAAACATTTTCTTGGAAAAATTTTGTGTATACTCAAAGCTCCAATTAAAATGCCGGACGGAAAACTCATTTACCCGCAAAAAGGCACCCCGCAAGGCGGAATTATTTCGCCTCTACTGGCAAATATCGTACTAAACGAACTAGACCATTGGGTAGAAAGCAACTGGGAAGAAAACCCTATTGTTCACAAATACGCAATAACCAAAAATGGAAATAAATGCGGATATAAAGCAATGCGCAAAACCAAGCTTAAGGAAATGTATATAAGAGATTGATGAAATTAAATTAAAACTCCTGCGGCAACCGCTATACAAAAGGAGCATTGAATACTCAGACAATCGACGTTCGCTCTACCTAGCTCAAAAAGGAAAATGTGCCGTTACAGGGAAAAATTTTACATTTATTGAAGAAATACACTGCCACCATAAAATTCCGAAAGCCAAAGGTGGCACAGATGATTATCAAAATTTAATTCTTGTCACAGCAACGATACACAAACTCATTCATGCCACTAAAGCCGAGCAGTCAAAAAATACATACAAGCCTGTAAACCCGACCTTAAAAAGCTCAATGTGTTAAGAAAATTAGTTGGAAATACTATCCTTTCGGT
>JAFQZB010000292.1 GCA_017406175.1 Selenomonadaceae bacterium | reverse complement strand
GATAATTTTATCCAGCGTCCGTTGCGCGTTTAAGTTCGTGCGACCGCCGCGCTTAATTGGTCTGTTGAAAAGTAAATTTCTGCGGTTGTCGATATTCCTCACAGCACGAATTGCATTGTTCGGACAAACCCTTTCGCACATTCCGCAACCTCGACACGCGCAGTTAATGTCGGCAATTTGCTTGATGACGGGAATGGCAAGCTGTCTGTGAATCGGTTCGGGCTGATTTGCTTCGGAAAGTGTAATTGACTTGCGCTGAACTTCAACCTTAATGGCGCGGAAGGTGCAAGACGCGACGCAACTGCCGCACATTGTGCATCGTTCGGCATTGTATTCAATCTTCCAGGGCAAATCGTTGACCGCCAAATCTTGAACTCTCATTGCTTCCATCTCGTCACCCCCAAATTATTATCAATCACGACGACTTCACGCTCATTCGGATAAATATCTTTCTGCGCGTTCCTGTCCGGTAAAATCTCATTAATGCCGCAAACTTCGGAAGAAATTGCAATGGTCGTATCGTCGCCGCCAACTACCACCGGACGCAATTTTTTCGAGTCGCAACAAGTCATCATGCGCCCATCAGGCAAACCCGCAATTATCGTATTCGGACCGTTAATTTCCAAATGCGCCAGCGATTGCCGAATCGACAGCAAAATATCTCGGTCGGGACGCTGTGCAATTTCGGCGAACGGCAACGGCGTTATCACATGCTTATAGTAGGGTATCGACCATTTCAGCTCGTGCAGGACGTAATGCAACGTGTACAAAAAATTTTGCGAATCTGATTCAAAGCCGATATAACCGCGATGAAGATTTTTCTGGAACTCCTTGTTCTTCGTGTAGAAAGTATTTTCGCCATTGGCGCAGAGCGTGTAGCCTTGCAAAAAGAACGGGTGCGCCGCGTAGCGAACGATTTTGTAATTGGTGTTCTGTCGACACTGGACGATTATATTTTTCGCCAACAAAGTTTCGTTGTCGTCCCAAAGCCGAAAATAAGTTGCAATGTCTCGCGGGTCGCCAATCTCCTTGAGCGTCAGCACATCCGGCCAGAATGAATACACGTAGCCTTGATTTGACTCGGTTAAAATTTTCCGCAAAGCAAGGCGCGTATCGAGCAAGAGAGCTTCGCGACTTTCCGCGTCGTCGTAATGTTCGGGATAATCGTAATTGCGGAAGATGTAATAAGGCATCGTCTGAATATCCAAACCCTTGCGCTTATTAGGCACGGGCAACCACTCCGCCATTTTAACGAAATTTTGAGCGGACATATAATCTTCGACGAGCCGCGCTCCCTGTTTCGTGCAAGCCATTGACAACAGCGGCTTATCCTTGTACAGCGCGAACACGCCGGACAAATCTTGCATAACCATTGCAAAGCCCGAATTGTCGTGCCCTTCCTGCTGCGGTAACATTAAGCGCAGTGCCGTCGACGGATAGACGGGCTTTTTGCTTTTAACAGCTCCTATTCTGCACATGTCAAATCCTCCAAACAAAAGGGACAGCGAACATGCGCTCACTGCCCCCGAAAAAATTTCAAATGTTGTTCTTGACGTATTCGTCGTGAAGTTGCTTAAGCTCCTCAATCTTGTCGTACATTTCGACCTGCAGTTTGGAGGCAGTTGCAAAGTCGCCGCTGTTGAGTGCATTGGTCAATCGCGTGAACAGCGATTTTTTTTCGATTGAGTCTTTGGCAAGGAACTCGCGAGCCGCTTTGAGTTTATTCCAATTGTAGGAGTCTTGGTCAGTGCGATAGGGGCTTTCGATAAGTTGCGCACTGCGAACAATGTCGCGCATTTCGGGCAGAATTCGAGCAATAATTTCAGTCTTCCAACGGAGCAAAGCACCTTCGCGGAAAGATTTTATAATCTGCGGACGAAGTGCGCCGCCTGCCGTAATGACTTTGACTTTGGCGGGATATTTCTCAAACGCCTCCATATTCTCCCAAACCGTCGCGGGCGGTGCGCCGAACATTGCGTTGCGTTCTTCGGCAGTGTAATCCTCAAACACGTCCTGTTCAGAGCGATAAGCACGGCTTTTTTCCAGATAGAAACTGTCTTGTCCGGCTTTTTTGCTAAGCTCGGTGAGCAAATCAACTGCAGAACGATCAAGCGTCGCGCGTATGCCGTCGAGAATTGCCGAGTAAGCCGCCGCAAGCACAAGATAAGTATTCGTATAAGGATTACAGGCGCGAAGTTCAAAACGTGTTGCCATAGGATTTTTTAAGTCACGAATCAAACCGGCAAGAATTGTGCGATTGCGGCTTGGGATTTTGGGCGTATGTCCGAGCGAAGTCACGATACAGACCGGAGCTTCAAAGCCTGGCTTGAGGCGGTTAAGCGAATCATTAGTCGCGCTCACGAACGGATTTATCACCTCGTAATTTTTCAGCAAGCCCATTATCGAACCGTAGCCGACCACGCTCATAAAGTCTTCGTAAGGATTTTTCGCGGCAAAGAGATTGTGAACTTTTCCGTCGCTCGTCACTGCCGCAAGTCCAATATGCGTGTGTTCACCGTTGCCCGCCAAGCCTATCATCGGTTTTGCCTTGAAACTAACTTCCAGACCTTCAGCGCGGAATTTTTCTTTGACGATTGTCCGCACAAACATTTCATTATCGGCAGCCTGTACGGCGTCGGCGAATCGCCAATCAATTTCCAACTGCTCGCAGACGTGCGTTAAGCGTCCCGACTCGTCAATCTGCGCTTTGAGCCCGCCAACTTCCTTGTGACCCATTTCGACTTGCAAGCCGTATTCGTCCAGAGCAATGACGCATTTTTCCAGCGCGCAACGAACTGCGCCGTGCGTGCGTTCCCAGTACTGCTCCTGCAAAACCTGCGACGCGCTCATTTCTTTGATTGCTGCTTCTTCAAGCGGCGTTTTTACCCAAAATTCCAGCTCCGTCGCCGACGTGAACAAAATATCGGTAATGTCGTTGCCGCTTACATCAAGTCCTTCAATTTCTGCGTGTTCGTGGAACAGGTCGAGCAATTCGCGCTTGACGAAAGACAACGTATCAGACAAAACGGCACGAGAGTCGACGCGCTTACCCTCGTGAATCAAAAAGCTCGGAATTCTCAACGTACCAACAGGTTTATTCGTCTCGTCATCGAAATACTCAAAATTATAATCGACGAACCAGTTGACATTAGGGTCAACCGGCATATCAACTTTTGCATTGTTGAGCGTGGCGATGCCGGGCAGGACGACGCTGGAACCGTCGGTCTGCACTGCTGTGCCCGCGTAAAATTCGTCGATGTCCTTAATAAACAGCCTTACAGGAATTTTTTCGTCAGTGTCGTTGCCGGCAAGGTCTATGCCGACCAGCGACACAAATTTTATTTCGGGGTGTTCGCGCAACTGTTTGATGATTTCTTCTTTGGGGGTTTTCGCTTTAATCGTGTAGAACAAATTTTTCATACAGATTACCTCCAATCATTCTGCCTTCTCGCCGGGAATGTCCATAATCGCTTCAACGCCGCGATGTCCCGTGCGAATTCTAACTGCGTCGCTAAGCTCGTAAACGAAAATTTTTCCGTCGCCGAATTTGCCCGTGCGCAAAACTTTCTGCGCGACTTCCAAAACTTTTTCGACAGGTATTTCGCATACGACCGTTTCCAACTTGATTTTCGGAACAAGATTAACGTCATACTCTCTGCCGCGATACACTTCCTTGTGTCCGCGCTGAAGTCCCGCTCCATACACTTGGCTAACGGTCATGCCGTGCACGCCTATTTTGTTTAACGCGTCTTTGAGATCTTCAAGCTTTGAAGGGCGCGTAATTATTTCTATTTTCGTAAGCTTTCTTTCCATGCAACTCCCTCCTTAACTGTCGGAACCGCTTACACTCGGAAAAAGTCTTATCTCGCCGGCTTCAGCATCGCTGATAAAACTAGGTGCACCGGCGAAGAGACCGGCATTGTAACCGCGCTCGCCGTGTTCAGTGATATCCAGCCCTAAAACTTCTTCGTTCTCGTCTGCACGAAGGGCAACTACTACACTAACGACTTTGTAAAGAATCGCTGAACCAACAACCGCGAAAACTATCGCAACAACTATTGAAACAATTTGAGCGACAAACAAATTTGTCTCGCCGTAGAAAAGACCATTTGCGCCGTCGGGATTAACCGCTGTCGTTGCCCAAAGTCCTGTGGCAATCGCGCCCCACATGCCGCCTATACCATGAATGCCAAACGCATCAAGCGAATCATCGTAGCCGAATTTTTCTTTGACAAT
>JAFQZB010000291.1 GCA_017406175.1 Selenomonadaceae bacterium | reverse complement strand
TGGCAAAGTCCTTTCCCCGAACAGGCTGACGGCTGGGCAACGATGCTTACTATTCCGCGTGAACTTCAGCTCAGAGAAGACGGCAGAGTTTATACCAATCCTCCCAAAGAACTCGAATGTATGCGCGGCGAAGGCGTTCACTTCAAAGACCTTGCGCTCGATAAGGAAACGATACTTGACGGCGTTAAAGGTACTTGCGGCGAATTGCTCTTTGATGTCGACGTTAATGCTTCGGGCAACAACTTCGAGTTTGAACTCTTCAGCAGCGACAAAGAAAAGACTTTCGTCAGGTATTACCTCGAAGATGGTCAACCTGTCCTTGAGCTTAACCGCGACCAGACGATTGAGGGCGGCAAAGGCGTTCGCAAAGTCATACTGCAACCCTTCGGCGATATTCTTAAGTTCCGCATTTTCCTCGACAAGTCCGCGATTGAAATTTTCATCAACGACGGTTCCGAAGTTATGTCGACTCGTGTCTATCCGCAGGAAGAATCTCAAAACATCGTCTTCACTCCGCAATCCGAAAGATTCGTAATCAAATCGCTCGACTGGTACAACTTCTGATTAATACTACGCAAACAAAAACCTCCTTCCGCATTGGATAGGGGCTAGATTGTAAAAAGCCCATCTCAAGAAAATGAGACGGGCTTTTTTGTTAGCAAGGCGCAATTCGTTGATAAATGAACGGTACCTTAGTCTAAGATAATTTCTCTTCGTGGGCGGCGAAGGCGTTGTGACTGTGAATTGATTCAAAGTTCTCGCACTCGACCTCGAACGCCGATAAACCTTCCACACGCCGCAGAGCAATTACTACGTCGCGGAGAATGTCTTCGACGAACTTTGGATTTTGATAGGCGGCTTCGGTCACGAACTTTTCGTCCTCGCGTTTTAGGAGTGGGAAAATTTCTGCGGAGCCTTGCGCCTCGATGAGCCTGACAAAACTTTTAATCGACACGTCGTCGCCAATCTCTTTGAACGTCAGCTTAACGCGGCAGACGGAGCGTTGATTGTGTGCTCCGAACTGTGAGATTTCCTTACTACACGGACAAAGCGACGTGAACGGCACATTCAAGCCCAAGATAAATTTCATACGTTCGCCGCGATGAAGTTCGCCGATGAATTGACAATCGACAGCCGACAGAGAAATTTTTTTGGACACGGGCGAAAGCTTTTCCACGAAGAACTTAAAAGCCATCTCAATCGCCGCGAAGTCCGTCGAGAGCTTCTCCAGCGCGTCAAGCAAAATTTTTTCTACGTCGGGAATCTTTATCGGGCGTTGCGTCCAGTCCGTCAAAATTTCTGTTAGGCGGCTCATATGAGTCCCGCGCAAGTTTTCGGCGAGCGCAACCGTGAATCGAATCTGCGCGGCGACCTGTTGAACTTGTCCGCTATCCGCAATAAAAAATGGCAGGTGTACTTTCGTTACGCCTGTCCGTTTTATTTTTATGCCGCGACTGTCGGGCTGATTCTGTACGTCGATCATCATGAATTTTATCGCCTCAACTTGTGAAATTTTTTCAAGGGTAATTCAATTCGCAGTCAAAGTCAAGGCATGTTCAGCCCGCCAACTCATTCAGAACGTCTTCGCGGGTGATAGCATACGTTCCCGACTTCCTAAGGACGATACCCGCCGCGACGTTAGCAATGTAGGCTCCGTCGACTGGCTTAAGTCCGCCCGCCAATGCCATAGCGAAGACTGCCGCGACTGTATCCGCCGCGCCCGCGCTGTCGAAAACTTCTTGCGCTCGTGTCGGCAAGTGGAAAGCGTCATCGTCTGTCACGAGTGTCATTCCCGAAGCCGAACGAGTCGCCAGAACGTTTTTGACTCGAAACTTGCGCATGATGTATCGTCCAGCTCTCTCCGCCGCGTCATCGTCGTCGGTTGGTATCGGGCTAAGGAGAATCTTATTTATTTTGGCGACGTTGGGCGTTATGTAATCGGCTTGCGCGTACTTTATCCACTGCTGACCATAGGGCATGACGACCACTGGCACGCCGTGATTGTGAGCCGCCCGAATTACTGACGCGCAAAATCTTTCCGTGCAAACTCCTTTCTCGTAGTCGGCTAGGACAATCGCATCGAGGCTGTCATTGAGTCTTTGCTTTACGAAACTTTTAAGCGCGTCGAATTGTTCTTCCGTGCGCGGCGCGAGGTCTTCAAAATCCATGCGGAACATTTGAACGTGTCCGCTCATGATTCTAATCTTGGTCGTCGTCGGCCATTCCGTTCCGATTAAGCCTTCTTGGTCAATGCCGCTCTCGTAAAGTTGATTGGAAAGTATCTCGAAGTTGTGGTCATCGCCGACGAAGCCCGCGACCGACGTTTTGCAACCGAGCCGCGCTAAGTTGTTTGCAATGTTCGCCGCCGCACCCAACGACGCCTTACGATTGATAATCTTCGCCACGGGCACAGGCGCATCGCTTGCGAACTTCTTAACGTCGCCGTAGTAATATCTGTCCATCATTATATCGCCGATAACTAGCACGTTGCACTTGTCGACCTTCGTCTTGAAAAAGTTTTGCCAATCCGTCTTAGTCATGTGCTCAGCTCCCAAAAATTTTTTCGCCATTATAACACGAATCCGGCAGGGGTAAACGCCGCCGCGAAGAAATTTTGTAGCCGAGGTGATTAACAATGAAAGAGCTTGAATTGAAATATGGGTGCAATCCGAATCAGAAGCCCGCTAGAGTTTTTGTGGAGGCGGGCGAACTTCCCTTTGAAGTCCTAAACGGTCGACCAGGTTATATCAACTTGCTTGACGCCCTAAACGGTTGGCAACTCGTCCGCGAGCTAAGAGAGGCAACTAATCTTCCTGCCGCCGCCTCGTTTAAGCACGTTAGTCCCGCCGGTGCCGCTGTGGCTGAACCCCTTGACGATGTATTGAAGAAGATTTACTTTGCCGAGGACGTGGAACTTTCCGAACAGGCGACCGCTTACATCAGGGCACGCGGAGCCGACCGTATGAGTTCTTATGGAGATTTCGCTATCCTCTCTGACGAATGCGACGAGCCGACCGCCAACTATCTCAAGCGCGAAGTCAGCGACGGAATCATTGCCCCCGCTTACACGTCGAAGGCTTTGGAGGTCTTGAAGTCTAAGCGCAAGGGAAATTATCTCGTGCTAAAGGTTAATCCCGACTTCGAGCCGCCCGCAGTCGAGACTAAAAAAATTTTCGGCGTGACCTTCGAGCAACAACGAAACGCCATTAAAATTTCGGACGATTGCTTAACCGATATTCCGACCCGCAACAAGACCTTTACGCCCGAAGCCTGCCGCGACCTTTTGACTGCGCTTATAACTCTTAAGTACACGCAATCGAATTCGGTTTGCTATGCTAAGGGCGGGCAGGCAATCGGTATCGGGGCTGGTCAGCAAAGCCGCGTTCATTGCACACGCCTTGCCGGCAACAAAGCTGATTACTGGTTCTTGCGTCAATGCCCGAAGGTTTTGGAGCTACCGTTTAAACAGGGCGTCAAACGTCCCGACCGCGACAATGCCATTGACGTTTACTTAGGCGGCGAGACCTTCGACGACTCGTGGCAGAATCTTTTTAGCGTCAAGCCCGAACCTTTGACTGCCGACGATAAACGCGCTTGGCTGAAAAATCTTCACGGCGTGTCGTTGGCGTCTGATGCGTTCTTCCCGTTCGGCGATAATATCGAGCGTGCTCATCAATCTGGCGTGGACTTCATTGCGCAAACGGGCGGCTCCATTCGCGATGACAACGTTATCGAGACCTGCGACAAGTACGGCATTGCTATGGCATTCACGCACATTAGGCTTTTCCACCACTGAGGCGAGCTTATGAAGTCTTTGATTAACGGAAGGTTGATTGTCCCCGACGGCGACGGCTTCAAAGTCTGGGCGGGGGCTTTGACCTTCGACGAGAAAATTATTTCAATCGGCGAGCCTGTGGACGGCGCGGAGCTTATCGACGCGGCGGGGGCTTACGTGTCGCCCGGCTTTATCAACGTCCACATTCACGGGGCGGCGGGCGTCGATACCATGGACGACAACATTGACGCTTTGAAGACGCTAGCAAACTTCCTGCCCTCGACGGGAGTAACGAGCTTTTTACCGACGACGATGACTATGCCCCTTGAAAATATCTACCGAGCCTTGCAGAGGATTCGAGACGGGAAAAACTTTTCAAGCGGCGCGAGAATTCTCGGAGCACACCTTGAAGGACCTTTCATCAGCAAGAGGTTCAAAGGGGCGCAGGCGGAGGAAAATATCTTGCCCGCCGACTTCGACGCGATAAAAGATTTTGCCGACGTGATTAAAATCATCACTGTTGCCCCCGAAGAAGTCGGTTTGGATTTCATTGCCCGTTGCTTAGAAAAAAATATCGTCGTATCAATCGGACACAGTGCCGCGACTTATGAACAGACCTTAACGGCGATTACTCACGGCGCGAATCACATAACGCACCTTTTCAACGCGCAGTCGGGACTTCACCACAGGAAACCCGGCATCGTCGGGGCGGCTCTCGACTCAAGCGCGACTGTCGAACTCATTGCCGATAATGTCCACGTGCACCCCGCCGCGCAAAGGCTCGTTGCCAAAGTCAAGCCGCGCAATGAAATCATCTTGATAACTGATTCGTTCAGGGCTTGCGGCATTGGCGAAGGCTTAAGCGAACTCGGAGGGCAAAAAGTTTTCGTCAAGGGCAATCTCGCCACGCTGGAGGACGGGACGATTGCCGGGAGCGTCGCCAAGATGAATGACGTTTTTAAGAACTTCTGCGCGAACACCAGCTTTGACGTTGCGGCGGGCGTCGAACTCGTCACGAAAAATCCCGCCGTCAAGCTCGGACTCTTCGACAGGCTCGGAAGTCTTGAGGTCGGCAAGGCGGCTGATATTGTTCTCTTCGACGACGATTTCAATGTAAAAAAAACTTTCGTTGGCGGGCAAGCCGTTTGCCCTTTATTTTTTCAGAGCAAGGATTTATAATGCGCTAAGCTTTGCAAATAACGATAGAGGTGATTTCTTAAATGGAACATTCCCCGGTAACGACGAACCCACTGATAATCATGATGATTAACATGACGGTCGTCTTCATTGTGCTAGTTGTGTTGATGTATCTGATAAAGCTGATTCACTTCCTCGACCCGACGAAGGAGCCTGAAGTAAAGGAGACTCCCGAAGAAGAAGAACCACTCGTCGCCGTGAAGTCAGCAGCTACATCAGCCCCCGAACCCGCGCCCGTCGTCGAAGAAGGTATCAAGCCCGAAGTCATCGCGGCAATCACGGCGGCAATCGCGGCTTACGGTTTTGCGGGACAAGTCAAGGCGGTTCATATCATCAATCACGAAGGCACGCCGTGGAGAGCCGCCGCTAAGTTCAACAACAATCTGCAACGCAAGTAAAAGGAGTGATTCAGTTTGGAAGCTTTAAACGCATTCTCGGTGTCGCTCCAGGCAGTTTGGAATGACAGCGGCTTTTCGGCGTTCACGGTCGGCAACGGCATTATGATAGTCGTCGGCTTAGTGCTCTTGTATATGGCGTTCGTCAAAGAGTTCGAGCCGTTGCTACTCGGTCCGATTGCCTTCGGTTGTATCCTCGCAAACTTTCCGAACACGGGCTTTTTCGGCGAAGAAATGAACGTCATGAAGGCAATCAACTACGGCATAACCTACGAAATCTTTCCGCCGCTAATCTTCCTGGGTATCGGTGCAATGACAGACTTTAGCCCGCTCCTCGCTCGTCCGTCGACGTTGCTTTTGGGGGCGGCGGCTCAAATCGGCGTCTTCGTGGCTCTCGGCGGCGCAATGCTCGTTGGCTTCAACGTTCACGAGGCGGCGGCAATCGGTATCATCGGTGGCGCGGACGGTCCCACGTCAATTTATCTGTCTACGAAACTTGCGCCCCATCTCCTCGGCGCAATCGCGGTCGCGGCTTATTCGTACATGTCGCTCGTCCCGATGATTCAGCCGCCGATTATGAAACTCATGACGACCCAAGCCGAACGCGAAATCGTCATGAAAGACCTGCGCAAGGTCACGAAGTTTGAACTCATTGTCTTCCCGATTGTCGCAACGATTTTTATCAGCTTGCTCCTGCCTCCGATAGCCGCGCTCCTGGGCTGTCTGATGTTAGGCAATCTCTTCCGTGAATCGGGCGTGACGGATAGGCTTTCGGACACCGCGCAGAATGCTTTGATTAATATCGTTACAATCTTCCTCGGCACCGGCACGGGCATGACGATGAACGCCGAATCTTTCCTGAGGGCGGACACGTTGCTTATAATCGGGCTCGGTCTCGTCGCTTTCATGGGCGGCACGGCTGGTGGTTTGATTTTCGGAAAGATTATGTGCAAGATGACAAATGGCGCGATTAATCCTTTAATCGGCTCGGCGGGCGTCTCGGCAGTTCCTATGGCGGCTCGTGTCAGTCAACTCGTCGGCATGAAGTCTAAACCTGGCAATTATCTCCTTATGCACGCAATGGGTCCGAATGTCGCGGGCGTTATCGGAACGGCGGTCGCGGCGGGCACAATGCTTGCCATGTTGAAATAGCAATTAAGCGAGGGATTAGGGAGCAGTTTTCTGTTTATCCCTAATCCCTTTTTAATTAAGACACGGCATAATTCCTACGATAAAAATTAGGAGAAGAAAGGTAGGAAAGGAGAACGATTCACCATGATAGACTTCACCTTCGATATACAGCGTTTCGCTAACTTAGCATCATCAGTTACCCTTAATGGTACAACTTATACAATGACGCGCTCAAGCGGTGCTAGTGGAACGATTACGGATGATGACGGAGACGGTGTATTGACTCTCACCGTCACGAGCGGCACAGTTTCAGAATTAAAAAGTGGCAACAATATCCCTAATGTTATTTTGCAGCCTGGCAACGGAAATTTCACTCCGCAAATAGGACAAGAAGTCACCTTAGGCAACACGGACGTTGTGCTTTCGCTTGTGACTGGTAGCGTAGACATAAATATAACTTCAAAATCTAGTGGAGGATTTTTACTCAACCTGAAATATACAACTTCTGATGGAAAAGCCACTTTTAAAATAGGAACAGTAGAATATACCTTTACAATCTCTGAAACGTTATTTTGGAATTTATATGACGATGGTTTAGTTGAGCTTAATAGTTATTCTGGTTATAGTATAAAATACGAAGATAAAACATACACGATAAACAGAAATCTCGATATTAGTTACAAGAAAAACGAAAATCTTACTTTCAAAAATATCAGTTCCTCAAACAATCCATTTGCTACTTGCACTTATACTGAAAATGGAGGAACAGTAGAAGTTTCCTACACTTTAAATAGTTCTAAAATTTTATCGGCAGAAAAGACCTTTACGAAGGACGGTCAATCGACTCCTCCTACTTCTTGGATGTGGAAAGGCACCCCTTTTACAGGGAACACCGTGTCAGCCACTGCAACAGATTTAGATTTGAATAGTGGCCAGCTCGCACAAGTGCTTTATGTTGACGATAGTAGCAGCTTTAACATTTCAAATGATTTTTTTAAATCGATGGAAGGCTCTAGTGCTTTTATCGTTAAAAAAGACTCAGACTTTTCAACGTACTACGGCATTTTGACTAAAAATAGTGATGGTACTTGTACACTTACGAAAAACACTTCTGGTAGTGCAACAGGAGTAGAATCTATCAACATCGGAGACGGTTTGACTGTAGAAATTGATAAAGGCTTTGCTAAAGTTCCAATAACTATCAGCGTTTCCGGAACAACTTTTTCTTCTGATGATTCAACTTCTTCTGGTGATTCAACTGACTATTTCACCGTATCAACCGTTATAGGTGGCGTTTCCGTTAGCGGTTCGAATTCTGTCAGCTTAGGGAACGGCACCATTAAAACCGATGAGGCTAGCCAATCCATTACGGCGGACGGCTATAGAATTTTTGGCTATGGAGACAAAAACAGCATAAATAACGGTCTGACTATAGCTGTGTCGGGAGACAAGGCAACTGTCGGAGATATTGACATTGGCGAAAATTTTTCCGTCGGAGCTAATGGTTACACTCGTTTAAACGCGGGCTTGTTGCAACTCAATAGCAGTACTGGCAAGTACATGCTCTATATCGGCGAATCTTCGACAGATGATGGCGGTGCTGTTTATGTAGACCTTGATAACTTAACCAACAATCTGGTTTCGTTGGTTGCGCCCTCCAATGATGTTTTTGAAATCGGCACGACTCACACTTATAGCGCGGCTATCGTCGATGACACAAGCGACCCCAATACAATCTTTGCCTCACTTAATGCGGCGGACGGTTCATACACTTTGAGCACAATCGGTAACGGCGATGCAACTGCCTTCCACCAAACGGCGGCGGGTACAATTTCACTCACGGGCGGCACTAGCACGACGATTAACAAAGCACTCGTCAGCAGTGCTACCAACATAGCTTCAAGCACGGACGCAACCTTCAAAGTCGACCCAGACAGGGTAAGCGGTGATACCTTTACTGTAAACCGAAAGACCACTGATTCCGCAACGACAATCGACGGGGCGACCGCGATAACTTTAATCTCCGGCACGATAAGCGCAAAGAACGGACAGACAATCACACTAGGCGACGGCGGCTCTGTAACTTTTAAAGTCACCTCGTCTAACAATGTGACTGTCACCTACAACAACTCAACTGCCACCGTCACGGGCAGTGCGGGCGATACGTTCACGCTCACAACCGGCGATACGACAAAGACTTACACCGTTAATGCGGACTCTGGAGATGCGATGACTTTTAGCATTAACAGTAGCGGCAATGTCACGGTTAATGGTCTCGATAGCGTCAATGATTCGTTTACTTATGACGGCGTTAATTACTCTGTTAGAAGCGCGGGTTTTGTTGGAAATTCTTCGAGTTCTCACAGCCTTTGGAGTGCTACAAGCAATCACTCTTTGACAAATGGTTCCGTTGCCGTCAATAGCCTTGGTACGGGTGCAAATTGGTCAACTCTGGTGACGCTGTCCTCCTCCGCTAAAAGCGTGACGATTCCGCCCAGTAGCAGTTTTAGTTCGCCGTCGATACTTATTGATGACACCTTCAGCGATATTTTCGGCACGCTCACGGGTGGGGCAAACAGTTCTTACTCCCTTAGCAGTAGCAGTGATAACAAACTATCCAGGATTTCCCTTTCAAGCGGCGTTAGTGCTCTTTCGTTGGGTGGCGGCAATATTACTAACGTGTCTATTGTCTCGTCCCGCTCGTCCCTTACAGTCACGGAAGACGATTCGACAGCCGGCTATCAAGTCACGCTTTCGGGCGGTGCTACAAGTCTTGTCGGAGCCTCGAAGGCTTCTTTAATCAGCGGCTCTTTGACGACGGATAAGAATTCCTTGACTGTCACTGTTTTGGATAAGGACATTATCGCGAGCAACTCAACGATAAATGTAGCGGCGGGCACTTCAAGCACCAATTCTTCTATCACAGGCGTCGATGCAGGCGAAGTATTCAGCGTAGATGGTTCCGCTTATTCATTAAGTGCAGTCGGCTTGGTTAGCGATAATAAACTTTTAAGCGGCGTAAAGTCAGCCTTCCGATTGTCCGAACTGAATACGAGCATTGCAAGTTGGCGTTCCATGATTGCGCCGACAAACGATACCTTAACCATATCAGAAACAACATCTTCTGCTTTTGTCGTCGACAACACAGACAATCCCACGACCCTTTTTGCCGAGCTTGCCAGCTTAAGCGGCGGGCACTCCATGAATGCGAGCGGTTATACCACGTGGTCTGATGATTACACAATAAATGTTGACAACACGACGGTTACTCTTTCGGGCGGGTTCGCGAATAAAAAAGTTGCAGGCACGAGTTCAGAGGCGGCGTTCACAACTGGTAGCAATACATTTATCGTCAAAGACTCCGAAGGCGGAGCAATAATCACCAGTGCGGACAACATCACGCAGACGGCAGGACTTATATTTTCGTCAGTTACTACTCAATCAATCGCCGTCGATAGTAGCGGCAGTGTTGTCTCCTATGCTGGCGGCGGCGACGGTTTAACGGTCAGCGTGTCAGGTAGTACGGCGACAATCGGCGGACTAGATACAGGAGAAATATTCAACGTCGGTGGCAATACTTATTCGTTAAGTGCAGTCGGCTTGGTCAGCAATGACAAACTTTTAAACAGCGTAAAATCATCTTTCGGACTATCTGAACTTGATACGAGCGGTACGAGTTGGCGTGCCATGATTGCGCCAGTGAGTAATACCTTAACTATATCCGATACAACGTCTTCAGCTTTTGTCGTCAATGATACAGACAATCCTAAGAGCCTTTTTGCCGAGCTTATTAGTTTAAGTGGCGGACATTCAATAAATGCGAACGGCTACGCCACGTGGTCTGACAACTACACAATAGACGTGGACAGCACGACGGTTTCACTTTCGAGCGGGTTCGCAAATAAGAAAATCACAGGCGAGAATTCAAAAGCGGCATTCTCCGTTGACAATCTAACGGGCAATGTTTTCGTTGTAGCCGATGCAACGACTACAGGAGGTAGCGCGACTATCACTGATGCGAGAAAAATTAATCAGACAGCGGGCACCATTGCTCTTAGTGATTCCAGGCAGTCAATCGTTACGGGAACTTCAACAAATCATTCCATAACAGGCGCGTCGGGCAACGGCATAACGACTTACGTCAGCGGCGACAATGTCACAATCGGCGCATTGGATGCGGGCGACTCCTTCACAGCCGACGGTAAAACTTATACTCTGCTAAGCAACGGGAAATTACACTCTGATGATTTGATTTGGAACGGCAAAACTATCGCCACGCAGGGAGGCTCAATAGCACTCAGCAGTTTAAGTGGTTCGACTTGGAACGGATTAATCGAAGCAAGCGCGGGTAACTTGACGATAGGCTCTGAAGCAATTTCCGTTTTCAATAGCAATGTAACGGCGGCTTATGTTGTAAGCAATACTTCGACCCCCACGACGATTTATGGCACGCTGACTAATAGCGATGACGGCTACACCCTAAGCACGACAGGCGCGAGCGACAATACCTCCCTTAGCTCTGTTACTGTTGAACTAGACCAAGTCATCTTCACGAAAGATTTACTTAATACCTCAATCCATGCGGGTGAAACCGATTTCATGGCGACTGCGACGACGGGCAAATCGTTCACAGTCAATTACAACAGCACCAACGATGAAGTTTTGGTTTGGGACGCTACGGAAGTTAGCTTGTTGTCGGGCGCACTTACTATTAACGATTCCATACAAACTGTCACGGCTAACGATAAAACTTTCCAAGCGGTTTCGGGCGAGTTTACCGTTGATTACAATAAAGACACAGACAAAGCAGTTGTTTCTGGTATCGACGACGCAACGGCTTCCGAGAGTCTCAAAGTCAATGACATAACCTACACGCTGTTAGACGGCGACGGCTTTGGAATTCAAACGACGGACGATGGCTCCTCTGCCAATACGACGGTCACTGGTCTCGACACGGGCGATAAATTTAGCATTGTCAATGGCGGGACTTCCTTTGAATTTAATTACACTAAAGCGGGCTTTATTAGGACTAGGGGAACCAGCACAGATATTTTGTCGACGCTCAGTCCTACAAGCAGTCAACTTACGCTTGCAGAATTGATGACTACAGATAACGACGGCACATGGTTGGGGCTTGTGGAAGTTTCCAGCGACGAAGTTATAACCCTTGACGGAAAGTTGACGAAATCCGCTTTTCTCGTTGACTCAATAGACAATCCAACGAAAAACTACGGTCAAATCACATATGATAGAGACGCCAAAACTTACAAGCTAAGCAAATTCACTGCTACTAGCACCATAACGGAAGGAACTCCCTCTTTAATCTCAGTCGGCTCTGGCGTGACGGCTACCATTGATGGAGACTTTTCAACGATACCGCTCACCGCCACCAATGCCACAAACATTACTGTTAGCCCCGCCAACGGCACCAGCTACACGATAAGCGGCACGATTAACAACGTCGATATCGAGAACAAAACTTTCACGCCCGCTGAAGGCGATTCCTTTACAGTCGACGGCACCGCATATCTGATGACAGGCGCGGGTTTAACGAAGACTGCCGACAATCAGATTTGGACTGGGGCAGGCGTTGAAAGTTATGTCCTGCCCTCAGAGGGCACTTGGTCGAATATCGTTAAGCTAAAGTCTAAAGGCGTGCTGGATTTAAGCAGTGTGACGGTCAAGGAGGGCAATAATGTTGTTGTCACGAGCGATACTAGCGCACGTCGGGCAACGATTACTTATGCGAACGATTCTTATGAGTTAAGTTCCACCGACACTGCCAATCTGATTGAAACTGTTAAGTTAGCCAATGGTAGCCCGCCGATTAATATCGATTTTGCGACGACGGTTCAGACGGGTAGCGGCACTTACACTGTCAACGATAAAGCCTACACCACGACCAGCGGCATAACGATATACGTAACTGCTAACGACTCCACACTCTACGCGGGCACGGTTACTCTTGATAAAGACAAGGCGGCAGTCACAGCTACAAATGATTCAAATTCAATCTCTGTAGCGGACGATGGTGTTGAGATTACTGCGACTGCTAAGGACGGCTCATGGACTTCGCTGGGCAGTCTCGACAATGATGATACTTTTACAATCGGCGACACCAAATATAAAGTCTACGGCACAACCACGCTTGCTAAGCTGAACAGTAGCGGCGAGATTGATACTCTCTACAACGGCACGATAACGAGTGGTGCGCTTGACTACGATAAAATTGTTGACGACGCTAACTACGATTCGATTATCTCGCTCAATGCTAATTCTGAACTTGACCTTACAAAAACATACACCATTGACACGACGGCTATTGTTGTAGGTGTGGATGATGACGGCAATATTGCCCCGACAAAGCGCGTTGCCCAGCTAGCTTACAATGACTCCCAAACAGGTTATGTGCTAAGTGCTGTCACTGGCGGCAACATTGATAATCTTGAAGCTGTCCTTCTCGACACGACGTTTAAAGTTTTCTCGACGACTCTTGAAACGACAGTATCGACAGTTGGCGTTGAAACCTTCACAATAAATGATAGTTCCTTCAATGCGCAGAACAACCTAACCATCACTACTGAATCGGGAAATGCCCTTTTAACAAATGGTAAAGTTAAGCTCGAACAGGACGCAACAATAAACACACGCCGCACGGAAGACAGCACTACCATTAGCGAAACGATTACAAATACTTCAGGCTCATTGACGGTTGAGGTTAGCAATAATGACACTGTCACAATCGGCGACCTCAATTCGGGCGAGAGCTTCACTTACGGTAGCAGTAATTCTTACACGATGACTTCAATCGGTTTGGTCACGGGTGATAAGCTCAATCCTGCCGCGGCGGCTAGTAACAGCATTACCACTGCGGAATTGGTTGGCGATGCTTGGAAGACAATGTGGCAGACGACGGGCGGCGCATTAACTATCAATAATGCTGTTCCTGCAGATGCTTATGCTGTTGACTTTGACGATGAGAATCCTAGTGCGGCAGTCAATTACGGGACTTTGACCAAGACGGCCGGGGTTTACTCGTTCGCGCAAACGACGGCATTGACGAGTATCGCGGTGGACGGGGTCAAGGTCGAGTTGCCGGCTGAGTGTTCGCAGGTCCCGATAACGGCATTA
>JAFQZB010000290.1 GCA_017406175.1 Selenomonadaceae bacterium | reverse complement strand
ATGTTCTATCAGCTCCATTACTTTATCTGTGCCGGATTGTTCATAATCTGTCAGCTGTATCTCGATAGCAATTTTCTTCAAATAAATTCGGCTGTAGTCCATATACTGGTCTATCAACGTTTCCAGTGTCGATATATTCCCGTAAGAGATAATGTGCTTTAATTTTCGATTTTCCTCGCGCACTCGTTTTAATTCTCGACGAAGTTTTTCACTATCCTCCAAAAATTCAACGTCTTGAGAAGTTTTTTGCCTCCTTACATTCCCTAACATCATCTGCCCTCCAAAAATTTTAACTACCTTTATTCGGATTCGCTCGCTCATGCTTATGTTACACCCTTTGCAGTCAACTCGTATAACACAATTTTGCAAGTTGGCAAAAAAAAAATCGTCCTACTTGTATCGGACGACAAAATTCTAACTGATAACGCGCCTTCGCACGATTTTACTTTCGATAAGTTCTTCCGGCGTACTATCTTCACTTTCTAAAAGTGCCAGTTGCATAGTGCTCATAAGATTCTTATCCGGCTCGCCTTCTTTATAAAGATTGTATTTAGGAACATAGTCAAAATAAGTTCTGCTACCGATTTTGCCGTTCCTGTGTTTCAATATCACGGCTTCCATTTTGCGAATCGGTTTATTTCTTTCCTCAGTTAATTTTTTTGTGCGCTCTAACACATTCTTTGATTTCTCGATAATTTTCGCCGTAGCTTGAAATTGCAAACCAATGACTATATCGCCCGTATACTCCAATGCGCCCGACTCTTTCAAAGATTGAAAGTTTACTTCTTCAGAATAGCCCGAACGATTCAGCGATGCCGCTACTACTATCGGTATTTCCAACGAACGACTTAGAATATTTAGGGATTTTACGCTGTGGTCTACAATCTGTTTGTCTGTCGCGTGCGGATTTGTCGGTTCCAATATCTGCAGATAATCAACGAACAATACGGGTTTTTCTTCCAAGCGTTTGACATGACTCATTGCGGTATGCTCGATGTATTCAACGGTAATTTCCGAAAGTGCCGCATGAGTAAAGATATGAGCTGCCGCCTTTTTGTATTCCGAGATTATATCTTCGGTTATGTATTTCCCGCCGTTTTGAATTATTTCGTGAACAGTTTGCCCCTTGCCAAATAACTTAGACAGTCTTGACAAGTCTCGATAAAACAAATCTTGTATGCTCATTTCCAGAGAAAAATAAATTACGTCCTGATTATTGCAAGCCAAATTATAAGCCATTTGTTGCATGAGCGCAGTTTTGCCGACAGACGTACCTCCGGCGATTATGTACAGTCCCGGAGCATAAAGTCCGCCATCTAAAGTCATATCTAATTTTTTAAATCCTGTCGATACGGGTTTTCGACTCGACCTCATTGTCGACAGCAATGATTCAATCTTACCCATATTGCTCTCTTCATTCCGTTCTTTTTCAAGTGCCACTGTCTTCGGATCAGCCACTACCTGTGACAATCTTTTTTCAAAAGAAGCTTTATCGCTCGTCAACGCCTCGTTCGCGTCTTTATATTCACCGCTTATATTTATTACATATGCTTCGTAATTCGCTTCTTGCAATACTTTCAACAATTTTTCCGACGCAATCCGTCCCGCCGAATCGTTATCTAAAGAAATTACGAAAGGTTGAGTTACTTCATACTGAGCTAATTCGGGAATGATATGTTCAATCATGGACGTGCTACCCAAACCTATTGCTGAGTAACCCATTTCCTCTATACTTAGTAAATCAAACTCGCCTTCTACTATGAATATCGCATTTTTAGCCGTTGCGACTGAATTGACATTAAAAATTTTAGAACTTCCGGCTTTTTGCTTAATATATTTTCTCTCATTGGGCGGAATTTCTTCCAAAGGACGAGTATCCCGCGCAGAATAACTTTCTATGCTTGTGGGAAAAATAAAACGCGGACTGCCATCGAATGGTGGCTTGCCCTTAAATTGTTCCAATACTTTCGGATGATACCAGTTTGGAATGAAACCACAATTCATTTTGATTGCCGTTTTAAGACTGATTCCGCGACTTCTCAAATAATCTTCAGCTTGCCACAGATTTTCAGATGCAGTTTTTATATTCGCCTTAATCCTCAAAATTTCCTGCGCCGAATGGTCGTCAAAAACTTTAGGCGGTCTAGGAACATAGTCATACATACCCTTTAGAATGATTCCATAAATCTCGAAGGCTCTGAACAAAGCTTTTTTGTTGTCCAAATGTTCTTTAGCGGCGATAATGTTGATGATGTCGGACTTAGGAGGAAAGCAATCGTGAGCAAAGCAAGTAAACTTCCATGGTTCTTTTTTGTCCGCTTGGATGCCCGTCTTGTGCGGTCCACTTCCGCTACCGCATATTGGGCAGATGTATCCGCCATCTTTTTTGCCTGTAGGCGTCAAATACACTTCAGGATTTTCGTGAACGTACCTTATTGCCTCGTTTAAATCCATTTCGTACATTTCTTTTTTTAGATGCTCCTTCCCACTTGAGTTTTATACTGTAAAAAATTTTCCCGTCCATTATGACTTCGTAATCTGTTATCTGACCTTTTTCCTTACAACTCTGAATTATTTTGATTACGGCACTACGGATACGAGCTTTTTTCGTTGAGACATAATCCGTTATGCCGAGTTCTTTTTCGATGGTGGAAAACAGCATTGTATTGATACCTTTTTTGTTTCTCTTCAAGCCTTGAATTTTTTTGAGTACATAGTTTGTCAGGATTCTTGTCGTTCTGCTATTCCTTGTACCTTTTATATCCAAAAACGAAGTAGGAAAGCAAGTAAGTTGTTTTATAGATTCTGAGAAAGTTTCAAATATGATAGCAACATCTTTATCGCTAGGAATGCCGAAGCAACCGTTTATTGGATTGCCGAGCAAATTTCTTGTCTTATTTCCTTTATCTTTACGTTCCAAAATTATTGTGTCGAGCAAGTGCCCTTTAATCACGCTTTGATTTTTGAGTTTTTCCGGCATTTTAGGATAGTGACGAAATTCTTCGGAAAGTTTTATACGAATGTACCATGTCATCATTGTCAATATTCGATTTTCAACGAATTGGATTTCGACATCAGATATTCCGCCTAAGCTGTTTCCGTGCATATGTTTAATCAATTGAGCGGTAGTAAATTCTTTGTTGCCAGCTTTTTTCAAGCTCAGAACGCTTTCGATTATGAATATATCGTAATTTGTCGGGCACAATCTATCTTTCGTTATGTCGGTTGGTGTGAGTCCCAAATTTTTTTGCATTGTCTCATCGACCCACATGAAAACCTCTATGGAACCAAACCCCTTGATTGAAATTGTTGTCAACTCATTCAAACCAATGGTGTTTAATTCTCTAACTAATCTCGACGTACTGAAGTAATGACTTTGAGCTACGCAAGCTTTTACCTGTCGTTCGCTTTCAACTTCATTAGTTGCGATTTTATCGGTTTGATTTTCTTTAACATCTGTTGTGCCAGTTAAGTCGACTTTTGTCCTAAGTGTCTTTTCGTAAGTTCCGTAATAATTTTCCGAGAAGTTACGCAACTGTTGTTCGCTATAATACTTGTAACCACTCACGGATTTATGATGCGGCAAGAGTATTCCGTTTTTTTCCCAACGTCTTAAAGTTTTCTCTGATACATCTAAGAGCTTTGAAGCCCTTCCGCTTGTTAAAAAATCAGCTTTCATTTTGTTCACCTATCGTTTGTTTCTTGATTGTAAAAGTATTTTGCAATCGTTTACAACTTCGGCACTACTTAATTCTCTCATAAATTTAGCCGTAAATTTAGCAGAAAACTTCGGCATTGTCAATAGCATCAGTAAAAAACTTCGGCATTTGCATAATACACTATTTTTATTCTGCGTTTTGATATGTTTTTTAAGCGATTATCTTTGTTGTTCTTTTACAATTCTTTTACAATCCTTGTGCGTAGTCTTTTTGTTATCCGAATATTTATTCTTACGGCTTTATAGTTAGTCTTGCTGAAGTTTAGTCGTTTCAGAAATTTGATTACGGAAGGACATTGCCGAAGCAAGCTGACGACGACGCAAGCGGTAACGAGTCGAAGGCTTGAAGGCTCGACGGCTTAACCCAAAAAGCTCGTCACCTGCTTGGAGTCACACTTAACCAGTCACCATTTGTAAAATATTTTTTCCATTATATTCGTTTACAAATTTTGTTACTCTCACTACGCGGGAATTCAGCTCTCATTACGCGGGAATTCAGCTCTCATTAAGACAAAATACCCCCTACATTAAATGGCGTCACAAAGCCATTTTCCGTTTCCTAAGAATTCCTAAGAATTCCTACCAAGCGACGGCGACGAGCAAGCCGACGACGACGCAAGCGGTAACGAGTCGAAGGCTTGAAGGCTCGACGGCTTAACCCAAAAAGCTCGTCACCTGCTTGGAGCCCAGCCCCAACTACCAAGCGACGGCGACGAGCAAGCCGACGACGACGCAAGCGGTAACGAGTCGAAGGCTTGAAGGCTCGACGGCTTAACCCAAAGCACATTTTCTTTTTACGAGGAAAAGGTAAAAGGACAGGGGAGGCTTAAGCAACTTTGCTATCGTAGCGAAGCACGAATGTGCAAGCGTCAAGCGATAGAAAAGCAAAGTTGCGTTGTAGGTTGTTGATGCAAATGGAGTGATAACGCAGAGGTTGAAATTTTGCTCTGAAAGTTCGGTTGAGTGATAGCTCCGGTGTAGTCGCTTAGCTTAGGTTAGCGATACCCCAAATCGAAAACCAGGGTTTCTTTTTTTAACAGGTAATCCTTAACCGGAGGTTTACGCCAAGTTAAGGGTAAGTGAAATTTTTAACATTCTCGGTATATCGGGTGGGGGGCGCGGGCTGAGCGTAGGCGGTTTTTGCTAGCGTAGCGACGCAAAAATTTTTTGAGTGTAGTGTAACGAAACGAAAAAAAATCCGTCTGACGACGAGGCTGGACACAAGGTTGCGAGGCAAGCTTTAGCGTCCCTGAAAGGGTGCCTCGCCCGCAGTGTCCGCCCGACGTCAGTCGCTCAGGGGGCGCAATAGGGAGCGCAAAATTTTTGAAAATCGGAATTGCGCTGGTTTCGTGAAAATTATTAAGACGGGTATGATTTTAGTTGCTTTGAGAATAAAATTGACGTTGGAAGAGATTTAAGTAGTGTGCGATGGACGAATGCGAAGAATTGGTCAGGAATTCTAGTTCACTTAGTGAAACGTGTTGGTTTAGGATTTTTGTCTTTATCGTTCTGATTGCGAGTTGTTTGGATTTGGACGCTAAGAAGAATTTGATAGCAAAAAGTAAGTTTTGATAAGCATTGAGTTTAACTTTGAGCGAGTGGAGAACTTCGGCGTCAGCATTACCGTAGGTTTCGTAGAAGGCTATGGTGCGCTCAAGGACAAAAACCAAAGCTTCCACTTTGTTCCGAGAAAAAATGTCATCAGCAGGTAGATTGTATTCCAGTAAGGTAGCAATTTTAGCTAAAAATTTATCGCGCCAACGTTGTAAGCTATTTGGATGAACGTTAAGTTCCGTTGAGATTTGAACAAAAGAATGACCGAGTCGGTATTTGCTGTAAAGGAAACGAAATTCTTCAGAGGAGGAATCGGCGAGGACAGCGGCTACTAGCATGTCATTATTTTCCTCTGCAAGTAATCGTATTTTTAATTTCAATACCTTATCTGAGTTATTTTCTTCAAGAAATGACCGCATGAAAGTAAGTTCGTCCTTTGTCCAATAAGCATTGCTGAAAAAATGAATCAATGCATTTTTAGCGAGAGCAAATTTGAGTTTAGGAGTAGAGCAAGCCAAAAAGAATACCTCCTTAGTGCTCAATAATTAACATATCCTCTATTTCGGAAGTGACTGAATGAAGGTAATTGACAAAATCTAATAACTCAGAGCGTTCGTTTGAACTAACTCGATAAATTTCAACTTCTTTGATAAGTTGCAGAAGATAGAAGTCGGACATAGATTTGTATTCTTTAATGATGTTGGACATAGGAGAAATATCGCAATTAGCAAGCATGTGTTCCAAAGTGTGACAACGATGTTGCAGTTGATGAATAAGTTGAGAATCCAACTTAGTTTTCTTTTTAAGAGTTTGATAATCAGGAGGAGGAACTTCAACAATTTTTTCTATGACAGGTGGTTCGTTTTCCTCTAAGTGTAAATTATCAGAAGCGAGTTTGAAAATTTTATCTTGAAGTTCCTTAACGTTAGAATCATGAGCCATATAAATCATCACTCCATTAAAATAATTCCTAGCAAAAGTACAAATACTGTAACACTGCTATAACAACAATACAAGAGCAGAGCCGTAAACAATAAAAAACAGGAAGAATTCGGAGAGAATTTCTTCCTGTTTGATAAAAAGTAATGAAAGGCATTTCTCTTTTTAATAGAATGGTTTATGTAGTCAACGAGAAGAAGCCGCTCGACTGGTGCACTCTTCCAACATGTTATGAACGTCTTCCTTACTCGGAACGGTCGGAGAAAATTTGATAATAGTAGTGGAAACGTTATCTTTGCTGAATCCTTCGTCTAAAAGGAAGGTAATGGCTTTTTTGTCGCAGATGTCAGACCAATCATCATCGGGACTTTGAATTTCTTTCTTAACGAAGGAAAAGAAGTATTTAGCGCACAAAGAATCTGATTCACCATTAAAAATGGCGTTAAGACGGCGTTGTTTTTCAGAATTCAGATTGGATTTATCTTTTTCGGCAGAATCAACGTCTTCGTTGAGTAGATGAGAAAGTTCTGCGGAGCGAAGTGAAAGCCGCTCGAATTCGTCTTGTTGAGGAAATGGCGCGGCGAGTTCTGTTTTTCCGTTTTCAATTTTATTGTGAAGGTCGTCGATTTCGGTT
>JAFQZB010000026.1 GCA_017406175.1 Selenomonadaceae bacterium | reverse complement strand
CGCAAGCTCAAGGACAAGCTCAATTCAATCCGCCGCAAGCTCAAGGACAAGCGCAATTCACTCAGCCGCAAGCTCAAGGACAAGCTCAATTCAATCCGCCGCAAGCTCAAGGGCAAACGCAATTCAATCCTCCGCAAGCTCAGGGGCAAGCTCAAGGACAAGCTCAATTCAATCCGCCACAAGCTCAGGGACAAACGCAATTCAATCAGCCGCAAGCTCAAGGGCAAGGGCAGTTCAATCCGCCACAAGCCCAAGGTCAAGCGCAGTTCAATCCTCCGCAAGCTCAAGGACAAGCTCAATTCAATCCGCCGCAAGCTCAAGGGCAAACGCAGTTCAATCCGCCACAAGCTCAAGGGCAAACGCAGTTCAATCCGCCACAAGCTCAAGGGCAAACTCAACCTCAATTCGACCCGACGATACCGCGAATGCGTCGAAGCAGGATAAAGCCTAAGCACGTAAGCGAGGATTTCGTTAATCGGCAAGAAGAATTGCGAATGCAAATGGAAATGGCAAAGAACGCAATGCTAAAGCAGAACTTGCAGAACACGCCGCAGACTAACGATACGATGAAGAGCCTAGCGCAATTCCTCCTTAGGCATCCCAGCGCAGCGCAGACACCACGCGACGCCGCTTTGCTCCAAAACTTCATAAACAATTCGCAGCAAATGATGTCCGAGGACGAGGCACGCCACTTACAAAACCTCCTGCGCCTTTGTCAAAATAATATTCCGCTCACCGTCCGGCAAGCCGCCGTCCAACAGAATCTCCCTGACTTGCCGAGGCTTTGGGCTTTTATGCAGATGTGCGACATGGCAAACGTAACCTCGAAGATGAACGCCCGCGCCTTTAAACGAGCCGGAAAAGAAGTCGCGGACTTTACGACTGCTATGCGTCACGCTATGAGCGCGGAAAATTCCGTCGTGCAGAATCAACGCTCCTTCCAAATGATGTTGCCGCTTTACATGGGCGATAACGAGGCAAGTTATCCAACTTATCTTAATGTCTACGACGAAAACACCAAGGACGAGGAGACCGGGCAAGAAAAGAAAGAGACGTGGTTCCGTATCTGCGTCCTTACGGATTACATTGGCGCGGCGGAATTGGTCTTCCGCGTCTACGAGGAAACGCATCTGGATATGCGCTTTTATTTTTCGCGAATCGACATTGCCGAGGAGTTCAGGAGCACTTACCTTGATTCGTTGAGGAATTCCTTAAAGCAGACTGAACTTAACGTCGGAGAAGTGCGCGTGGGTGGCGTCGGCGAACGTATGTTCAGCTTTTAACCACGCCTCGGAAATAATGCCCGCGAGTGAAGTTCTCAATCTCGGCCCCGCTGAACTTGTAAGCGTGAACAATCCTTGCTACTTCTTGTAACGTCAAAGCTCGGCAGTCGATGCGAATTCTAGCCACGCCGTCAAAATCGTTGCGGTGTTCAATCATAGAAAGCGTCTTGGCGTTTAGGATATGCATTCGACAAAACTGGTCAGTAACGACGGGGAAGAGTTCGCCCAACCTGTCGCGCAAGAAGAAGTTTTTCGTCCGGCAAACGTGCGGGCATTTTTTTTTGTCTAAGCCGCCTAGGAAACTTCCGAGCACACAGTAAGCCGAAAGCATCAACTCCTGGCGACCATGAACGATACATTCCATGGGCAAGCAAGATTTTTCCGCCAGAGCTTTGACTTGCGCAAGGTTGAGTTCGGGAGAGAGCGTCACGCCTTCGACGCCGAGGAACTTTAGGAAATCAATCGTCGCGTGATTGAAGACGTGCAGAGAAAAATCCGTGCGAATCGGGACGCCAAATCCCTTAGCAAGCCTGAACGTCGCGAGGTTATGGACGTAGACGGCGTCGACTTCGGCGGGCACTGTGAACGGCTCCCCTTCTCGGACAAGACGCGGCGTCGCCCAAGAAATTTTCTTCCCGCGAGCGTGGACAAGTTCAATCGCCGTTGACGTGTCCTTGACGGGCTGATTAGTAAAAGTTTCTCCGCCGAATAAAATTTCGTCCGCGCCAGCGTCTAGGGCAAGAGTCAACTTCTCCAGCGTGTCGACGTGAGCAACAAGCTTAGTCGTCTCGACTGTGCAAGGCGGATAAATTTTTTCTTCGGCAGGGGCAAGGGGCTTGCGTTCAAACTTCCTAAGGCGTTGAGTCTCCAAACCTTCGACGGCACGGCGGCGCACGTCATTGAGTTCGCTAATCGGAATCATCAAGCCCGCGTCCAGGTCTGCGGAAATTTTTTCTAGCGCGAAGATTGAATTGCCCAAGCGTCCGAGTTGATTGCGTAGCGTTTCCAAAGTCAGCGGACGATTGAGCGCGGGCTCTGCGATAAATTTTGTTTGAGCGGTCGACGAGTTGCCGTCAGCGTCAGTTAGCGTCAACGTCAGCGGCTCGCCGAGTTTAGCTTTGACCTCCGCCGCAACCTTGATACGCCGCAAAGGAGCCCCAACGAAATATTTTCTAGCCTCAGCGGTCAACTGTGCGTCAAAGATTTTAAAGGCTCTGTCATGGACGCGGATGCCCTTCGTGCTCGCAAGCTTAATCGTACACAGCTCGCCGCGTAGGTCGAAGTCCTCAACCGTAAACGTCACGCGCCCGCCAACCTTTATCCAAATCTCCACTTGGTCGCCCGTATGAACTTCGCCGCTTAGCTTAAGAGTAACCTTATCGCGCCCGACCTCCGCGACCCTGCCAATCAACACGCCGCGATTATTAGGACGCATGTCGCTGATTAGGTTGCGTCCGGGGTTCTTTTCAAGGTAAGCCGTCGTGAAGTCTCGATTAAAAATCTGCGCGAGCTTACGTCTGTCTTCTGCCGTGGAAGTTCCCTTGTCCAGTGCGTCGCGATAAACCTTAACGACAGTTGCGACATATTCCGGACGCTTCATGCGCCCTTCAATCTTCAAACTCGTGACGCCCGTTTCAATCAGCCTTGGCAACAAGTCCAGCGTATTTAAATCCTTTGGGCTAAGCAAATACTTGCCCGCGTCGAGAAGTTGCTTGCCGTGTTCGTCGACGAGTTCATAGGGCAGGCGGCAAGGTTGCGCACACCGTCCGCGATTGCCGCTCCGACCTCCGATTAGCGAACTCATCAGGCATTGCCCCGACCAACACACGCATAACGCCCCGTGAATAAAAATTTCCGTTTCAATCGGCGACTCACGGCAAATCTTTTTTATCTCGTCCAAGGTTAGTTCACGGCTCAAAACCACTCGACTAAAGCCAAGCTCGGCAAGTGCCTTGACGCCTTCAAGGTTGTGAATCGTCATCTGCGTCGAGGCGTGCAACGGGACTTCGGGAGCGACCTTTTTAGCGATTGACGCCGCCCCCAAGTCTTGAACTAACAGCGCGTCGACGTTCGCCCGCCGAAGGAACTTCAGATACTGCGCGAACTCGTCAAGCTCGGTGTCGGAAATGATTGTATTAACCGTGACATGAACCGCCACGCCGCGCAAATGAGCAAATTCCACAGCTTTAATCAGTTGTTCGCCCGCGAAGTTTTCTGCATAAGCCCGCGCCCCGAATTTTTCGCCCGCAAGATAGACTGCGTCCGCGCCCGCCTCCACTGCCGCCTTTAATGCCTCGAAACTGCCAGCCGGTGCCAATAACTCAACCAATCGAATCACTCCGTTTTTGATTGAGAGTATAACACACGCGGCAAAATTTTTCTGATAAGCGGCAGGATTAATCGCCGGCTTGCAGAATTCAAGCTTGAAATTAATTAAAAAGTTTATTTGAAGTACGGGAGGGCTTTCAATGGCGAAGAAATATTACAGCACAAAAATCGTGGGCATCGGCGGTGAGGTCTCTAAGTTTACTAGTCTCGTTAAAATGCTCGTTATCTTCGATGATTCAATGGTTCTGCCTGAACTGCGCGACTTTTCCGTTTTGCACAGCGGCAATAAAATCACCGACGTTATCAAGCCGGGCGACGTTCTCAAGATTGCAGACTCCGAATTCAAAATCCTCAGCGTCGGCAACGAAGTCAACAACAATATCAAGAGCCTCGGTCATATCGTCATCAAGTTCAACGACGACAAAGATGACTTGCTTGAAGGTAGCATTCACGTCGAGGATAAACCCATTCCGAAGTTCCGCATTGGCGATGAGATTGCAATCTTTGAAGGTAGCTCAGAAGCTCTGATTGGCAAGACGGCTTTGGTTGTGGGCGATGACAAGACCCTTTGCGCGGCGGTCGCTTTGATTCTCAATGACAACGGAGCGAGAATCGTTGAAGACGAAGACGCGGACATCCTTGTTAAGATTAAGTAATTTGTCACTGGTATAGATTTCTTCGACTGTCGGTCAATCATCGGCAGTCTTTTTAATGCAAAGGGCGTGATTGACAATGACCGAGCAGGATAGAATAAATGCTGAATTGCGCTTAAAAACATCCCTGCAGGATACGCGCTTTTCAATGACTGTGCAAGAACTTAGGGAACAGAGAGAAGATATTAGGCGGCTAAATGAAAAAATTGATTCACTCGGCAAACAAATAAACGACACGTGGCGGCAAACAATGTTAGGCGTCGGGGGCATGATTATTGCCTTGGGAGCTTTGCTTATTACAGCGTTGAAATAAAAGTAATAGTTGAAAGGGAGCGATTGACATAAAAAAATCTACGGCTAAGAAAATCGAAGAACTGATTGAACGTTATCCCGCGTTGGAGATTTGTCGCGGCAGTCTGTTCGCGATGATTGATATTATTTGCAAGAGCTATCGCGGCGGCGGGAAGTTGATGACGTGCGGCAACGGTGGCTCGGCGGCGGACGCAATGCATATCGTCGGCGAACTAATGAAAGGTTTCCTTCTGCCACGCAAGATTGAGGACTTCAATCCCGAATTCGTCAAGCGTGCGCAAGAACTTTTCCCCGCTGACGTTGAATACTTCAAGGCAAATCTTCAAAGCGCGTTGCCAGCCGTGAGCTTGGTTGGCGAAACTTCACTAATAACCGCCTTTGGCAATGACGTAATGCCCAACTTAATCTTCGCACAACAGATTTTCGGCATCGGCAGGCGCGGTGACGTGTTGCTTGCAATCTCGACTTCGGGCAACTCGGACAATGTTTTATTCTCCGTGGAGGTTGCAAAGATTATGGGGATAAAGGTCGTGGCGATGACGGGGCGTCGCGGCGGAAGACTTCGCCATTTATCTGACGTTTCAATTTGCGTACCAGCGGATTCGTCCCATACGATTCAAGAATTCCACTTGCCGATTTATCATATGCTTTGCTTGGCAGTGGAGAATGAATTTTTTGGGGGCGATTGACTTTGCACGAAGCGACGCTTGCAGAAAACATTTTGGACATTGCGCTTAAGGCGGCTGAACAGAATCACGCGGCAAAAGTCTTCAAAGTCCGATTGACGTTGGGGAAGTTGGCTGGCGTCGAGGTCGAAGCGTT
>JAFQZB010000289.1 GCA_017406175.1 Selenomonadaceae bacterium | reverse complement strand
CTGTCCGCGCCGATTAGGAAGTAGGAACGCGCCTTCGCCCGAACAAAACTCCTGTAGCGGTGAATCAGATAATCCATTGCCGAAGTATTGTTCTTTTCCTTTATCTCAACGATAAGTTCTTCGTCTGTGAGCGATTCATACTTGGCATATTCGTTGGCAATCTCGCTCTCGAAAGAATTTTCAACGTTCGATTTCATTTCATTTCCTCCATTTTTTACGCGCTGATTATACTTCACGCCTTAACCTTAGTCAAATTTTTCCGGCGACGCAGTAGGGATTAGCGTATCAAGGTAGAATAAAAAATTTTTTACAATCGGAAGGACGGTGAGACTTTGGGCAAGATAATTCTGGTGACGGGCGGGGCGCGCAGTGGCAAAAGTTCCTTTGCGGAGAGGCTCGCGCTTAAACTCGGCGACGGGCGGGCGGCTTACATTGCCACGGCTCAAATCTTCGATGACGAGATGGCTTATCGGATTAAACTTCATCAAAAGCGGCGCGGCACGAACTGGACGACTTACGAGGCTCCGTTCAATGCGGAAGAAATGATTTCCACGGCGGCGGCGGACTTCGGCGCGATTCTCTTCGACTGCGTGACGATTTACGTTAGCAACTTCCTTTGTGCCGCTGACCTTGATGACGAAGCCGCGCTTTATAAAAATCTGCGCGAACTGATTCAGAAGTTAATCGACGCTGCGTTGAAGTCGGATGCCGTGATAATCTTTGTAAGCAACGAGGTTGGCGGAGGAATTGTCCCCGAAAATAAATTGGCAAGGCGATTCAGAGACTTAGCTGGGCTTGCCAATCAAATGCTCGCCGCGCACGCCGATAAAGTCTTTTTGACGGTGGCGGGCATTGCAGTCGAACTAAAGAAGTTGGAGGAGAAGTTTTGACTATTGAACTCGCCCCGACGACTGACAGAGGACGCTTTATCGAGAACCTGCAAGCCGCCTTCCGCAGGGCTGACGGTACGAATAAGTTTCGCGACGAAGATTTGCCCAGCCTATTCGACAAGACACGCGCCACGCTCCTAGACATTATCGCGGATAAAGAAATCGTCGGCGGCGCAGTCCTTACGATAAACGCCGAGACTAAGCACAATAAGTTATCGCTGTTCTTCGTGGAGGCGAGCAAGAGGAATTCGGGCATCGGCTTTGCGGCGTGGCAAGCGATTGAGAGGCTCTACCCCGATACAAAGGTTTGGTACGCGTCGACGCCGTGGCTTGATAGACGCAACGTCCACTTCTACTTGAACAAGTGCGGGTTCGTGGCGTTTTCGATTTACGGCGAACAGGACGCTTATCTTGCAATGGAAAAGGTTATGAGGTGATTACATGACGATTGAACTTGTCCCGACGACGGACAGAGAAAATTTTATCGCGAACATTCAAGCGGCATTCAAAGCGGCGGTTGTCGATGAGTTCGGCGACGACGGCAAAGAGATTATCCCTCGCGAAGACGTGGAGAAATCTTTTGCGGCGGAGGGCGCGAAGATTTTTGACATTGTAAGCGGCGGCAAGATTGTCGGCGGCGCAGTCGTCGTGATTCGTCCCGATAATCGCAACGAGCTGTCGCTTTTGTATGTCAACGTCGATTGCCACAGCAAAGGCATTGGCTCGGCGGCGTGGCGGGCGATTGAACAGCTTTACCCCGCGACAAAAGTTTGGGAGACCGTGACGCCTTACTTTGAGAAGCGCAACCTGCATTTTTATATCAACAAGTGCGGCTTTCACGCGGTGGAGTTCTTTAACCCTAAGCACAGAGACCCGAACGCTCCCGACGAAGACTTCCCCGGCGGTGAATATTTCTTCCGGTTTGAAAAGGTGATGCGGCAATGACAAGATACCTAATGATTCAAGGGACAAGCTCGCACGTGGGCAAAAGCATACTGACTGCCGCGCTGTGTAGAATCTTCTTCAGGGAAGGGCGGCGCGTGGCACCCTTCAAGGCACAGAACATGGCTTTAAACTCGTTCGTGACGGCGGACGGTCTGGAAATGGGGCGCGCACAAGTCGCACAGGCTGAGGCGGCTAACCTTTTGCCGCGTGTCGAAATGAATCCCGTTTTGCTAAAGCCCACCGGCAACCAAACTTCTCAAGTCATAATCAACGGGCGGGCGGTCGGCGTCATGAGTGCGGCGGCTTATCATCAAGGTTACTCGCTAAAAGCCTTCGAGGCAGTCAAGGCGGCGTTGCAAAAACTCTCCGCCGAATTCGACACGATTATCATTGAGGGGGCTGGCTCGCCCGCCGAAGTCAATCTCAAGGCTAACGATATAGTCAACATGCGCGTCGCTAAGTATCTCAATGCGCCCGTGCTACTCGTCGCTGACATTGACCGCGGCGGGGCTTTGGCGTCTCTGGTCGGCACGCTTGAACTCCTCGACGACGACGAACGCGAACTCGTCAAAGGTTTGGTGATTAACAAGTTCCGTGGTGATGTCAATCTCCTGTTGCCCGCCGTCGATTTCCTAGAGAAGAAAACTTCTAAGCCCGTGCTCGGTATCGTTCCTTTTATCGACAGGCTCGGCATTGACGACGAAGACTCCGTATCACTCGATGATAAAATTTCTTCGGGCGGCGACGTGACGATTGCTGTTGTGCGCCTCGGCAAGCTCTCGAACTTCACGGACTTTGACAGCTTGGCGGGCGAGGCTGATGTTAATCTCTTCTACGCCACGAACCCCGACGAACTCGACGCGGCGGACGTTATCATTTTGCCTGGCAGTAAGAACACGTCAGAGGACTTGCTTGCCCTGCGTGCCAATCACTTTGCCGATAAGATTTTGCGGGTTGCTCAAGGCGGCGCGGCGGTCGTCGGGATATGCGGCGGCTTCCAAATGCTCGGCGGTAAAATCTTTGACCCGCTGTGCACCGAATCGAATCACACCGAACTTGACGGGCTGAACCTCCTGCCGATTGAAACGACCTTCACCGCCGATAAGTTCACGCGGCAAGTTAGGCTTGATGTCGATTTTGAATTCCTCGGCAGTCGAATCATAAGCCGCGACCTTGACGGCTACGAAATTCACGCGGGCGATAGCAACTTGCACAGGCAGAAGATTATCGCGGCGGGCAATGTCTTCGGGACTTACGTCCACGGCATTTTTGACAACGACGACTTCCGCAGGCAAATCCTAAACGCCGTCCGCCACAAGAAAGGTTTGGAGCCGCTCGCCTCTACACGAAACGTCCGCGCCGAAAAGCAAAAGAGTTTCGACCGCCTCGCAAAGGTCGTCCGCGACTCTCTGAACATGAAGTTATTGGGGGAAATTTTATGGGCAACAAGAACCTAAACGCGGCGGCTAAGGCTAAGAAGGACGAGTTCTACACGCGCATTGCCGACATTGAGAACGAACTTTGGCACTATCAAAAGTTCTTCGAGGGCAAAACCGTCCTTTGCAACTGCGACGACCCTTACGAGTCCGATTTTTTTAAGTACTTCATGATTTACTTTAATCAGCTCAAGCTAAAGAAGGTAATCGCGACGTGCTACGCCGGCTCGCCGATTGTCCAAACCGAATTTGACTTCTTCGGGACGCAAAACTATAATCCGCACTTCGACAAACGCACCCAGGCTATCAAGCTTGAAGTCACGGAAGTTACTGATTTGAATGGCGACGGCGCGGCGGATTTGGCTGACGTTAAGTTATTGCTTGAGAACAATCGCAACGTCGTAACTTATCTTGAGGGCAATGGAGACTTCCGCTCGCCCGAATGCGTCGAAGCCCTAAAGGAGGCTGATGTTGTCGTCACGAACCCGCCGTTTAGTCTCTTCCGCGAATACGTCGCCCAACTCATAGCTTACGATAAAAAGTTCCTCATTATCGGCAACATGAACGCCATAACCTACAAAGAGATTTTCCCGCTGATTAAAGAGAATAAGCTTTGGCTCGGCTACGGCTTTAACGGCGGCAACGCTTATTTGCGACTTCCAAACGGGCAATACAAAGAATTTGCCGAAGGAGTCTTCAACGCGGAGACGGGGCTTGTTAAATTTAGGAATTTGCATTGGTTCACTAATCTAGACGTTCGCAAGCGGCACGAAGACATCCTGCTATTCAAACGCTACGCCGAGGAGCCGGAGCTTTTCCCGCACTACGACAACTACGACGCAATCGAAGTTCCGAAGACGGCGTTTATCCCCGTGGACTATTTCGGCGTTATGGGCGTGCCGATTACTTTCCTTGACAAATACAACCCGAATCAATTTGAAATCGTCGGCAATGCGGGTTCTTATGGCGTCGACGGCTACTCGTTGTGTCCTGCGCTTTACATTGGCGGCAAGAAGATTTATAAGCGGCTGTTCATTAGGAGGCGGCAATAAAAAAATCCTCCACTCAATCGGGCGGAGGATTTTCCTTAGACTTCAACGATAATGGGCAAAATCATAGGGCGGCGTCGGGTTCGCTCGAAAAGGAACTGGGCTAAGGCGTCGCGGATAGCAAGCTTAATCGTCATCCAGTCAAGGATTTGGTCTTCCTTACAGCGGCGCAAAACGTGAAAAACGCGGCTACGAGCGTCGTCCATGAGATGTTCGGATTCGCGGACGTAGACGAAGCCACGCGACACAATATCTGGGCCGGAAACAATTTTGCCAGCGGCGCGGTTCATAGTCACGACGACGATTAAGATACCGTCTTGGGAAAGTTGGCGGCGGTCGCGCAGGACGATATTGCCCACGTCGCCGACGCCCAGCCCGTCGACCATAATCACGCCCGCATTGACATGCCCGGCAACTTTGCCACTGTCGCGGGTGATTTCAATGACAGCTCCGTTTTCGCCGACCAAAATGTTTTCGCGGTTCATGCCCATTTCCTCAGCAAGTTTGGCGTGCGCGAACAGGTGATGAAGTTCGCCGTGCACAGGCATAAAAAATTTGGGCTTAACCAAGTTGTGAATCAATCGGAGCTCATCGCGGGCGGCGTGCCCTGAAACGTGAATGCCTTCTTCGCGGCGGTGAACGACATTTGCTCCGAGCCGCAGAAGGTTATCGACAGTCTTAGCCACGAGCTTTTCATTGCCGGGAATCGGCGTAGCGGAAATAATTACGGTGTCGCCGGGGATAACGTCAACTTGCCTATGGTCGCTCATTGCCATGCGAGTAAGTGCGCTCATCGGTTCGCCTTGACTGCCAGTCGTTATGATTACAATTTTATTCGCGGGATAATTTCTAATGTCTTCAATGTCGATGATAGTTCCTTCGGGGGCGTGCAGGTAGCCAAGCTCAATGGAAGTTTGAACGACGTTTACCATACTGCGACCAAGGATTGCCACGCGGCGACGATAGCGGATTGCCATATCGATTGCCTGCTGAATCCTATGGACGTTTGAAGAAAAGGTCGCTACGATGATTCTGCCTGGCGCATTCTGGAATTCGCGATTAAATGCCGTGCCCACTGTCCGTTCGCTGGGAGTGTGTCCTTCCTTTTCCGCGTTTGTCGAGTCAGCCATTAAGAGAAGCACGCCGCGTTGACCCAAATCAGCGAAGCGGCGGAAGTCAGTCATCTTGCCATCAATCGGCGTGTAGTCAAGCTTGAAGTCTCCGGTATGGACAATCATGCCGACGGGCGTTTTAATCGACAGGGCAACCGAGTCGGGGATTGAGTGATTAACGCGGATAAAGCCTATGCTAAAGCAACCAATCATGACGATTTCGCCGCTGGAGACCGGGCGCAGGTTCTTACACTCGACGCCATCTTCCTTGAGCCGACCAGATAAAATCCCTAACGTGAGCTTCGTGCCGTAGACAGGAACTGTTAATTTCTTCAAGATGTACGGCAACGCACCGATATGGTCTTCGTGTCCGTGCGTCAGGATTATTGCCTTGAGGCAATTTTTATTCTCGATAACGTAAGAAATATCTGGGATAACGAGGTCAATGCCGAGCATATCATTTTCGGGGAACATAAGCCCCGCATCAATCATAATCATTTCGTCGCCGTAGCGGATTATCGTCATGTTCTTGCCGATTTCGCCGAGCCCGCCCAGCGGAATTATCTTTAATTTGTTATCACCTCTTTGGTCACTTCTCAAATAGAATCTCCTCCTTGTGTAAAAAAATATTTCCGAACTCTCAACGCTTGCGGGCATTGTATCAAATCGTCAAGGGCAATGCAATTTTAATTTTGTTTATGATATAATTAGCGGCGAAACATATAATCGGCTAGCTAGAAGGAGATGTTATGAGCAACTTCATTGAACTGGGAAAAAAAATTTACGACCTGAACAACCCGCGGGAGGCTCATCGATTCGCAGTGTTCTTGGCAAGGTGTCTACTGCACCCCAAGCGCATGAGCCGCCTTGAAAGATTCTTCGGGCAGTCGGAGCTGATGACTAAGGTCGCGGACGGTTATCCGTTCGTCTATGAACAGGCAACGCGGGCATTTTTTTATTATCGGTCGACGTTCGAGGAGCGGGCGCGGCTTATCGAAGAGAACATGCAATTTTTATCAGCGCGAATGAATGATGACTTCATGCTAAAGCTTTACGGCGATAAAAAGATTGAGCTTTGGAGGATGCCGCTTGATGAAACGCTCGGCGAGATGAATTTAGTACTTTGCGCGGAGTCGGGGCAACGTAAAGAGGGGCTAGCGGCTGTGATGTTCAATCTGCCCGGCGAAGTGCCCGTTTATCAAATCCTGTTTTGGATAGCCCGTAAAGGCGACGCTTGGGCAATGTTTATCGGCGCAATGCAGGGACCAAACGTCGACGACGCCAAAGAACTCGTCAAACGCATAACTAAGAAATGCCACGCTTACCGCACGAAGAATTTAATCCTTTACGCCGCGCAGAGTGTCGCGAGGTCGCTGGGCGTGGAAAAAATTTTCGCCGTGACGAACGAAGGCTACTACGCTAACAATCACGTTCGCCGCGATAGGAAGCTTAAGACTTCGTTTAGCGACTTTTGGACGGAGGCGGGCGGCGTTCCGACTGACGACGCGAGATTTTACGAATTGCCTTTGACTGAGATGCGCAAGACCGTCGAGGAGATTCCGTCTCATAAGCGGGCGCAATATCGGCGGCGGTTTGCTCTGCTTGACGAGTTGGACGCGGCGATTGACAACACTTTGCGGAGGTTTAGACGTGAGACTTGCGATATTTGAAAACATAATGACGCCTGGCGGTCACGAGGTCGAGTTCGATAGGATTTTGGTTGAGGAGTTCAAAGCCTTGGGGCATGAGGTTGAATTTTACGTCCCGCAGAACTTCCGCTTCCAATTCGACTATCAAACGCCAGTCAACAGGCTCCGCGGCGACGCCGTGACTTATACGAACTCTCGCGGGCTGAAAAAACTTTTGGCGGCGTTTCGGCGTGAATTCAATCGGCAGCGGTGGTATCGTCAGCTATTCGAGGCACAAAAGGATTTCGACGCGCTGATTGTCCCCACGTCGACTTATCGATACTTGCGGGCTTTGAATCACAGCGAGCTTAGGAAAATCTCTGTGCCGCTGATTTTTATCCTGCACGGCATCAATCCGACGGAGGCTCCGAAGTTTTTGGCGGCGGCGGATAAGCTTGCCTTCAACAGGAATATTAAGCCAGTCGTGCTGACGTTCGGGGATTCAATCTTCGGCGAACGGCGAGACAATATCTTTACAATCTATCCGCCGACATACACCGCCCGCGACCTAACCACTAGTCCCCAGTCCCAAGTCCCTAGTCCCTACCTAAAAATCGGTTTCTTTGGTCAGTATCGTCGGGAAAAAAATTTGCGCGGGCTGTTGGAAGTTTACCTTAAGGGCAAGTATACGCGGCGAGTTAAACTCATGGTGCAAGGCTCGACAATGCACGCGGAGGACGCGGACGACTTCGAGGAGATTATCAAGCAGTATGGCGGCGTCGAAGGGCTAAGCTTTTTGCACAAGGGTTTAATCGGTGCGGAGTGGCAGCGGGCTATTATGAACGTGGACGCGCTGTTAATGCCGTATTCCGCGCCGCGCTATCGTTATCATTGGGGCGGAATGCTTTTCACGGCGATTGGCTTTGGCAAACCCGTCGTGGCAAGCGATGATATGAATCCAGAAGTGTTCGACCTATACCGCGTCGGCGAAACTTTTAAAAGCGGCAACCTAGACGACTTAGCCTGCGTGCTTGAAGATTTTATAAACGGCTTCGACGAAAACTTCCCGACGTATGAAAGGGCTTTGCGGGCGGCTGGCGAAGATTTTTCCCCCGTGAACTTTGCTCGGCGGCTCGAAAGGATTATGGAGGGTTCTTATGGCTAAGGTATCAGTGCTGATTTTGGCGAAGAACGAGGAACGATTTATCGGCGCGTGTATTAAGAGCGTCAAAGGCTTTGCGGACGAGGTAATTGTTATCGACGACTTAAGCACAGACGCCACCGCGCAAATTGCCTCCGAACTGGGCGCAAGGGTGATTCAACACGCTTTGAACGGCGACTGGGGCGGGCAACAGACTTTTGCGATTCAGCAGGCGACGTGCGATTGGGTCTTCTTCATAGACGCTGACGAAAGAGCCACGCCCGCTTTAACTGCCGAGATAAAAAAAGTCCTAGCCGCTGACGATAAAGGCATTGCATGGCGGACGGCGCGTCTTAGTTATTTTTGGGGGCAACCGCTCCGGCATGGCGGCTGGTTTCCCGATTACGTCACAAGATTGTTCCCGACGCAGGGAAGTTACGTAACCGGCTTTGTCCATCCGCAAATTCATCACACGTGCACGGAAAAGGACTTCGCCGCGTCCGCGTATCTTGTGCACTATCCCTATCGCGATTGGAATCACTACTTCAACAAGCTGAACTTCTACACGACGCTTGCCGCTAAGAAGGCTCACGAACAAGGTAAGTCGGCGGGGCTACTCGATATGATTGCGCACCCTTTGTGGGCAAGCTTCCGAATGTATGTCTTGCGCGGCGGCTTCCTCGACGGCATGATTGGCTTTGTGCTTGCCGGCTTTCATTACTTCTACACGATGGCTAAGTACGTCAAGCTTTACTACTACGGCAAGGAAAATGTTCACGTAACGGAGGCGACGGACGATGTTTAGAAATATTTTGGTCAATGCGCTGGTCAATCTCGGCGACGTGGTGCTCACGACTTCCGCGCTGGCACTCATCAAGAAGAACTTTCCGCAAACGCGAATCACCATGCTTGTTAAGCCCGTGGTCAAGGACGCAGTAATTGATAATCCCGTTGTCGACGATGTGATAGTCCTCGATTACAAAGCCAAGGAGAATTCTATTGCTAAGATGCGCGAACTTATCAAAGAGATTCGCCGCCGCCGCTTTGATTTGGCAATCTCCTTCGACCGCAAGCTCCGCCCCGCGCTGATAACTTTCTTTGCGAGAATTCCGCGCCGCGTCGTCCCGTCCAAAGTCTTCGATGACAACAAAAGTAGCGTGACGATGTTTTATACTGACGTTGTGGAGATTGCGCACGACCTGAACCAGACGTTGCAAGCCGAGACCTATCAAGAGATTGTCCGCAAGTTCTTTAAGCTTGAAGGGCACGCCGAGCCAGTCTTCCCGAAAAAAAATTCTCCCGTCGCCGATGAATTGCTTGCCCGCCTGCCGCCCGCCAGATTTAAAATCGCGCTGTGCGTCAAGGGGACGTTCCCGCTTAAGACGTGGAGCAAGGAATATTTTGCCGAAGTCGTCCGCGAGCTGAGGAAAGACTATGACGCGGCGTTTTTTATCGTCGGCGCACCCAACGACCGCGACTACGCCGAAGAAGTCATCAAAGAGATTGGCGGCGGTGTAGAAAATTTCTGCGGCGAAACGTCCCTAACCGACCTTGCAGAACTCTTTAGACGTGCGGACTTGTTTATCACGGTGGACACGGGAGCCACGCACATTGCCGCGACGACTGGAATTAAGATGGTCACGATGTACGGTTGCACAAGCCCCGACCGTTGGCACCCGATTAATCCCAATGCCGTCGCCTTAACGAGCCGCGAGTCTTGTTGCCCGTGCACTTGCAAAGCGGAGGAGTGCCCGACTTATCCTAAGCCCGCTTGCCTTGCCAACGTCACGCCCGCCCAAGTCCTGGACGCCGCGAGAAAATTTTTATCGGACAAGTAATGAAATCTTTCAAGCAACGTATAAAGCAGAAAAGGAGACTGATAACAATGACTGACGAAAAGAAAATTGCAGACGAAAAACTTTCTGAAGACGAACTCGATAACATAACGGGCGGAACGATTGCTGAGACGGCGGCAGACAGCTTTGACTTGTACAGGCGCGGCATTGTTGAAGATGTTTACGTTGGTAGCGAGCGCACGCGCCGTGCGATAAACGTCATGGGCTACAAGTACGAGGACAAAGGCGGACTCTTCAAGCCGAATAAGTATTACGACCACAAGGGCAACCCCGTAGACCGCGGGCAGTTCTGGGAGGACTTCGACAATCAATATCAGCGTGAAGTCGTGCCCGTGGCTGATGTCATTCGCGAGAAGATGGCTCCCCTCGTGGAACAACCCCTTACGCAGAAAAAATTATGCCCAGTCTAAGCTTCACTGCCTCGACAGTGCGTCGGGGCTTTTTTATTTGACGGCGGGAAAATTTTTGCTAGAATTGCGCTGAAAGGAGTAGACATGAACATTTGCTTGTTGATAAAAGATTTTGCGGTCGGGAAGAAATTTCTGCCAGACGGACGCCCGACGAAGAGCGGCGCAGAGATTCACGGCGAGAATCACGCTTTGCAACTCATTAGGCTCGGACACCGCGTCACGCTCATGACGAAAAAAAGATTTTTCTTCACGGCGGCAAGGGAAGATTTAAACGGTATCGACCTCGTGAGACTGCACCCGCCGCTACGTTGGCTGGAAATTTTTTTGCGGCTGTTGACGACGCACAGGGACATTGACGCCTTTTACATCATCGGCACGCCAAAATTTTCCGTGTGGGCGATTTTGTTCGCGAGGCTCTTCAATAAACCCGTGACGTTGGCTTTGACGGGCAAGGCGGAGATTTTTTCTGCGGACGGTTGGCGCAATAAAATCTTGGCGACGTGTACCCATTACGTTGCGACGACTAAAGAGATTCGCGACGGCTTTATTGAACGCGGCGGCATTGCTCCAGAAAAAATTTCTATCCTGCCGCACGGCATCGACACGAACAAATATCCGCAGTCAAACGAATCACGGCGGCGCGAGCTGAAAATTTCCCACGGCATCAATCCTGATTGCAAAGTTCTGCTGTTCTGTGCACGGGTCGTCAAGGATAAGGGCGTTGATACCTTGCAGGACGTGTGGCGGCTGTTGCATAAGAAATTCCCAAGCGCGTTGCTTTACGTGGTAGGCGGCGGGCTGAATCATCTGCTTAACGAGCTAAGGACGCTATCCGCTGAACTGGACGATTCAATAAAAGTTATCGGCGAAGTCGACGAGCCGCAGGAATTCTATCAGCTGGCGGACGTTTATATCTTCCCGTCGAGGCATGAGGGCTTGCCGACTTCCCTGCTTGAGGCGATGGCTAGCGGACTTCCGGCAGTCACGAGCGACATTGGCGGCTGCGAGGACGTGATTGCAAACGACGTTAACGGCTACAGGGTTTATTCGGAGGACGCAGTTGCCTTCGCGGATAAAGTCTCTGAACTGTTCGTTGACGACGAGCGCAGGAAAATTTTCGGTGAGCGGGCGGCTAAGCTCATTCGGGAGACGTGCGACTTTAAAATTGTCATTCCTAGGCTTGCAGAAGTTATTAAGGAACGGTGACAGCATGGACGACAAAAAATTTTTTGAGGCGGAGGCTTGCGGGCTGTTTGAACTCGTCGGCGAACAGGTCGACGCGGAGGAGATTCCCACGGCGGGCAATTCGTTCTTTGACAAAAGTTTTTTCGGGACGCGGGTTTTGATTTTGGCTCCGCACGCCGACGACGAGATTAACATTGCCGGCAACATGATTTTGACTTTGGCGGCGGCTAAGGCTGAGGTGTTTGTGGCGTACTCGACTAACGGCGACTTTGAGCAATCAGCGGAGGTTCGTGCTAAAGAGGCAGTCGACGCACTCAAGATTTTGGGCGTGCCTCGCGAACGGATTATCTTCCTCGGCTACGGCGACGGGCATAAGCTTTCCGATAAGCCGACGCAATCGCCCGCAGGTCACGTCGAGACTTATGCGGCTCAAGACTTCATCGACTACGCTAAAAAAACTTTCGGACGCCACAGCCCCTACACCCGACAAAACTTCAAACGCGACTTGAAAAGCCTTCTGCTTGAGCTTCGGGCGAACATAATCTTTTGCGTCGACTTCGACAGCCACCCCGACCATCGCACGCTATCGATTTTGTTTGAGGAGACCCTCGGCGAAATTTTATCCGAACGCACCGACTATCGCCCCGAAGTTTACAAGAAGTTTGCATACGCGACCGCCTTTACTGCCGCCGCCGATTTCTACGCGCCAAATCTCCTATCGACACGCAAGCCCAAACTCGGCGAGACTGATACTTACGACTTTGACTTAATCGACCGCGCTAATTATGTTTGGGCTAATCGCGTTCGTTTTCCCGTCGTGCACAGTCAGTCGCTTTTGAAGGGCAACCCAATCGCCGAAGCGGTCTTCGCGCACAAATCCCAGCGCAACGAGTGGAACGCCTTACGAATCATCAACAGCGATGAAATTTTCTTCGAGCGGCGCACGGACAGTCAAACGTTCTGCGCGCAGGTCACAGCGACTTCAGGCGACGCCGCTAAGGTTCGGGACTTCAAGATTTTTGCCGAAGATAACCTTTGGCAACCGTCCGATAAGCAACGGAAGATTTTCTTCACGTGGCAAGAGCCGATTCAAGTTCAGCGCATTGTGATTTACGGCAACCCACTAGACGACGCGCCCGCTAAGATTTCCCTGCGCCTGGAACTAGCCGACGCGCAAGCCGTCATTGATAAAGAGCTTCCCAGCCGCGGACGACCTCTAGTCATTGATACGGAAAAACTTTTTGTGAGGCGGGCGGAAATTTCAGTCATCGACGCGGGAAGGGATTTTGGGCTTGCGGAGGTTGAATTCTTCGCCAATGCCGAGCCGCTTAGGAAGTTGCCGCCGTTTATCAAGCTCACAATCGATGACAATTTCTTTTATCAATACGCCGTGCCCTATGAGGTCGATAAACTTTCAATCGGGCTGTATCGTTTCCACGTCGACACACCCGTTAAAGTCACAGCGACTGCGGGCGACGAAAATATTTTATCCGAAGTCATAACCGACGATGAATTGATTCTAAACCTAGGCGAGGCGGCGGAAATTATCTTGACGGCAGAGGCAATCGGCTCGGACATCTACGACAGGGCAATCATTCGACGCGTCGGAGACTTCGCGCAGATTCAGTTAAAGGTTTGGCAATGGCTCGACAAGCTAAGAGTTCATAAGATTAGGAAGGTCGACAGATGAACGACGTTTTGAAAATCAACGAAGAATTATTTATCGGCTCCGGCGGGCACCAGGCAACTTACGTTCACCCGATTGACCCGACGAAGTGCATAAAGATTCCGCACACCAAAGACGACGGCGACGTTAAAAAGGAAATGCGTTATCGGAGAATGTGCGCGGATAAGTTGAGTAGGTCGCGGCTCGTCACTGAGTTTTTCGGGACAGTCGAAACTAATTTGGGGCTGGGCTATGTCTTTGAACGCGTCCTAGACTACAACGGCAAGACAAGCCTCGACATGAAAAAATTTCTGCCGACGACTAAACCCGACGCGCAGACCTTGCAGAGGATTTGGACTGTCCTGCTAAACTTTAAGTCGGACTTCCTGCGCGAGAACATTGCAATCGTCGACACGGACATAGAAAATTTCATGGTGCAGGAACACGCGCCCAGAGCTTATCGCGTGCGAATCGTCGACAACATAGGGACGCCCGTCCTAATCCCGCTGGTTTATTGGTTCGAGTTCGCGGCGGCGTGGAAGGCTAAGCGTTATTGGAATCGAATCGTTGAATGGCTAGCGGAAAATTATCCCGAAGTCATTCCGCCAGAGCTAGTCGCTCAACTCAAGGAGGGTTGAATCATGCTAAAGAAAATCTCATTCGGCTCGGCAATGTATTACGTCGTGTTGCTTATGGCGTTGGCGGTGCCGCTATCGACTGCCGCCGCAAGTGTCGCCGTCGGATTAGGCACGCTGTTTATCGTCGTCTGGTCTGTGCGCAATAGAGCCTTGCCGCCGTTCGACTCAAATATTTTGGAAGTGCTAGCCGTCTATCTCGTCTTGCAAGCCTTTATCGCGGCAATGTCTTGGGAGCCAGCAACGAGCTTTCGAGAAGTCGTCGGCGAAGTCCATCGGTTCTTCCCGCTGATGTTCGCGCTGACGTTCATAAAGAGTCGTAAGCAACTTTGCGGCGTGCTAATCGCGTCGATGTTGGCGTTCCTAGTCAATGACATGGCGGGCATTTATCAATACTTCGTGCAGGGCGAGCCGCGAGCCTTCGGATTCAATCACACGCCGACCTTTTACGGTTCGTTCATGCTAATGCAAATCCCGCTGTTAATCTTCATTGCGAGGCTTGAAATCTTGCCTTTGCCGTGGAGGAGGCTTGCGGTCTTCGTGGCGAGCTTGAGCTTGATTTGTCTCGTGCTGTCTATGACGCGGGGCGCGTGGCTTGCGTTAGTGGGCGTCGTGCTAATCTTCGTCGCGCTTGAAAAGAAGTATCGCCGCTTGACTGCAAAAATCTGCGCGGGCTTGGCGATTGTCTTCTTAATCGTGGCTATGACCTCTCCGAAGATTCAAGACCGGCTAGCGACTTTAACCAATGCAAACTTCCAAAGCAACTCCGAACGCGTCTTGATGTGGAAGGCGGCGGGCGAAATCTTCTGCGACTACCCGATTTACGGCGTGGGGCAAAAGATGTTCTTCGAGGCATACAACAAGCATTATATCCCCGACGAGGCTAAGGAACGTCCTAGCAAAGAAATGCGCGGGCACACTCAACCGCACAACAACCTTTTGCACCGGGCTAGCGAAGGCGGCTTAATCGGGCTTGCGGCGTTCGTCGGGCTGTATGTTTACTTCTTCTGGAAGTTCTTTACGCAATTCCGGCGCGAGAGGCAATTTGCATTTGGGGCGGGCATGACGGCACTATTAATCTTGGCGGGGCTTCAGCTGGAGGGCTTGACCGATACCAATATGAATCAAGTTCCG
>JAFQZB010000288.1 GCA_017406175.1 Selenomonadaceae bacterium | reverse complement strand
CAACTTTGATACGACGGTAACTGGTGTGACCAATAACTATGCGGCGACGGCAGGCTCGCAAGTGGTGGTTGTCACCAGCGGCATTCCCCGTAAGCCCGGCATGACCCGCGAACAACTCATCGGCACCAACGCCAAAATCGTAAAGAGTGTCGTCGACCAAATCCTTGAGCACTCGCCCGAAGCAATCCTTATCATCGTCTCCAATCCTATGGACGCAATGACTTACCTGACGCTCAAAGATACCAAGCTCCCGCGCAATCGTATCATCGGTCAAGGCGGCATGTTAGACAGCTCCCGTTTCCGTTACTACTTGTCTATCGCTCTGCAAGAGGCTGGCTACCCCGCAACGCCTACTGATATTGATGGTATGGTCGTCGGCGGTCATGCTGATAAGACGATGGTTCCGCTCGTCAGCCTTGCAACTTATCGCGGCATCCCCGTTACCCAGCTCCTTAGCGACGAGGCTATCCAAAAAGCTGTTGAGGCTACCAAAGTCGGCGGTGCAACCTGTACCAAACTTTTGGGAACGTCCGCTTGGTATGCTCCTGGCGCGGCGGCGGCGGCTCTGGTTGAGGCAATCGCTCTTGACGCTAAAAAACTCATTCCCTGTTGCGTCTACCTCGAAGGCGAATACGGCGAAAAAGATTTGTGCATAGGCGTCCCCGTTATCCTCGGCAAGAACGGCATTGAAAAAATCGTCGAAGTCGAATTCTCCGACGCTGAAAAAGCTAAGTTCGCTGAGAGTGTTGCGGCGGCTCGCGAAGTCAACAGCAAGATTGCAGGCGCACTCGAATAATTCAAACTCTACATTGACAATCAAAAAGGAACTCTGCCGTAAGTGGTGGAGTTCCTTTTGGTTTAAAGGACGACTATTGAAACTAGCAATGCGCTAGCGTTGCGTACGGACGCGGGAATAACGCCCAAATCATTGAGGACTAAGGCGCGACCGCTGGATGCAACGTCAAGTTGCCTTTTGGTTTAAGGAGGTGAAACTTTTTGACGATACTAAGGTTGAAGGACGCGAACAAGATTTTTCAAGGAGGAGATTGCGATGTTGGAAAAAGTAGAAAAAGTTGCACGGGTTGCTCGCGTCAACGGCGTCGCGCACGACAACAAGCACCGTTTCAATAGCGGACGCGGTCGCCGAGATGAAAGGAATTCTTTCGCCGAAGAACTGCGGCGCGTGATGAATAGAAAAGCGACACCCGTCAAGAAAACCGAAATCCCAGAAGCGTATGACTTGGAGCTGACGAGTTGCGGAACGCATTCGCTGTTCTATGCTAGCGGCTTAAGTCTGGATATGTTGCTTGCATGAAGGAGGCTGGACAATGACTGATAAAGAATTCATGAGCCTTGCGCTGGCGGAGGCGTTCAAGGCTTACAAGGAAGATGAAGTTCCAATCGGTGCCGTTCTCATCGACGAGGACGGCATTTTAATTTGCGGCGAACACAATCGGATTGAACAGCTAGGCGACGCCACGGCTCACGCGGAACTTTTGACGTTGCGGGCGGCAAGCAAAAAATTAACCCGACGGCGATTGTCGGGCTGTACGTTATATTCAACTGTCGAACCGTGCGCCATGTGTGCGGGAGCCTTAGTCCTCTGCCGAGTCAAGCGATTGGTCTATGGGGCGACGGATTCAAAGTTCGGGGCGGCGGAATCTCTTTTTAACGTCGTGAACAATCCCGCGCTCAATCATCAGTTGGAAGTTACTGCCGGCGTTTTGGAGGAGGAAAGCCGCGAGCTACTCCAAAAATTCTTTGCCGAACGTCGAAGGGCTACTTAAGATACTTATTCAAGGTCTCAAGCAATTTCGGAATGTCAAGCGGCTTAGCTAGGTGGTCGTCCATGCCGCACTTTAAAGCGTTCTCCTTGTCCTCCTCGAAAGCGTTTGCAGTCATGGCGACAATCGGGACGGTCTGCGCGTCCTTGCGCTTTAGGGTTCGGATTGCCCGCGTCGCCTCGTAGCCGTTCATGACTGGCATTTGCACATCCATTAGAATTATATCGTAGTGATTCGGCGAAGAGTTCTTGACCATCTCCACGGCGTCGGAACCGTCAGCCGCGTCCTCGACCTCAAGCCCAATCTCCATGAGGATAGCCTTTGCAATCTCGCGATTAACTTCAATATCCTCGACGAGCAAGACGCGTTTGCCGCTAAAGTCCGTAGAAGATAAATCGTCGGGCTTAGTGTCGTCGTCGTGACCGTGAATCGCTCGGCTTAAGGCGTTCTTCAAGTCGGACATGAATAGCGGCTTCGTGCAAAAAGTCGTAACGCCCGCCGCCTTAGCCTCAAGCTCAATGTCGGAGTAATCGTAAGCCGTCAAGATTATGACAGGCGCAGTGTTGCCGACGACGCGGCGAATCTGGCGGACGGTCTCAATGCCGTTTTGTTCAGGCATAAGCCAATCGACAATGTAAGCGTTAAAGGGGTCGTCGTCGAGTGCTCTGCCTGCGCGGAAGACTGCTTCACGCGGCGAAGTCGTCCACTCTGAACGCATACCCATTTGCTTAAGCATCGTCGTCACTGATTCGCACGTATTGAAGTCGTCGTCGACAATCAAAGCCCGCAAGTTGTTTAGCTCGTGAATCGGGATTTGCTTGACGTTCTGCTGAAGTTTCAAATCAAGCGTGACGGTGAACTCACTGCCCTTATCCTTCTCGCTCTCAACGGAAATATCGCCGCCCATAAGCTCGACCATCTTTTTGGTAATCGACATGCCTAAGCCCGTGCCCTGTATGCCGCTCTTCGTGGAAGTCTCCTCGCGTTCAAAGGCGTCGAACACGTGCTTAAGAAATTCTTTGCTCATGCCAAGCCCGTTGTCTTTGATTCGGAACTCGTACTTCGCGCAACCGGGGATTTTGGATTCGTATTGCGATATGCGGAAGAAGATTGAACCAGTCGACGGCGTGTACTTAACGGCATTGCTTAGGATATTTATCAGCACCTGATTAATCTTGAGTTGGTCGGCGTAAACGTCCTCGTTCTTGACCTTGAAGGCGTCGATTTGGAATTTCTGTTGCTTAGCGGTGACTTGCGGCTGGATAATGTGAATCAAGTTGTGTATAAGGTCGGAGAGGTTGCACTCTTGCTCGGCGACTTCGACGCGCCCCGATTCAATGCGGCTCATGTCCAGTATATCGTTTATCAAGCCGAGCAGGTGATTACTCGACGACAGAACCTTTTCCAACGAGTCCTTAACTTGATTGCGGTTGTCGAAGTGCCGCAACGCCATAGTCGTAAAGCCGATAATCGCGTTCATGGGCGTTCGTATATCGTGGCTCATGTTCGATAGGAAGGTCGTTTTTGAGGCGTTAGCGTGTTGAGCTTGTGCAAGGGCGTCCGATAATGCCTGGTTGCGTGCTAAGGATTCGCGGGTTTCCTCATCGACATTAGCAAAGCCGACGCCTACCGCCCGTAGTCCGTCATCAATTCTGGCAATGCGAATCATCATGAAGTGTTCCTCGCCATAACGCATCAACATGTAGCGGTGGGAAATGATTTCCTCGTTGGCAAGGCGGGCGCGAATATTTTCTGGCTTAACGAAGTTCAAGAAGTCTTCGCGGTCGGTCGGGATAACAAAGTTCTTTGCATAAGCCGTCATTGCCGCTTGGAACTGCACAACGTCATTTTGATTGCGATTAAGTTGCTTGCTCAATATCGGGTCGACGCGATAGCAAACTGCCTCATCCGAATCAAGATTCAAATGATAAACCAGCCGATAATCCGCCGCCAATGCCTGAATCATTTCGCTTTGCCTTAGCCGCTTATGTTCCTCATTAAGCAGTTGCGTCTGCAGGCGGAGTTTTTCTTCCATTTCCTCGCGCTTAACTCGGTTTTCGGTCTCGACGAGATTTTTTTGGTGGAGGAGCCTTGCACCACTGCGGGCTTGCGAAATTATTAAGATGAACAGAATAACCATCGCCGTGACGGTCAAGAGCGTTTGAATTGTCGAGCGGCGGCGAATATCCGCACTCACAGCAGAGATTTCTTCTTCAATCTTCCCTTCGCGAATCAAATACGACAGCATCCAATCCGTGCCTTTGACGGGCTGATAGAAAAAAGATTCCCGCTCGCCGTTGAGCGTAAACGAAACTATTCCCCGTTGCGAGTTCTTAAAGTCCTCGACGACTTGGCTTTTGGAATAGCCTTCCTCGAACGTGACATCATCAAGCGCGGCGAAAAGATTCTTGTTGTCCGTGTCATTGCCTAAGACATTATCCGTAAATGATTCGCCGTCAATGTGGTAAAGATTAAAGAAAGTCATCTCTACGGGCGTGGTCTCAATCAAAAGCCCCGCGAACAGATTTTTAACCGTGGCTTGCGCAAGACAATTCTTAATCGGCACGCCTTGGAAAGTCACGCCCTCGACGGGAACGAGAATCACGGCGGAGTTGTCATGCGTAAAAACCCGCGGCTCGGTTATGGTCTCAGCGGCGAAGAGATATTCTTTTAAATCGCTGACCCCTTCGGGCGTGAAGACTTTGCCATTTACATCGACGAAACCAACCCTATCGACGTTGCAGGAAGTCTTCATTCGGTTTAGGAACGCGCTTAGGGTCGTCATGTTCTGCAAGTCGTTAGCGGATACAACTTTTGCGGCGGAGCTTATCCTCTCGATTGTCAAGTTCAGCCGACCTTGTATGACTTGTTCGCGGCGGTCAGTCAGCTCCCGCAGATAAATCCTGCTCACGGAATGGACAGTTTCGCTCGTGTCACTCTCGGAGCGTTGATTTATCCACACCGTCGACAAAATTAAAAGCACAGCGATTATCGCGCCGCCAACAATCGCCGTCGATAGCGTCCGTTTATCTTCGTTTGAATTGTTCATGATTCGACCTCGTGCAAAATTTTTATGCCGCAAATTTTATTAGAATCGGCAAAAGATAGCAAGCGTTATTTTGCGGCGGCGTTTGCAATAAAAAATTTCGCGGCGGCAGGAATTTTTTTTTCGGCATTGAACAGGAATTTAACGATTAAGGCACTGTCAATAAGTTTTCAGCTCAAAGGCCAGGAGGAGGCTACTGATTTTGGAAAAGTCTACAGTAATAGGACTCATCGGCGGAATAATCTCCGTCTTCGTCGGCATGATTCTAAAGGGCGCACCGCTCACAGCCCTAAACAACCCTGCGGCGTTCCTTATCATCATCGGCGGAACAATCGCTTGTATCTTCAACGCATTTACCATGGAGCAAATCTCCAAAGTGCCAACGCTCTTCAAACTCTTGATTCAGGGTAATCAGGAACAAAGCAAAGGCGAGCTCGTGCAAACTTTCGTCGAACTAAGCCAGCTTGCACGCCGCGAAGGTATCCTTGCACTTGAAAGCCGCGT
>JAFQZB010000287.1 GCA_017406175.1 Selenomonadaceae bacterium | reverse complement strand
TTAAGGCGTACAACGGCTACTACATTACGCACGAATCGCGGGAACGTTCAGGCAGAGGCAGGAGAGGTCATACGCACCCGCACAGCAACATTTTGCACCGGGCTAGCGAAGGCGGCTTAATCGGGCTTGCGGCGTTCGTCGGGCTGTACGTTTATTTCTTCTGGAAGTTCTTTACTCAGTTCCGGCGCGAGAAGCAATTTGCATTCGGGGCGGGCATGACGGCGTTATTAATCTTGGCGGGGCTTCAGCTTGAGGGCTTGACCGATACCAACATGAATCAGGTTCCGATTATGCGCGAGTTCTGGTTATTGGCAGGCACGCTGATTGCCGCAGAAAATATTCTTAAGAGGTGAACGCTTTGACGATAGATGAAAAAATTTTTGAGGCTCCAGAGGGCGAAGACTGGGTAGACGACGTTATAACCAACAAGAGGCGGGCGGCGTTGGAAAGGTTCGCAAAGGTGCTCGGCGTGAAGTTCAATCATATCGAGACGCTCCACATCGCCTTAACGCATAAATCCTACGCAAACGAATTCGAGCCGCGAATCAAATACAACGAGCGATTAGAATTCTTAGGCGACGCGGTCTTAGGCTTGGCGGCGGCAACGTATCTGTTCGAGCACTTTACGCACCTGAAGGAAGGCGAGCTAACTAAAACTCGTTCGGGAATCGTGCGGCAGTCGACGCTAACCCGCATTGCCGAAGAAATTGGATTGGATAAGCTAATGCTGTTCGGACCGACGGAAAATCCTTGGGGGCGCGGACGCGATTCAAACCTTGAAGACGCAATGGAAGCTGTTATCGGGGCGATTTACCTTGACAGGGGCTGGGAGGTCGCCCGCGATTTTGTCTTTCGTCAATTCAAAGACGAATTCGAGCGCGTCAAGGTTACGGGCATTCCCAAAGACTACAAAAGCAAGTTGCAGGAAGTCATTCAGAAGAACCCGCCGCTAAAGCTGACGTATGCCGAGCTTAGCAACAGCGGCCCCGACCACATGAAGTCTTTTGAGTCGGCGGCGTTGATTGACGGCAAAATTTACGGACGCGGCACCGGACGCAGTAAAAAAGCCGCCGAGCAAGAGGCTGCTAGGCGGGCTTTACAGAAACTCGGCGAGCTTGCTTGAAGCGATTAATAATCTTCAAAATCGGTAGCGATATGCTTGCCGATTATTTTTTTTATGCGGTCGATAGGGAACGGAGCCTCGTACTCGTCGAAGTAGCCGATTTCAACAATACGAGCCTGATTAACGTCGTTGTTCTTGCCGACGGGCACATCAACCATATCGCCAACCGCCAAAGTCTCATCGTCCGTTTGATAGGTGTAGTGCTTGTAACTGCCTTTGAACTGAACTTTGCAGAAAATGTACTTGCCCTGAGCGGAAACAGCCTCGGCGGGCGGCGGGGAAAAGATTTCCGCGGTTAAGTCGCTGGCAATGCCTTTAAGCTCCTCGGCAAGGCTGTTAAGTCCTAGCAAAAAGTTTTCGTTGTAAGACGTCTCGAAAGTCTCAACGGATTTATCATGCCGCACGAGTTCAAAGCTTGCTCGCGCAGGATAATCTATGTCCGCGTCTTCGACATTGAGTCCGTCGAAAAATTTTTGGCAGGCGTCGAAGACTTTTTCCTCATTGGCAAGGCGGTAGGTGTGCTTGGCGAAGACGTAAGCGTTTTTCTTGTCTAGCGTCAAAAGTTTCTCGCGGCGGTCGAGCGTCAAGCATTCAGTGACGGTGTAACCAATCGCCGACTCGCGGGAATAATTCATCGTGACCTTTTCGAGCCGACGACGATTAACAAACTCCAGCTCTGGTATTAGAACGTCAATCCAATCCAAGAACCGCTCAAAGTTTTCCGGATAAGCATTCGCGCCGCCGCCGTGATAAGTCTTCTTGCTGTCCTTTATCGTCAGCTCCCACTGCGTGCCGTCGAGAACGTCCGCCGAATAATTTTCCTGCCAATCAAAGATATTCAGCGCGTCAAACTCCTTAAGCCACGCCTCGTCGACTTCAACGGCGGGCGATTTCTTTTTGTCAACGTCAAGCAACCCATTGCGCAGAATTTCGTAGGAGACCTTGCCGCCGCGAACAGTAATTTCAACCGTCTTGTAGCCGCTGAAGTAGCCGCCGATTGTGAATTTGATTTGCTTAGCCATCACTCAATCTCCCACAAGAAGTCAACAGTATCACTCGCCTTGAGGTCATCGGGTTGGAAGTCAAACGAACTGTCCGAGGTCGCATCGTACTTTTGGCAAACAGTAACCTCTTCGCGAATGTCCAGCTCGTCCCAAGAATAATCTATGCTGAGGAGCTTGCCGAGCTTTACGCCCATTGCCGCGCAGAGGATTTTGGCTTTGCGTTTAGCGTCTTTGGCGGCGGCTTTCAAAATCTTGTCGCTGAAGGCGTCAACGTCCTTTATCGTGAATGCAATAGAAATCTTCGGCTGCGACAAGCTGGCGGCAATGGTATCGACGGCGGCGTTGAGTTTGTCGTTTTTGAGGTCGAAGGTCATCTTTAAATCGTGACGGCACTCGAAACCTACGAAAGTTTTTTGGTAACGCGTCGACTTGCCCTCTTTAAGCTCTTCGTTCTCGTAGACAGCGCGCACATCAAAGTTAATCGTCTTGAGGTCGCT
>JAFQZB010000286.1 GCA_017406175.1 Selenomonadaceae bacterium | reverse complement strand
CAAGCTTTTCAGCAGAGTTGGACGATTGGCTCCGGTCCTTTGGATAACGATTTGAATGCTGAAGTTCTTGCCGAGCTGGTCAATCAGCAAAAAGACGGCGCAATTTTGGTTACGCACAGCATGGGCGGAACAATCGGCTGGCGCACAGCTATCCGCACGAATAAAGTTAGGGCGATTATCTCCTACGAACCCGGCGGCACTCCGTTTGTTTTCCCCGAAAGTGAAATGCCTAAAATTACCGACGCACGTTTCAAGGCACTGTCCGCTTCCGCTATGGGCGTCCCGATGAATGATTTTCTAAAGCTCACCAAGATTCCTATCGTCCTTTATTACGGCGACTACATAAAGATTGGTTCGGAAAATGTCGGCGAGGACAAATGGGGCACGGAATACGCTATGGCTGAACAATTTGTCGCGGCAATCAATCGTCACGGCGGCGACGCAACGCTTGTACACTTGCCGGAAATCGGAATCACGGGAAATTCGCATTTTCTGATGCAAGAGCAGAACAACGAAGAGATTATGAAGCTGGCACTGGCCTGGTTGAAATCGAAAGGACTGGACAAATGAACGTCTTTGAAAAATTGCGTGCGGGACAAAGTTTCCACGTGCTAAACGATGAAGATTATGTGCGCGAGGCTCACGGCGAATTCAAACGTTGCAGACACCTTTGTTGGCTGGCGAACTCGACTGACCCCGACGACACGCAAAAGATTTGGGAGATTGAGCGCGAACTTTTCAACGGAAATTTTGACGCGACAAATTTTCTGACGCCGCCTTTCCAAATTGACGCGGCTTGCAGAGTTTTTCTCGGCAAAAATGTTTTCGCCAATCACGGCTTGACGGTTATGTCAGTCGGAACGGTTACGATTGAAGATGGCGTTATGCTGGGTCCGGAAGTCGGGCTGTTCACGGTCAATCACGAGCCAAAAAATATTCGCGTCATTTTCACTAAAGAAATACACATCAAGCGCAATGCGTGGATAGGAGCACGAGTGAGCATTTTGCCCGGCGTGACGATAGGAGAAAATGCGATTGTCGGCACAAGTTCTGTCGTCACGAAAGATATTCCCGATAACGCGGTTGCTGTTGGCAATCCTGCGCGGGTCATAAAAATTATCGAGTGAGGTATCGAGATGTCAAAAATTCTAATTGCGTATTACTCGCGCAAGGGGCAAAATTACGTCAATGGCGCGATAAAAAATTTGGTGAAGGGCAATACTGCAGTCGTCGCGGAAATAATTCAAAAATTCATTGGCGGCGAGCTGTTTGAAATCGACACTGTGAAAGATTATCCTGCCGATTACACCGAGTGCACTCAGGTTGCCAAAGTTGAGATTCAACAAAAGTCTCGTCCCGAATTGAAAAATTATCTCGCAAGCCTCGATGACTACAACAAAATTTTTCTGGGTTATCCTGTGTGGTGGTCAATCCCGCCTATGGCAGTTTCAACTTTCCTTGAGCATTATGATTTCAGCGGGAAGAAAATTTTTCCGTTCGCAACACACGAAGGTAGCGGCTTGGGTGGTTCTATAAATTACATAAAAAAAATTTGCCCGGAAGCTGAAGTTATGGACGGACTTGCGATTCACGGAGCAGAGGCGGCTCAAGGAGCCGTGCAAGTCGAACGCTGGCTTAAAGGTAAAATTTAGAGGCGATACGACTATGAAAAAACGCAGACTCGGCACGACAAATTTGTTTGTTAATCCTATTGGACTAGGTTGCATGGGCTTTTCTCATGCTTATGGTGCGGCAATCGAAAAATTCGAAGCGATTAAAACGATTCGTGCGGCTTATGAACTCGGCTACAATTTTTTCGATACGGCTCAATGTTATACGGGCAAAAATTTTGACGGTTCAACCTCCAACAACGAAGAAATTGTCGGTGAAGTGTTGAAAAACGTTCGCGACAAAATTGTCATTGCGACAAAATTCGGCGTGGCGCACAATTCCGACCGTGCCTTGACTCTCGACAGTTCGCCGGCGACGATTCGCAAATCTGTTGACGGCAGTTTAAAGCGACTCGGAGTTGAGACGATTGACCTTTACTATCAGCACAGGATTGACCCGAAAGTTGAGCCGGAAACGGTCGCTACTGTCATGCACGAATTGATAGCGACTGGCAAAATTCGCAGCTGGGGAATTTCGGAGGCAAATGAAGAATATCTGCGCCGCGCTCATAAAATTTGCCCCGTCACGGCGATTCAAAATCGTTATTCGATGATGGCGCGTTGGCATGAAAAACTTTTTCCCGCGTTGGAAGAACTTGGCATAACTTTTGTAGCGTTTTCGCCGCTTGCCAACGGACTTTTAAGCGGAGCATATAAGAAAGCTCAAACTTTCTCGGAGGCGGGCGACTATCGCAACATGATGCCGCAGTTCACGGCAAACGGAATTAGCAAAGCTCAAGATTTGCTGACTTTATTGCAAAAGCTTGCGGAAGAAAAAAATTCCACGCCGGCACAAATTTCGCTAGCGTGGATGCTTTGCAAAAAACCTTACATTATTCCGATACCTGGTAGCCGAAAACTTTCACGACTTAAAGAGAACTTCGGCGCGGGAGAAATTTTTCTATCGCCGGAAGAAATTGCAGACATCGACGCCAAACTTGACACTATGGACTTTGACGTTTTTGGCGGTTCGCCGACCAAATGAGGTAAAAACTTTGATTAAGCAAATAAAATATTTTCAAGCGGTCGTGCGTTGCCAAAGTTTTACAAAGGCGGCGGACGACTGTTTCATTTCGCAATCGGCAATTTCTCAGCAGATACAAGCGTTGGAAAAAGAATTGGGCGTGCAACTTCTGCACAGAGAGCGCAGAAAAATTTCGCTGACGCCCGCCGGAGAATTTTTTTATAAGAAAAGTCTGGTCATAATCAGCGACTTCGACCGCCTTTGCGCCGAAACCATAAAATTTTCAAACGGCGTCGAGCAAGAACTTTCAATCGGTTATCTGAGAGATTATCACGGGCAGGAACTTGCCTGCGCTTTGCAGGAATTTCAGACCAAACGCCCTGAAGTTTCGATAAATCTTTTGAGCGGCACGCACGAGGAACTTTACGAAAATTTGCGGACCGGCAAAGCGGACGTGGTCATCAGCGACTTGCGGCGCGAGCCTTCAGAGCAATACGTAAACTTTTTTCTGACGCGGGGATATTTGTACGCCGAACTGCCCGAAAGTAATCCGCTGACTCAGTTGGAATTTTTGACTGTGGACGACTTAAAGAATACGCCGATAATTTTGATTGCGCCGCAAAACCAGCAGTTCATTGAGGAAAATTTTTTCAAGGAATATTTCGGCGTGAAAAGTGAATTTATTTTTGTGGAGACTTTAGAGAGAGCGCATCTTCTCGTTGCCGCGAATAAAGGTTATTTTCCGATTGAGTTCACGCGCCCGCCAAAAAATTCTTCCGGCGTGAAACATCTCCCGCTCATGCGCGAGAGCAAGCAACTTTATAGGAAGTATTATGCATTTTGGCGCGCCGATACGCTCAAAAATTATATCGAGGAGTTTGCTCAAATTTTACGTCCGCTTTTTCCAGAAAAGGAGGTCATCTCATGAAAGACGTTGTAGTATTAGTCGGTACAGGTTCAATTGGTCAGGCTTGCGCTCGCAGAGTCGGTGCGGGTAAACACGTTGTGCTTGGCGATTTGAAACTTGAGGCGGCGAACGTGGCGGCAAAAATTTTTGACGGCGCAGGCTTTGAAACATCAACCATCGCTGTGGATATTTCAAACCGCGAATCAATTTTGAAACTCGTCGAACACGCAAAAAATTTCGGCGCGGTGAAAAATTTAATCTGCGCAGCAGGAGTGAGTCCCTCTCAAGCTCCCGTCGAAAAAATTTTGCGCGTCGATTTGTACGGCACAGCGGTTTTGCTTGAAGAATTCGGCAAAATAATTTCTGACGGCGGTTCCGGCGTTATCATTTCGTCGCAAAGCGGGCACAGGTTAGGAGCTTTGACGGAGGAACAAAATTTTCAGTTGGCGACGACGCCGACCGAAGAACTTTTGAACTTGCCGTTCCTCAAGGCGATAACCGACACGCTCAAAGCTTATCAGTATTCCAAACGGTGCAATGTTTTGCGTGTGGCAGGACAAGCGACATCGTGGGGCAAACGCGGGGCAACGATTAACTCAATCAGTCCGGGCATAATCATCACGCCTCTTGCCGTCGACGAACTCAAAGGACCTCGCGGCGAAGGTTATCGCAAAATGTTAGAGGCGTCGCCCGCAAAAAGAGCCGGTACTCCCGATGAAGTCGGCGACTTGGCAGAATTTTTGATGAGCAGTCGCGGAAAGTTTATCAGCGGCGCAGATTTTCTGATTGACGGCGGTACCACTGCTTCCTATTGGTACGGCGATTTGCAATATCTCAAGCAAACTCACTAAGCTTTCACAACTCACGGATAATTTTTTTACGAATGATTTCATCTTTGTCGAATTCGCTCATCATCTCCCAATCCTTTTCCATTTCCAAGTTATTGCCGTCAGAGCGAGCGACCAATTGCACTGCTTCCGGCTCGAATAAGATTGCATCGGCGATTAACGACGCCGCTTGATTTTTCGTCAACGTGTCGGAACAAGTCACGCGATAACGAGTGTTGATTTTATCAAGCGCGACTCTCTCTTCCAATGCTTTCAATTGCTCTTTAGCGTGATTCATTCGCTGAAGTATCTCTTTGTTGCGGTTTTCCACTTCTTCCAACTGTCGAACGAATTTATAATTCTTGCGAAAAATGCCAGTCGCTATTTCTTCGATTTTCTTTACCGCTTCGGGCTGGCGGCATAATGCTTCCAACTCGGCTTGTTTATTTTGTAAAGAGAATTTAATTTGGTCGAGACGATTTTTTTCCAATTCCAGCAAAGTTCGCTGTTTGGTCAGATAATACTGCTCTTGCAAGAAAGTAGAGCGCGGGAATACTAACCAGTCTCGCGTTTGGAAATCTTTTTCTTCCTTAGCATAAGCAAGCAATTTAGGAGCGAGCCTTTGCTCGTCTTTTTTGTACCGTCTTACTTCCACGCGCAGACGTTTGAAGTCGCCGTGCACAAAAATATTTTTCGCCATAAAGATAGCGCGTTGCGGCGAAATTATCTGACGTTGGAGGTGAAATTTTTCAACGAATAAATCCTCATGTTCCTTTTTCAGGGCACGATATTGCCGACGAATAAGGTCGTACACTTCTCGCGTCTTGAAACTCGTCTTCTGCTCTTCCATTGTCTTTACGAACAGCGCGTTTCTTAGGTCATCTACCGCTTTGTCTAAGTCAATATTTGCGCGTTTGAGCATTTTCCTTGCGTGAGTATTCGCTTGTAAAATTTGGTGTGTCACCAGCAGAATATTATTTCTAGAATCGGGCAATTCGAGTCGGCGTCTTATATCTTCGAGCGGTTTTTTCATGGAAGTAAGAGAAGTATCAAGGTCGGCAATTTGGGTTTTAACACCAGAAACAATAAGTTCAAAGGCACGAGTTGCTTCCTTGTTCGTTTCATCAGGCTTTTTAAGGGACTTCAAAAAATGTTCCAAGTGATTTTTCTGAGCGAGTGTTTCAAAATATTTAAGCCAAAGTTTGCGCTCGGATTTGGTCATGTATTCCATTTTAGCTTGTAGTTCGGCGTCGTACTGGGAAATAATGGAGCGTTTCCATCTATTGACTTGAGCTACTGCTGTCAGCATTTTATTCTTCAAGTCCGCAATAAGCGGGTCGAGAAACTTTTGCGATTTGTACTCTTTCGATTCGATTAGGGATTTGATACGAGAAGAAACAAATTGAGCATCGTCTTTGACTTCCAATTCTTCGGCTTCTTTAGTCGAAGAGTCAAGCTTCATGACTAAATCGAAATGGCGTTCACGCAATCCTCGAAATATTTTCAATCTCTCTAAGCGCGGTTCTTCATAATCTTGGCAAGAAATGACTCCGATATATTTTTCCGGAACACGACTAAAAAGTCGCGCAAGAGAAGAATCGCCATTATGCTCCGCTTCTTCCTTCTGTGCCTGTAGTGTTCTATGGTCAACACGAATGGAAAAGCCATTCTTCTCCAATACTGCATTTTGAATTTGAGCAAAGTCAGCGCGAAGCTCAGTAACGTATTGATGATTGCACCACTTGCGGTTTTTAGGAGCACCACGTTTGAATTTCTCCTCGAAAGACGGTTCGGAGCCGTCTTTTTTCTTCCGCGCCGGATAGAGGAAAAAAGCTTTAGCAGAACGTTCCTTGATTTTTTCCACGTCGTCAATCAAGCGTTCGGAAAACATGATGTGAACGTGCGGATGACGCTGACCGGACAACATTCCTATTTTGTCGTGAATTGCATAGGCATAGTAATGCTCGCTCAAATGCTTAGCAATGAAAGCGTCAATGATTTGGCGATATTGCTCCACTGTTTTTAATTCATTGGGCAAGGCAAATTCAATTTCAACATACCTTCGATGCCCGACACCTTCATATTTGTCGGCGGCTTGAAAAAATTTCTTAGGGTCGTTCTTCGCCCATTTAGGCAAGCGATGCGTATGAAAAATACAAGCCCCGCGATTTTCATATGCCCTTTCTCTGTTTATATATTCAAGGTGAGACTGAGCATTAGTTTTAGCAATGTGTTGCAAAATTTTCTGAGCAGTGTTGATGGCAAACTTTTTTCGGTCAGGATAGTCAACTTCTTTGTAGCGCAAGAAATCATTTTGAAAGGAAAGGTCATCAAAAGAAATGGGAAGGTCTTTGTGGACAGCCGTTTTCAATACCGCTTTTTTGAAATCGTCCGAGCCATGAATAATCAGCGGCTGATTAT
>JAFQZB010000025.1 GCA_017406175.1 Selenomonadaceae bacterium | reverse complement strand
TCCTCTAACGATACAAACTCGATGGGGAAAGTCGCCAATCAAACAAATAATTCCCTTGCAGACTCGGACAAAAAAACTGAACTTGACTTCGGCGAGAATCTCGACTCCACTTACAAAATCCCTGAAACTCCTGAGGAACTCAAATGAATACTGATGAAATTTTTGTCAATCGCCACGCTATCGCTAAAAAAATTTGTAAAGCTATTCGCTATAACGGCGGGCAACTTATAAATGCCAGATTTTTTCCTGAGCGTCCCTTTTGCGATGACACCAACTCCTACAAATTTAGCTCGGCGAATTTTTTGCGACTTCTTGCATCGAATAACGAAATCATTCGCAAATGCGACCCGCGTTGGGTCTCTTCCGTCGTTATTAAAAATAATAAATGGTCTCTGCGCGAACATGCTCAACCGGAATTACTTGAGGTCTGGACTAAATCCTCTGACGGCGAGCAACTTTGTTTCCTTCGAGAATTCTATAATGCCAAAGACATCTTGGACAAAGATTCTTTCACTTCGGAGAGTCAAGAGTTAGAAAACATAATCAACTTTTTTCAAACACGCGGACTTCTCAAACGTAGGAGCAATATCATTTCTTTCCATAACTGCATTTCGGCAGTAAAAAAATTCGCCGAAGATAACGGCGCAGATGCTTTGACTTCTCTCCTTACCGTTCAGACTTGGATTACAGAAAGCAAATTGAAAACGAAGTTGTCTTTATTCCTTCCGACCTTCTCTGATTCTCTTTTAACTGACATTGAACAAAATCCCGATAAGCTCTTCACTTCAATGAATAATGCTCGTGCCATTCTTAAAAAGCTTTATCATGAAGAAATAGTACCGATTGAGGAGCCTCTCATTACCGACGACGCCTTTCGCGATTTGAAAATCATCTATCACGGTAGCGAAGTCGAATTGAAGAGTATCGATGGAAGAAATTATCGCAACGAATCTATTATAACCGGTGCGGAAGCTTACAAATTTCTTTTCGCTCTCAAAGCAAAGACAGCGAAAGAATCCTTCAAAACGTGGCTAGAGTTTTCTTACAAAAGTTACTCTCATGGAAAATTTTTACTCTCGGACAAAATTCCTAAAGACGAACCTATATCCACTTTCCTGCGTACTCGCTTGAATAAAAATCGTCAACACCTTTTGCACAATCCTCAAGATTTGAAGCAATACATCCCTACGGGGAAAACGATACGCGCCGATGACCTCTTACAGCAGATAAAACGTGAATCAACACTTTTTCTATCCGTCATGGACGACTTTGAACAAGAAGAAAATTCTTACTTGAGTAATCACCCTGAGCTTTTACAAATATCATAATGCTCTACGAAAAATTCTAGTGCACAGATTCTTTGTCAATGTTATAATTACGAATGGCTTGATTGAAGTGTTAAAATGAACGTTATCGCTATTATAGGCAGTCTACGCAAAAATTAGAATACCGAAAAAAATACTTGCAAGTGCTTTAAACAGTGCAAAATCGCAGAGAGCTAAAATAAAACTCATTCGCCTTTACTACTTAAACTTAAGAGGTTGCAAAAGTTGTCTGGCTTGAAAAAAATGAATACACAAATTTGCAAAAGATAAAATTTATGATATGACAAACTTGAATTGCTATTTTTGAAGTAACGATTAATGAATAAAATTGTTTTTTACTTTGCAATAAAGTATAATAGCAAAATAAAAATACTTAACGTATGAAAAGAGGCGATTCGCTTGTTTCAAGGAAAACAACGACTGGTAATTAAAAATTTGGGTCCGATTGAACATTGTGATATTCTCTTGAGTAAGATGACGGTATTGTGTGGTGCTCAAGCGCAGGGCAAAAGTACAATAGCTAAGGCAATTTTCTTTTTTCGTAGCGTTAAAACTTTTTTATCAGAAGCTTTAATTTCTCCGAAAAGTGATCCCGTGGTTAAACTAGAATTTAAGTATGTACTTCTCGAAAAGTTTCAACAGATTTTTGGTCGCTTAAAAGAAATGTCGGAAGATATGTCAGTATCATTTGAATATGCTTCCAATCTTAGAATTGAAATTTCAAATAGTTATGATGGTAATCATCCTGTTCGATTTAGTGTGAATGTTGATGAATGGATAAATAAATATGTCGATGTTTCACTAGATTTCAAAGACTTACAAAGAATCAAAAAGGATGCGGAAAATTTTTTTAAAGATGACCATGAGATAATTTATATTCCTGCAGGACGGAGTATGTTATCGAATCTATCGGACGCGCTCAGTTATATTTTTTTCAGGTTGAATGACAGACAAAAAGAAATGATTGATTATTGTACAACCAGCTATATCGAATTTATAACCAGCATAAAAGGAATATTTGACCCAGAATCCCGTCGATTTCCTGAAAAACTATTTTATAACTTTCAACAATTTGAACAGCTTAAAATAATTGACGAGAGAGCAAAACACATATTAAAAGGTCGGTATATATTTTCCGAAGGGAATGAATATCTGAGTTTTGATTGCAAAGAAAATGAGAAGACTATAGGTATTAGATTTGCTTCATCAGGTCAACAGGAAGTTTTGTGGATTCTAAACTCAATTTATTACTGCGTATCAAGCGATAAGGCAGCCTTCTTCATAATCGAAGAGCCAGAGGCTCATTTGTATCCCAACACTCAAAAAGAAGTTGCGGAATATATTGTTGCTTCTCTGACTGACAAAAATGAATGCCTCATAACCACACATAGTCCTTATATCTTGGGTAGTCTAAATAACATTTTAGATGCTCGTCGCCTTCTTGATAAAGGTGTGGACGTATCCAACATAATCAAGAACGAAAAAATTCCGCTTTTAACAAGGCAAGAAGATCTCTGTGCTTATTTTGTAAATGGCGGCAAAGTTTATAACGCGTTGGATGATAGAATTGGTCTAATAAAAAATGAACTTATAGATGATGCATCTGATGATATAAACCGAATCACGGACAAGCTTATAGAAGCGGAGCAAGAACAACAATGAACAAATGGGCTAAAAATTATTCAGAATTGCTGTCAATGCCCAGTTATTGTGGATCCCATCAGAAGATTATAGTTTCTGAAGAAAATCGAGTTCAACATAGAGGCATTAACAATGATAGAAATAAAGTAAGACAGATAAAAATTGATGGCGACATGTGGACTAAGGGTACCAGTACTGTAAGAGCGGATTACCTTCTTTTGAACGAGGACAAAAAAACAGCTTATATAATTGAGCTTAAAGGTAGCGATATTGAACATGCTCTTGAGCAGATAAAAAATACAGATGTAAATTTGAGTGAAGCTCTCTCTGATTTTCAAAAATATTGGCGGTTAGTATACAGAACAAGCACTAAAAAAATGAAAAATAGGAATGAAAATGAACTGCAAAGAAAATGTCCCAATTTAGTTATAAGAAAAAATTCTTTGGAAGAAAGTATTTGAACTAAGTTGAGGCTTGAAATCCCTCAGCAAAAAAGGAATCTTGTCAGACACGGCGAATTAGCCGACCACATAAACGCAAAACCGCCCGATTGACGTCGGACGGTTTTTTGCTTATAATCTTTGTATGTTCTTTAAAAAATCAACCCCCTCTAGAAAGGAGTCTTTGTCTATGTATGATAACAAAAGCTCACCAAGTTTGCAAGTACCAACTGACCACCAACTGACACCCCGTACCTACGAAGGCAAATTGTACTATGCGACTGCTGACGTTGCCAAAATTATCGGAGTCACTAAACAAGCGGTTGAAAAATGGCGTAATAAGGGTTGGTACCAACCAGACATCAAAACTCATGACGGCGTTTATCTCTACGAAATTGAACGCGTTATGCAGCTTAAAAGCGTATATCCTCCGGATTGGACACGCGGCGGCTATGGTATCATGCATGACCAACCCTCTGAAACTGAAACGCAACCAATTACCGTCACCAAACCGAGAGGTAAAAAGCAAATCAAAAAAATTTCCACTGCGACTATTGAGACCATTAATCGCCTTTCTCCTGACGAACTCGAAGCTCACGACATAATTCAACGGGCTCGCGCAAGCGGTTACGTTTGCCCGCTTTGCGGTTCCGGCGAAGGTTCTCACGGTACCGGCATGGTTCACAACAAAAAAACCGAAAGTCATACGTCATTTACCTGCTTTAGCGGCGGGCATTCCTTCAACGTTCTCAAACTTTGCGCCCTTCATTATGGGCTCGACACTCGCACTAATTATCCGCAACTCGTCGAAAAAATCTGCGCGGACTTTAACATTCCCCTCGAGTACGATGAATTCTCTTTGACTGGTGGAAAGCGCAGTAGCAAACAAAGTAGCAGACGGCGTGAAACTATTTCTCCCGAAGAAATCAAAAACATTCAAGCCGATTTAAATGCTTCTACTGACCCGCTTAAAACTTTCATGAAGTATCAACCCAATCAAAAATGGCGTGGTTTTGATTTTGACTTTCTCGTTAATCACGGCTGCCGACTTATCAACGATTGGTTTCCACCCAAAACTCGTGGCACTAACCAACAACCGATAACTGCAACTATGCGCATGATTGTTCCCGCTGGCGAAATCTCCTATTTGGCTCGCTTGGTCGACCAAACCAGAAACTACGACATCAAAGCTCGTCCCTTCATCAAAGAAAAAGTTCACGCTGGGCGAAAAGAATTATTCAATCCTGACGCACTTAACTCCGACGAGCCGATTTTTTGCTTTGAAGGTTTCTTCGACGCCATGAGTGCTGAACTTGCCGGTTTCAACGCTGTTGCTCTGGGCGGACGTGGTGAAGGTTACTTGCTTGTTGAGACTATCGACAAACTCAAGCACAAACCTCAAATCATTATCCTTTTCGACTCAGACAAAGCAGGGCGCGAATCAGCTCCCGAACTTCGCGATGACCTCTTGCAAATCAAATGTCCCTGCGTCATTCGTTTTCTTGCCGAGCCGAAAAAAGATTACGCTTCGACCGAAGGCATTAGCGGCAGTATGATTCTCGTTGAAAATAAGATTGACGCCAATGACATTCTCCAAAAGCACGGTGTCGGAGTTCTGCGCACCATTCTACAAAACATTCTCAACAACTCTTTGGCTGAACTCAATGCCGTTGAAACGGAACTCGCAAAAAAAGACGAAGCCGGATTGACCAGCGAAGATTGGGATTTTATTTTTTCCGGCAGTCACTACGATTTGGATTTCGCTCGGCGGCTCGAAAGATTTTGTGCACTCAACGTTCGTTGGCTCACCGATGACGAACGCTGGTTGACTTACCAAAACGGCGTCTGGTTGCATGGCTCCGAAAAAAATTCCTGCGTCTCGCCTTTTGCTCGCAGACTTGCTGAGGCTATGACCCAAAACGCTGACGATAAGAACGAACGCGACCTTGCAAGCAAATTCCAATCCGCTAAGAAAATTAACAATGCCATTACTCTCTTGAAAAGTTTCGATTCGATCCTAATTTCTTCCCTCGATTTGAACAATCATCCTGAACTTCTAAACTGCTTGAATTGCGTTGTCGACTTGTCGGACGGCAAATTTTATCCTCATGCACCTGAATTGCTTTTATCCCAGCAAGTACAAGCCGCGTATTATCCCGACGCTCAATCCGACCTCGTCGACAAATTTTTTGTAGACATCATGCCCGACGAAATGACTCGCGCAGGTTTACTCCGCTGGCTTGGCTATTGCTTGACCGGAGAAAATTCGGCAGAAAAATTTATGATTTGGCACGGACTCGGCAAAAACGGTAAAGGTGTTTTGTCCGCCACTCTTCTTGCTTTGCTCGGTGCCTACGGCGTCGGTTTGACTCCCAGAGCTTTACTTAAGAGCAATCGTCCCGTCGACGCTAACGCCGCTACCGTTGCTCTTAACGCTCTTGAAGGTGCTCGATTTGCTATCTCCGAAGAACTTCCCGCTGATGGCGAACTTGACATCAGCTTGATTAAAAACCTAAGCGGTGCCGACCGCATTAATCTTCGCCGCAATTACGGCGAATACCGCACTCTTATCAACGTTTCCAAACTCAACCTCAGCGGCAATTACCTCCCCAAGATTGAGAACATCAGCGACTTCGGGCTTCTGCGCAGAATCCTCAATATGCCTTTCACCGTTCAATTCGGCACTACCGAGCATCCCAGCGACGATCAGCTGAAGAAAAAGTTTCTGCTTGCCGACAACCTCAATGCTCTCTTGACCTTACTGGTCGCCGAAGCCGTTGCTTGGTATCATTGCGATAACGGTGGATTAATCATTTCCGACCTTATGAAACAAGAAACTGCGCGGCATCTGAGCCAAAATGATTTTGTCGAAGAATTCATCAGCGACAATTACGAACTTAACCCTAGGCATGAAATCAAAGCCAAAGACCTTATCGACGCTCTCAAACGCGAATACCCCCGCGAGACTTCAAGATTCAAACGCGCTGACCTCATCAAACTTATCGAAAGCGTCAATGGCGTGACCTACGAGTTCGGCAGAACGAAAACTCACGTATTCAAGGGCATTGCTCCCTTAGCAAAATAATCCCGCTACAATGCCTATTTCCGTTCCAATAACCGCCTAGTTTCGCCCCCCTACTTATTAATTTTCAAAATAATTGATGTTAGATATTCAAGGGCATGATTATGGCGAAATAAATACATTGTATAATCCTGATTATTTCAATAACCGCTTAGTTCCCCCTTTGTTTAGTAATTTTTAAAAAAGTTGGCGTTAGAACGCCAACTTTTTTTATATCATTTCATGTAACAAAGTATACCTTTTTGGTTGCAGGAGTTTTTTTCGCGTCCTGACGCCATCTGCAGGAGTTTTAAAGAGAATTTTCCAAAACTCCTGCATAAACTCCTGCACGATAAACGGCGTCATCACGCCAAAAATTGGCATTTTGCAGGAGTTGCAGGAGTTTTTTTCACTATAAAAAGTTTATCCATGATTTTAGGGGTCGAAAAAAAAAAAAAAAAATACACACTAACAACTGGAAAATTTTTCCTGCAACTCCTGCGGAGTTTACTCCAACTCTAAGTCTAAATCGCGTTCTGACGCCATTTATTTTGCTTTAAATCACTAAAATGCTTGTGGAAAAACTCCTGCAAAACTCCGCAAAACTCCTGCAAAACTCCGCAAAACTCCTGCGGAGTTTACTCTAACTCTAAGTCTTTGACGTCTGTGAAGCCCCAACTTTTTCTTTAGACTATTGCTGTAAGAGAGGCAAGGGGGGAAACTAAGCTTGATTTTTGAGTATGCTGAATTGAGTAAACGTCAAAAAGTAGTAGAAGGTTGGCTTATAGTATGTGTTCATGTTTAGAGTAATCGGCTTTGGTTACGGTTGCGCTCAAGCTCTTGCGAAGGGAATAAAGGAAAAAGCAATCTTGAGAC
>JAFQZB010000285.1 GCA_017406175.1 Selenomonadaceae bacterium | reverse complement strand
TTCATTATTATTTCCTCCTTAAATAGTTTTCTGCACCTTATACGCTAAAAATCCGAGTTCGTTACAGATTTTAGCAAAAAATTTCCGCTCCGTCAACGAAAAAACCCTCCGACAATCTGCCGAAGGATTTTTTATTTACGATTATGGTAAAAACGGCAAGAGGAAAAGTTCCTAGCTTCTTAATTTTAAGAACTATTCATAAATACCCAGATCCAAAAATCCGGGATTGTTATTTTTAATCATATCGAGAACTTGCTGATGAGAGAGACTTTCGCCATTTCTTTTATACACGTTCGCACTGCCACCGAAAAAGCCTAATGAGATCTCGGCATCAATTTCGTAATGTTGTTTCAAGTACTTCTTCATATAATCAACGCCTACCAATCCAACCGTTTTCTCCTGTACCCTAGTAGCTAAAAGATTACGATATACTTCAACTTTACCTATTGCATTTCGAAGAGCATCATATTCGCCATTCGTGCCGCCCGCAACCTGGTCGAGTTCCTCGTCGCTCATGAGTTCGTCCGCGTATTTGTCTTTTTCAGCCATATTATCGACCTCCAAATTGTTTTCTATCACTTATACGTTCAAAATCCGTTTTCGTTACAGATTTTAGCAAAAAATTTCCGCTCCGTCAACGAAAAAACCCTCCGACAAGCCGCCGAAGGGCTTTTGTTTACCGATTGCGACCGTCCGCCGCGTTTTTTTTTGGTTATTTTCTTTCCATACGAATTTGAACGGGATTGTTTGTGATATTCTGCTCGGTGTTCTGCTTGTTGAAAAGATAGTCCCAAAAAGTATCGTCGAGTCCGCCTACGACCTTGTCGAGTTGCTCATCGTCGAGTTTTTCCAGTTCGTCGTTGATTTTCTTGATGTTTTCTTCGCGTGTTTCCATTTTTATCAATCTCCTTTCGTTTTCTATTCCTTATACGTTCAAAATTTGATTTCGTTACAGATTTTAGTTGATTTTTTTCGCAAAGTCAATTAAAATAGCGGCGAGGTGATGAATATGACTTACGAATTCACAACTGATAAGGTCGGAAAGATTACTTTGAATAATTTTCACGGTTACGGCAAGGGTTTTACGATTCACGGCGTCGACGCGCAACAATCTGACGCAAATATTATAATCGGCGGCGTCAATCAGCTCCTTTCTATCGTGAATTTCCAAAATCAATACGACCCTGAAGACGCAGTAAGGACGGTGAATCAAAATGTCGTCGCTAACCAATAATGTAGTGCTTACTTTGCTTTTTAATGATGATTCAACGCGAAATATTACCTTCGAGAACGTCGCAAATGACGATTTGACGGCTGTTAAGTCGAAAATTCAAGCGATAAACGCAAATGTTAATAACGAATACGCAAATTTCTATCAAACATTCATTTCTGATGACGGCGAGCCGGTTGTTAAGATTGAAAGTTGCAAAATCGTCAGCATTCAAGAGGAAGTGATTTACAGTGGCTAAAATTAGCATAGAAATCGACACGACGAACAATTACGGCAAAAAAAATACGACAAATGTAAGTTATGTAAATCCGCAGGCGACGAACGACAAATTGCGGCAGTTCGCGCAAATGTTGGTAGCGTTGACGAACGATACTTACGAAAGAGTAACGAAAATCACGAAAGAGAGCGTGATATAATGGCTGATATAGTTAAAATGGCGTCGGTTTTAAATATTGAGTGCGCTTTTTTGGACGGAGACACGCGAACAATCACGTTGAAGAATCCGCGCAGTGATATTTCGGCGAGTGACATTGAATCTTTAGAAACATTCATGCAAACGGAGAATATAATCATCGGCGACCGCGATTCATCGGACTTTAGGAAGATAAAACGTGCAGTAAAACGCGATACCACGACAAAATATCTTGATTTGGAATAAAAAAAAGCCTCGGCGACTTGTCGGGGCGATTTTTTTTTGCTATAATCTGTTTTGAGGTGGTTTAAATGGGTGAATATAGCATTGAAGGATTAAATTTTGAATGGGACGATGAAAAATATCAGATTAACATCAAAAAGCACGGAATAAGATTTGAAACAGCGGCTAATGTTTTTTTGGACAAAAATGCGCTTTACTATTCTGATGACGAGCACAGCGTAGAAGAAGAGAGATTTAAAATCGTCGGCATGGTTGAAAAAGTTTTGGCGGTGATTTATACTGAACGTGGCGAAGTAAATCGTATAATTTCGGCTCGACAGGCGACTAAAAGAGAAAGGAGAGACTATGATGGGCAGTTTGGTAATATTTAGGGGACAAGTACCGCAATTAACGCCAGAACAGAAGGCAGAACTGGCGGCATTGGAAGATAGAGAAATTGATTTGAGCGATATTCCGGATTTAAGAGACGACCAAGTCGGAAAATACAAGCGTTTGCGTGATAAACCTAATTTTTGGAAGAAAATTCGCGTCAAAGTGATTGAAGACTAAAAAAAAAGCCCTGAAGATGATTCGGGGCTAATTTTTTTGCATTTTTAAGGCTTTAAGGCGACTTTTGCGCTTCAATTCGATTTCGTGTTGAATATCGAGGCGGCAACGGCGATTCCATTCGTTCATACGCTCTTGAAAGTCGGAATTATTCATCATGAAGCGCAGATTCGCCAATTTTTAGAAGAAAATTCGCGTTAAAGTGATTGAAGACTAAAAAAAAAGCCTCGAAGATGATTCGGGGCTAATTTTTTTGCTTTCTTAAGGCTTTAAGGCGACGTTTGCGCTTCAATTCGATTTCGTGTTGAATATCGAGGCGGCAACGGCGATTCCATTCGTTCATACGCTCTTGAAAGTCGGAATTATTCAT
>JAFQZB010000284.1 GCA_017406175.1 Selenomonadaceae bacterium | reverse complement strand
TGGCGGCTGATATTATAAAAAATGTCGGCGGCAAAGGAAATGTTGTTTCTCTTGCGCATTGCATTACTCGTTTGCGTTTCAAACTTAAAGACGAGAAAAAAGCTAACACTGATGTCCTCAAGGCGATGAACGGCGTTGTTACTGTCGTGCAGAGCGGCGGTCAATATCAAGTCGTTATCGGCAATGCGGTCGGCGAAGTTTACGACGAAATTTTAGCTACACAGGGCATTAAAGCGGCAGGCGGCGATGCGGCTGAAGACGACGCTCCGAAAAAGCCGTTGGATATGTTTATCGACACAGTTAGCGGAATTTTTACGCCCGTGCTCGGTGTTTTGGCGGCTTCAGGTATGATTAAAGGCTTGACTGCTCTTTTGGCGGCGTTCCAAATAATTGACACAAACTTAGGCACTTACAAAGTCATGTCGGTTATTGGCGACGCCTTTTTCTATTTCCTGCCAATTTTCTTGGGCTTCAGTGCGGCGAAGAAATTCAAAATGTCCGAGTTCGCGGCGATGGCAATCGGTGCGTCGTTGGTTTATCCCAGTTTGCCGCAAATAATGGAAGGCGAAGTCCTCTACGACGTTTTAGTCGGAACAATCTTTGAATCACCAGTTCACCTTGAGTTTCTCGGTATTCCCGTCTTGCTAATGACTTACGCCTCCAGTGTTATCCCGATTATTTTGGCGGTATTCGTCGGCTCGAAGGTTGAAAAATTTTATATGGGCGTCGTGCCGACTTTGCTCAAAGGATTCGGCGTGCCCTTCCTGACTTTGCTCACAATGATTCCGTTGACGCTCTTAGTAGTCGGACCTGTTGCAACTTGGGCGGGTAAAGCACTCGGTGCCGCTGCTACAGGATTGTTCGGTATCAGTCCGCTAATCGCCGGCGTATTTATCGGCGGTGCGTGGCAAGTTGCCGTTATGTTCGGTATGCACTGGGGCTTAATTCCCATTATGATTCAAAATATTGTCACATACGGCGCAGACCCCGTTGTTATCAGCATGTTCGGCACGACTTTTGCTCAAATCGGCGTCGTCCTCGCCATTATTCTCAAGACTAAAGACCAAAAACTCAAGGGCATTGCAATTCCCGCGTTTTTGAGTGGTATTTTCGGCGTCACAGAACCTGCGATTTACGGTGTTACTCTCCCGCGTAAAAAATTCTTCATCATCAGCTGTATTGGCGGTGCTATTGGCGGTGCATTGGTCGCATTGCTCGGCGTCAAGCTCTACATTTTCGGCGGATTGGGCGTCTTCCAATACCCGTGTTTCATTGACCCTGTTACTAACGATGTCAGCGGCATGTATAACGGCATGATTGTTTCGGCGGTTGCGTTTGCGGCGGGCTTTGGTATGGCTTTCCCGCTTTACAAGGACGAGGCTCCTGCTCCTGCGGTTGTTGCTACAAATGAGACTACTGCGGCAGGTGATATTGCTCTGCAAGTCACACAGAATGAAAATTCTGCTTCGACCATTAAGCGCGAGATTTTAAAAAGCCCCTTGACGGGAAATCTTGTTGCTTTATCCGATGTGCCCGACGAAGTTTTTTCCAGCGGCGTTTTGGGCAAGGGAATTGCGGTCGAGCCGACTGTCGGCAAAGTTATTGCTCCGGCTGACGGCGAAATCACGACGCTTTTCCCGACCGGTCACGCTGTCGGTATCAAGACGAATAACGGCGCGGAAATTCTGATTCATATCGGCATGGATACAGTTAAAATGAACGGCGACGGTTTTAAAACTCACGTTCAGCAGGGCGACAAAGTCAAAAAAGGTCAGTTGCTCATCGAATTCGACATTGCAAAGATTAAGGCGGCGGGTTATCCTGTCATTACTCCTTTCGTTGTTACAAATTTTGCCGAATATAAGGACATAATCACGGCTGACGGCAAAACGATTAACGGCGGCGACAATCTAATCACAGTGGCGGTATAAAGTCATGGGAAAAATTATTTTTATCGACGTGGACGGTACTCTCGTAAGCTACGAAAATGTTCTGCCAAAATCAGCTGTCGAGGCAATTCAATCTGCGCGGCAAAAAGGTCACAAAGTTTACATTTGCACAGGCAGAAGTCGCGCCGAAGTCTATGACTATATTTGGAACATTGGGCTTGACGGCATGATTGGCGGCAACGGCTCTTACGTCGAATCCAACGGCAAAATTATTCTTCATCAGCTTATAACTCTCCCGCAGTGTAAAAGAATTATTGATTGGCTTCACGCACGCGGGCTGGAGTTCTACCTTGAGAGCAACAACGGACTTTTTGCCAGCGAGAATTTTGAATCCCGCGCAGAGCCAACAATCCGTCAATACTGTGCCAGAAAAAATCGCGAACCTATGACTGTCCGCGAAATTTTTCCTGAAATGATATTCGGCGGCGAACTTTATCGCGACGACGTGAACAAAATTAGCTTTATCCTTGACAGCTACGAAGATTATCTGCAAGCCGTCAAAGATTTTCCCGAATTACAAGTTGGAACATGGGGCGGGGCGGGCGAAACTGCTTTGTTCGGTGATTTCAGTCCGAAAAACATTTCCAAAGCTCACGCTGTCGAAGTTCTGCTGAAATATCTTAACGCCGACAAAAAAGACACTATCGCTTTCGGCGACGCTAAAATTGATATTCCGATGCTCGAAATCTGCGCGTTTGGTGTAGCAATGGGAAACGGCGGCAACGAGATAAAAAAAATTGCCGACTTCGTAACTGATTCGGTAGACGAGGACGGCTTGAAAAATGCTTTTATCAAACTTGGTCTGATTTGAAAGGAGCGAATGCACATGGCATTTCCAAAAAATTTTCTCTGGGGCGGAGCAGTTGCGGCTAACCAGTGCGAGGGCGGTTATCGTGAAGGTGGCAAAGGCTTAAGTGTGCCCGACTTGTTGCTCGGCGGCGACGTGAACACTCCGCGCACTTTCTGCCCGACTATCGAGGACGGCGTTTTCTATCCGTCACACGACGCTGTTGATTTCTATCATCACTACAAGGAAGACATCGCGCTTTTCGCCGAAATGGGCTTTAAGTGTTTCAGATTTTCAATCAGCTGGGCAAGAATCTTCCCGAACGGCGACGACGCCACTCCTAACGAGGCGGGCTTGAAATTCTATGAAGACGTTATCGACGAGTGCCGCAAATACGGTATCGAGCCGCTCATCACGCTGAATCATTACGAATTGCCCTTCGAGCTGGTAAAAAAATATCGCGGCTACTACAATCGCAAGACTATCGACCTGTTCGTCCGCTACGCCACGACCTGTTTTGAACGTTTCAAGGACAAAGTTAAATACTGGCTCACCTTCAACGAAATTAATATGACGCTCATGGAAGTAAACTTGGGCAATCTTTACAGCGTCGGCATTATTCAGGACGAGGATTTGAATAGAACTGCGCCCTGTCCCTTCCCCGAACTTAAAGACGTTCCGCAACAGAGGATTGAGGCTCTGCACAATCAATTTGTCGCGTCGGCTAAGGCTGTCATTGCCGGTCACAAAATCAATCCCAACTTCAAAATCGGCAACATGATTTGTCACATCACTTGGTATCCGCTCACGCCCAACCCTAAAGACATGCTCGAAAACCAAAAACGCGACTCTTGGGGCAACGACCTTTGCGGTGACGTTCAAGTTCGCGGCGAATATCCTTACTTCGCAAAAAAATTCTATCAAGATATGGGAATTGATACAGCTTTCATGGACAACGAGGACGACAAAAAAATTCTCCGCGAAGGCGTCGTTGACTTCTACACTTTCAGCTACTACATGTCCAACTGTGTCACTGTTGACCCGAACGCCGCGCAGGTTAAAGGCAACATGATGGGCGGCGCAAAAAATCCTTACCTCAAGGCGAGTGATTGGGGCTGGCAGATTGACCCCGACGGTTTACGCTGGACTTTGAACAAATTGGCGTCACGCTATCCCGGTACTCCGATTATGGTCGTCGAAAACGGTTTCGGCGCGTTCGATAAAGTTGAGGCTGACGGCTCCATTCACGACGACTATCGAATCAGCTACTTCCGCGAACACATTCGGGCTATCGGCGAAGCAATTAACGACGGAGTTCCGCTTATCGGCTACACGACTTGGGGCTGTATCGATTGCGTGAGCGCGGGCACAGGTCAATACGCCAAACGCTACGGCTTCATCTACGTTAATCGTCATGACGACGGAACCGGCGATTTCTCCCGCTCACGCAAGGATTCTTTCTTCTGGTACAAAAAAGTTATTGCTTCCAACGGCGAAGATTTAACCTGATTAATTAACCCGCACTCTCATAGAACACCTTACTTTTCAAGCTCCGACATCATTCGGAGTTTTTTTATACGTTCTCGTAGCTTGACTGCACATTGACGCCATTCAATTTTTGCGTTATATTTTTTTTAGGTACACAAGCAAGCTAACTTGATGAAAAACAATGGAGGCGGTCGTTATGCCAAAAACTAAAGATGCCTTCGCCTTTCGCGATTTCGATTCCTCTCATATTCTTCAACGTCCCTTCTTCAGAAATTTTTATTTTGAAACGGGTAAATCCGATGAAGAAATTTTAAAATCCTTGAGCATGAAAACTGAAGAATCCGTTAATTCTTTGGAAAAAAAATTATATGCGATAAAGGCAACCATCGAACGTTTGACTGAATTTCGTCAACTAATAAATAGACACAACGAACAGCGACTTGCCTACTTTTATCGTAAACCAAACGAGAAGGATAAACATAGGGTAAACGAAATGGAATATTTTAGTGCGTCTCTCAGTGTCTTAGAGTTAATGAACAAATTTGAAAAACTCTATTACAACATTGAAAAAAAGATTCGAGCACTTTACCGAAAAGAATTTGGCAATCGTTTAAAACAGGGAAGAAAATCCTTAGGATTAACTCAAAAACAATTAGGTGCCCTTGTACAAGTTTCTCCTCAAGCTTTTTCGCTATACGAGCATGGCGAACAAGATATTCCCGTCTATACGGTAATAAGACTCGCAAAAGCATTGAACATGAATGGTAACCAAATATTGGGAACCGAATAAAAACCAAACCGCCCCAGTTGACTTGAGGCGGTTTTAGTTTTATAATTTCTCATGTAATTTATTCTCAACCCCTTAAAGGGTTATCCGTAAAATATTCTCCCTCTAGAAAGGAGTTTTCGTATGGACAATGATAACAAAAGCTCGCCGCAAAATCAAGACGTGAATAGCCTGTCAACAGAAAAAGTCATTCACACCTCATTCACACCCTCCGCAAATGACCCTGCAAATAAGGTGCAAATGCCTACTCCGCGCACTTATGAAGGCAAAGAATACTACGGCGCAGCTGACGTGGCAAAAATTATCGGCGTCGACAGAACTACCGTTTTATTTTGGCACAAGAAAGAATTATTCAAAGCCGACGTTCGCACTCACGATGGCGTTTATCTCTACGAAATTGAACGGGTCATGCAACTCAAAAGCGTTTATCATCCAAAATGGACTCGCGGAGGTTATCAACCGGCTCCCGTTGACGAAAAGCAAAACCGCATCGCTAAACTCGCGAATTTTTTCAATCAGCTTTACGGAAAAATCCCTGAGCCGCATTTCGCCTACCTATTTACGAAACAACGCGGGATTTTTTCTTTTCAAATCAACGTTGAATCTCAGCGTATGGCTATGGCTATCAAAGCTGTCCAACTTTCTTCCAGCGGCGTCGATATTTGGCACTCCGTCAATCCCGTCTGTGTTGAACCCACCAACGCAAAACGCGGCGACGAGACTGTCGTTTCTTATCAAATCGCTTGTGTCGTTGACATCGATATTTGTTCCGTCGCTCATAAAGGCGACCCTGAAAAACTTGCCGCTGACTTCGACGAGGCTAAATCTTTCCTTCCCTTCACTCCCAGCTTGATTATCTTTTCCGGCTACGGACTTCACGCTTACTACATCTTCGACACTCCCATTAAAATTACCGATAATAATCGCGAGAGCCTCAAACATCGAAATAATCTTCTGCTTGATGTTACTAGGCTCAAAGCAAACGGCAAGAAAATTGACGGCGTCGGCGATTTACCTAGAGTTATGCGCACTCCCGGCACTTTCAACTACAAACTCGGCGCAGACAATGCCCCTCTTTGTCACATTGTCGAAGATTCCGGCTTGCTCTTTTCTCCCAACGAACTTGACACTAAATTGAACGCGATGTTTCTTGCCGAAACACCAAAAGAACAACCAACCACTAAAACTTCGACTAAACCAGCGCAGACATTCAATGGAGACTTTGTTGACGACAGAGATTTTAATTTCTTCCGCGTACGCCGTATGCTCGATTTTATCTCTCCGTCAAGTTTAACCTACGACGAGTGGCTTGCTGTCGGCATGGCTTTAAAAAATATCGGCTTTGATTGCTCCGACTGGGAAAATTGGAGCCGCGACGATGAACGCTTCAAAGACGGCGAGTGCGAATCCAAATGGAACGGCTTTAATCGCGACGGTTACGACATTGGTACTATTTTCATGCTTGCTCAGCAAAACGGTTACGACGCCAAAGCCACTTATCGTGAATGGTACGAACTTCGTCCTTCCTTGCGTCCGTCTGCTAAACGCAATATGGACGAGATTACCAAACGTAAACTCGATGAAGCCATTATTTTGCTTGACACTTTAGAACCAGAAAATTTTACTGCCAATGACGCCCGCAACCCCGATAATCTTCACGCCGTTGCCTTAGCTCAAACTTTCGGCTTTAACGCTCAGGCTGAAAATTTCTTTATCGTCATCAAGAAAGCCAAAGAAATTGCGCGGATTTTCCTTAAGAATCTTGAGAGCGATTTAATCGAACCTATACCGGAAAAGGAAAAAAACGCTTTGACCGCTCTCGTCGAGGGCGTCAATATTAAGTTTTTACGCAACGAAGTTTACCGCGAAGTTACAGAAATTAAACGTGCTCAAAATAAATTTCGCGCTCAGCAAGCCAGAGAACAAGCAAAAGCGGAGGCAATTAAACACGCTCAGGAACGCAAGCAAACTATTGAAGATAACATTCAGAAACTTATTGAACTTCGCGCCGAATATGCAAAAGCTCCCTCGCCCGAACTTGCCGCTCAAATTCAAGATTTAATCCTCTACACTTGCGACGCCAAAATAAGCAAAAACACTGGCGTAATAACGCGCGTAGAAGCGACACAGAAAAATGCCGACTTGATTTTTACTTTCGACCCATATCTTGACGGGCTTTTCGGTTACGACCAATTTCAGCAAGCCGACGTTTTTTTGAAACCGCCTATTTGGAATCCCGATGCAAAAAAAGGCGAAGAATGGAAAGACCGCGACGATGCTCAGCTCCAAGCTTACCTTCGCAAAACCTACATTGAATTCGCCAGTGAGAAATTGATTTTAAACTCCGTCACGGTTTATAGTGACGCGCATAAATTCCACGAAGTCAAAGAATTTTTCTTAACCCTGCCCAAATGGGACGGCAAGCCTAGAGCTAAAAAACTTTTCGTAAAATTTCTAGGCGCAGATGACATTCCCTACGTTCACGAAGTCACTATGAATATCTTGACCGCCGCCATTGCTCGTATCTTTCATCCAGGGTGCGATTATCAGCTTGCTCCTATCTTACTCGGCGAACAAGGCATTGGTAAGAGCTACATACTCTGTCAACTTTTCGGCAAATGGTATGGCTCTCTTGTCGACGACGTTTCTGACCCTCACGCTATCGACGCCATTCAAAAATTGTGGGGCGTTGAGATTAAAGAAATGGCGGCTATGAAAAAAGATGTTGACGCCAACAAACGCTTTATTGATTCCGCTAAGGATACTCGCAGACAAGCCTACGCCAGACGCACCACTACCATTCCGCGCCATTGCGTCTTCGTCATTACAACTAATAACAAAATGTGCCTTACTGATATGACCGGCAACCGTCGTTATCCCATTATCGTTTGTCACAACAAAGCGCGCCATTTCGTTGAAGGTTTGACCGATGAATACATTCGCCAAATTTGGGCTGAAGTCTTTGCTCATTACAACAAACTCTTTGCTGACGGCTTTGACGAGAAAAAACTTGCTCTTAGTCGCGACGCTCAAATTCTGTCCGATGAAATTGCTGAAGATTATCTTCGCGATGACGGCATGGAAAGCGAAATCCGCGCTTACCTTGATATAAAGATTTTGCCTCTCATTCTCTGGTATCTCCTTACCCGTGAAGAACGTCGCAAATTTATCGCCGAAGGTCGCCTTGTCATAATTGACGCACTCAGCGAGTTTAATCATCGACGACGAGCTCGTGGCGGTAGACAAGATATCGTTCAACGTGATGTTGACCTAATCTCTTCTTGCTTGACTAAGACACAAGGGAAGCATTGGCTACGTATTGAACACAAGACCATTCAAGGCAACTCTGTTGACGAATTCATTCTTTACGGCTCCGAACTGCGCGAACATATTTGCGCCGTCGAAATTTACAATGAGTGCTTCGGAAATGATAAGCGTAAATCTCCTACACGCATTAACGAAATATTGAATCGCGTTGAAGGCTGGAGCTTAGGCGCACGAATTGCACGTGCCGACCCCGCTTATTGCGACCAGAAAAAAGTTTTTTACCGCAACGAAATCTGAAAGTTACAATAGATGACAACAAAATTAGAAGTAAACGGACAAGCTTTTTAGCTCGTCCGTTTTTTTGTGGACGCACTTGCTTTCCACGCTTTCCACATTTCCACAAAAAGTTTGGCGTCCTAACGCCAATTCTTGCAACATGTGGAAAATGTGGAAACGTTTTTCATGGTAGAGGAATCAGCGATTTTAAATTTCAACCCCTGCTCAGAAAAACTGTTATGTACCTATACCTAAAAAAGTATATATATCAAAATGGTATGGTTTCATAACACTTTTTCGGACGAGGGGTAAAAACTGAAAATTGCGAATTAGATTTAATGGAAAAAGCTTTCCACACTTTCCACAAAACCTATTTTAAGCGGCAAGAATGGCGTAATGACGCGATTTTTTCTTGTGGAAAGGTGTGGACGTGTGGAAAAGGTTTCCACAAAAAATGGTGAAGGTGAATGCGGAAAGGAAAGTAACATTTTCTCTGTTACAGTTCACGGATAATTTTCTTGCGAATAAGTTCGTCCTTATCGAGTTCGGACATCAATTCCCAAGTTTTATCCATTTCAAGGAAGTTGCCATCCAAACGAGCAACAACTTGAACGGCTTGCGGCTCAAACATAATGGCATCGGCAATGAGTGACGCCGCTTGATTATTCGACAGCGTGTCGGAAACTGTCACGCGATAACGAGTATTAACTTTATCGCAGGCAATACGGTTTTCTAATGCTTTCATCTGGTCTTTGGCGTGATTCATACGCAGAATAATTTCTTTGTTGCGATTGTCGACTTCTTCCAACTGGCGAACGAATCTAAAATTTTTGCGAAGAATGCAAGTAGCTATTTCGTCGATTTTCTTTTTCGCATCAGGCTGTTGGCATAAAGCTTCCAACTCGGCTTGTTTCTTTTGCAGAGAGGATTTAAATTGGTCGAGGCGACTTTTCTCCAATTCAAGCAAAGTCCGCTGTTTTGTCAGATAATACTGAGCTTGCAAGAAAGTGGAGCGAGGAAAGACCGACCAATCTCGCGTCTGGAACTGTTTTTCTTCCAGAGAGAAGGCAAGCAATTTAGGAGCGAGCCTTTGCTCTTCTTTTTTGTATCTCCGAATGTCTTCACGCAGTTTTTTGAAGTCACCGTGCACGAAAATATTTTTTGCTATAAACATGGCTCGTTCTGGCGAAATGACTTGGCGTTGGAGATGAAATTTATCAATGAACAAATCCTCATGTTCCTTTTTCAAAGCGCGATACTGGCGACGAATGAGGTCGTAAACTTCACGGGTCTTGAAACAGGTTTGCGGCTCTTCCATTGTCTGCGGGAACAATTCATTTCTAAGGGAATCGACGGCTTTTTCAAGTTCATCACTGGCTTGTTTCAACATTTTTCTGTCGTGAACGTTGGCTTGTAAAATTTTGTGAGTGACGAGCAGAATATTATTTCTGTATTCGGGTGTATCAAGGCGACGTTTGATGTCCTCTACCGATTTTTCCATTGCCTTTGTCGCTGATACAAGAGAAAAAATCTTAGCTTTAATGCCACGAACAAGTTCCTCATAAGCTTTGAGTGCGTCCTTATGTTTTTCGTCGGGCTTACGCAGGGTCAGCAAAAAGTCTTCGAGATGTTTTTTCTGCGCCAACATTTCAAAATATGTATGCCATAACTCGCGTTCGGATTTGCTCATATATTCAAGTTTAGCTTGTTCTTCGGCGTCGTGTTGAGAAATAATAACGCGCTTCCATTTATTAACTTCGGCAAGAGCAGTCAGCATTTTTTGATTCAAAGCGGAAAGGTAAGGCGAAACAAATTTTTGCCTCGTATATTCATTCGAGTCCATGAGTTTTTTTGCGTTGGTGGAGGCAAGTTGGACGGCGTCCTTAACTTCCAATTCCTCCGTTTCTTTCGTCAGCGCGTCGATTTGCATCACCAAATCAAAATGACGGTTACGAAGAGCGCGAAATTCTTTTAACCGTTCCAAACGCGGCTCATTTTCTTCTTGGCAGGAAATTACTCCGATATATTTTTCAGGAATACGGCTAAAAAGGCGAGCTAAAGAAGAATCGCCATTATGCTGTGCCTCTTCCTTTTGCGCCTGTAAGGTACGGTGATCCACCCGAATGGAAAAACCATTTCGCGCTAAGACTTCATTTTGGATTTGCGCAAAGTCGGAGCGAAGAACGGACAGAAAATTTTTGTTCGCCCAGTTGCGATTCTTGGACGCACCGTGTTTTCGACGTTCCTCAAAAGAAGGCTCTGAACCATCTTTTTTACGCCGAGCGGGGTATTTGAAGAAATTACAAGCGGCTCTTTCCTTCTTTTTCTCTACGTCATCAATCAATCGCTCGGAAAACATAATATGAACGTGCGGATGTCGCTCGCCAGACAGCATTCCCTTTTTGTCGTGGATTGCATAAGCGTAGTAATGGTCGCTCAAATGTTTTGCGATAAAAGTGTCGATAATTTGGCGAAACTGCTCAACGGTAGTTAATTCATTGGGCAAGGCAAATTCAATTTCCATGTAACGACGATTACCGACGCCTTCATAGCGGTCAGCAGCTTGGAAAAATTTTTTTGGGTCGTCGTGCGCCCACTTAGGCAAGCGATGCGCATGGAAAATACATTCGCCGCGCTTAGCAAATGCTCTTTCCCTGTTGATATACTCAACGTGCGCTTGAGCAACTGTTTTCTTTTTCTCTAGGCGTTCCAAAATTTTCTGAGCAGTCTCTACAGCTAATTTTTTGCGATCCGGATAGTCAATAAACTTGTAGTGCATAAAGTCCCTTTGCATGAGCAGGTCATCAAAGGAAATGGGCAAGTCTTGCAAAATTGCCGTTTTCAACACTTTGTCTTTAAACTCTTCCGAAGCGTTAATAATAAGTGGCTGGTGATTCATTGTCTGAGAGGCAAGTAAAAGAGCAGTGGCGATAGTGGTTTCAGAAGCATTTTCCGACACTTCGATTCCTTGCGCTGTGTTTCTGATTAAACCGAAGCCATTAGTTTTATAGAGAAGCAAATTTTGTCCGCCGAGTATATTTGGGGGTTTTTCCGTCGTGATAAAGTTTCCGACAAATTTGCTGGTTTCCTGACCATGCCCACCGTCAGAAAAAGCTCCTTCGCGGTTTATATAATCCACATGTTTGACAGCAGAAATTTTTGTTCCGTTAGGTTTTTTGTCCGACTTAAGTCGGAAATGAAACATAGCCATGATAATTTTCTCCTTTTATCAGCCAACCGCAGGTTCAAGGAGCGACAGCGACTGGCAAATTTTTTTCGCCGATTTATCGCGTCACGATGCGGCATTTTTGGCATTTCACGCAGTGAAATGCGGAAGTGAACATTTTCGGGCAAAAGCATCTTTTCCCTTATCTTAGCACGACCAGAAAAAACCGCGTGCACTCGTTTTGCACTATTTCAGTGCATTCGCATTGCAGAGAAATTTTACGCGCCTGTTGTCTTTTGCAAATTGCTATGCTACAATTACGCCCGTCAATATGACACTGTAAAAGAATTTAATAATGTTTCGGATAGAGTAGTTACATTAAGTTGGCTAAATCTTTCAAACGATACTTTTGCGTATCGTTTGGGGTTTAGTCAATTTTTTATTCGCGAGGCGAAACCATGAGAATTAAGAAAATCTTCAACAACAACGTAGTTCTCACAGAAAACGAGGCGGGGCGAGAAATTGTCGCGATGGGGCGCGGGCTTGCCTTTAATCGTCATGTCGGCAGTAAAATTACCTGTGAAGAAATTGAACGGATTTACACTTTATCGAGTCGGAGCATGATGGAAAAATTTCAAGAACTGGTTGCAAGCATTTCCAGCGACTATCTGCGCGTCTCGAACGAAATCATTGACTATGCCCAAAATCTTTTGAAGTGCAAGCTGAATGAAAGCGTTTATGTTTCTTTAACCGACCATATTCACATGGCGGTTTATCGTATCCGCAATGGCATTGAAATTCGTAGCATTTTGCTCACAGAAGTTCGGAAATTTTATGATAAGGAATACGACGTGGGAATGTATGCCGTCCGAACCATGAATAAATGTTTCAAGGTGAATTTGCCGGAAGATGAAGCAGTATTTATTGCTCTGCACATCGTGGACGCTCAAATGGAGTTCAACATTCCTATCGCCAATAAAATCATGCAGATGATTCAAGATATAACGAACGTCAT
>JAFQZB010000283.1 GCA_017406175.1 Selenomonadaceae bacterium | reverse complement strand
TTGAAACAACAATCAATGGAAGATGTAACTATTCCGGAAAATAATCCATTGCTGAAAGAATTCGGCGTCATTCAAGCCACAGAGAAAATCGAACAAACGGCAGAATTAGAATTGACATTTAAAGAAGAGCCAATGCAACTTGGTCTTTTTGATTCTTACACAGCAAATAATGATAATGTGAATGCGGATGAAACTTTAAATACGCCTGATAAGACTGTAGGAGAAGAAAATACTTCAACGACAACTGAATCGGCTGATTCGGAGCCTGTTGAAGAAATTTCCGCTCCCGAAACGGCGTCCGAAGTCGTTGAAATCGTTGATGACACAGCGGCTGATACGGCGACCGATGAGCAAGGTAATCCTGCCTTTGAAGTTGAAGAAAATATCGAATCAACTGACAAGTCGGGCGTTAATGAAACTTTAACTGCATCCACTGAAAATGCAAGCGAAGAAAATACTTCAACGACAACTGAACCAGCTGACTCGGAACCTGTCGAAGAAACTTCCGCTCCCGAAACGGTGTCTAAAGTTGTTGACGACACTCCGATTGATACGGTAGCTGATGAGCAAAATAATCCCGATTACGACTTCGACGAAATGGACGAAGAAGAAGAAATTCTGCCCAGCACCATTGAAAAACAAAACGAGGTTGAAATTCCGTCGCAAGAGGATTCTCAAGCAGAAAATATTTCCTCTGAACCTAATCCTGAGCCAATAAGCGAACAGAATCAAACGCTAGAAGAAGATTCTACTACCGAAGCACCTACAGAAGATGTTACGCCCGACTTGCAGACAATTTTGGCGGAAGATATGGCGGTCATTCGTGGCAATTCCATCGAGAAAAATATTTTTCGCAAAAATATCATCGCTATTCGCACACTTCAACAAATAGAGCGCGAAAAAAGACCCGCAACGCCAGAAGAATTGCAAGCTTTGAAAGAATATGCAGGCTTCGGTGGTATTCCTAAAGCTTTCGATAAGAATGACCCTAACTGGAATCGCGAGGCGTGGCTCTTACAGAGTATGCTCACCGATAAAGAATATAACGCCGCCAGAGCTTCAACTTTGAACGCGCATTACACTTCTGGCGAGATTGTTCAAGGAATTTATAACGGCTTAGAGAATCTCGGCTTCAATAGCGGGACAATCCTTGAGCCATCAATGGGCGTAGGCGGCTTTTTCGACAATATGCCCGACGAAATGAAAAGTAGCAGTCATCTTTACGGCGTTGAGCTTGATTCTCTTACCGGTCGCATTGCAAAGGCGATTTATCCCGACGCCGAAATAAATGTGCAAGGCTTTGAGGATACGAGGTATTTGAATAATTCTTTCGACCTAGCAGTCGGAAATGTGCCCTTCGGAGATTATCACGTCAACGATAAAGGCTACAATGAGCACCATTTTTTGATTCACGATTACTTTATCGCGAAAATGCTAGACCAAGTGCGCCCGAATGGTTTGGTTGCCGTTATTACGTCGAAAGGAACTCTCGACAAGCAGGACAGCAGAGCAAGAAGATATTTTGCCCACCGAGCCGACCTTGTTCGCGCAATCCGTCTGCCGAATAACGCTTTCAAGAATGCCAGAACGGAAGTAACCAGTGACATTTTATTTTTCCGCAAACTCGATAAGATTCGCGACGAAGAGAACCTGCCAAATTGGGTCAACGTCCATTCTTTCAACGGCGAACGTGACATTACAATCAATAATTATTTTACTGAGCACCCTGAAGATGTTTTAGGCAAGCTGGAAAAGACAAGTACGGCTTTTGGGTTCGATTTGACTTGTAAAGCCGATGAAAATCGTTCGATTGATGAATCTTTGCGCGATGCTATGCAGTCCATGCCGAAGATTTATAAGCCGAGCGCGACGGCATTGCCTCTTCCGCAACAAATCCCCAACGTTGAAGATAAACGCTCGTCAAGTTTTTTCATTGAAAATGGCGAACTCAAGTTCTATGACGGCATTAAGGTCGAGAGTGTCAAGATAAATGCTAAAGACCGTGCTCAAATGCTTTTGGCAATGGATATGCGCGACTCTGTTCGCAAAGTTATCGATATTCAAGTTAATGACGGTAGCGACGCCGATTTGGAAAATGCGCAAAAAACTTTGAACGACGTTTACGACAAGTACATAAAAATTTACGGACATATTTGCGAGGATGCTTCGCTCAAAAAACTTTTCGGCAATGATTCGGCTTATCCACTCCTGCGTTCTCTTGAAGAATACGATAAAAAAGGTTACAAAGGCAAATCACCGATTTTTAGCAAGCGTATGATTGAGCCGCACCAAAAACCGTCACATGCGGACAGTCCTGCCGATGCGCTGGCTATCTCCATGCAAGAAGTTGGGCGCGTCGAACTCGATTACATGAAAGCTTTAACCGGACAAACAGAGGAAGAAATTATCAAGGCATTGGAGTTTGATAGGATTTTCTTCGATTTTCAAAAGAAAGAATATCAGCTGGCAGAAGAATATCTTTCCGGCGATGTTCGGGCTAAAATTGAGGCGACAGAAATTGAAATTCAGCAGATTGACGCGGAGATAGATAGAAAAATTGCGTCTGCCGTTTTGAAAATCGGAAAT
>JAFQZB010000282.1 GCA_017406175.1 Selenomonadaceae bacterium | reverse complement strand
AATTTTGCTTACTCGAATCTCCGCTTGAAAAGAAAAAATTTCTCGACAGACTCGACAGTCAACTTTCCGACAAAGGCGTTATAGAAATTTTACGGAACGGATTAAGCCACAAGCACGCAAAATTTGAGCTGTATCAATTCAAGCCAAGTGAAGGTAATAAAACATCAGCGAAAATGTACGCGAAAAATATTTTCAGCATTACTCGCCAACTACACTACTCAAACAATAACAACAATTCTCTGGATATAGTTATTTTCCTAAACGGATTGCCGCTCATAACCATGGAATTGAAAAACCATTTCACACGTCAAAGCACTTCCGATGCAGTTAGACAATACATGAACGACCGTGACGCTCGCGAAAAGATTTTTAACTTCAAGCGTTGTCTGGTGCACTTTGCCGTTGACGACGAAACAATCATGATGTGTACCAAATTAGCAGGAAAAGAATCTCGGTTCATGCCTTTCAACAAAGGCTATAACGACGGCACGGGCAATCCTCCAAACGACGGAATCAAAACCGATTATCTTTGGAAAGAAATTTTGACAAAAGAAGAGCTATCGAACATTCTTGAAAACTACGTTCAAATTATCACTGAAGAAAATGACCGAAACAAAAAACAAACAGCGATACAAATCTTTCCGCGCTATCATCAGTTGAAGGTAGTAAAAATGTTGCTCACCGTCTCTGCAAAAGAAGGCGTAGGCCATCGCTATTTGATTCAGCACAGTGCCGGTAGCGGAAAGTCAAATTCTATTGCATGGCTTGCCCGTCAACTAGTGGCACTTCGTGACAATGATAAAAAGATTTTTGACACTGTTCTTGTCGTCACCGACCGAATAAATTTGGACAAGCAAATCAGAAACACAATCAAACAATTTACCCAAGTCAGCTCAACTGTCGGCTGGGCTAGTTCTTCCTCCGAATTGAATACTCTACTGGAACAAGGGAAAAGCATTGTCATTACAATCGTACACAAATTCCAAGAGGTCGCGAGAACCATAAACGAATCGTACAAGAACAGAAACTTCGCGATAATCATTGATGAAGCACATTCGAGTCAAAATGGAAGTCTAGCTTTAAAAATGAATCAAGTTGTCTCCGGTATAAATCCTGATGCTGAGGAAGACCTTGAAGACAAAATCAATGCAATAATCGAAGGTAAAAGAGTAGCTGAAAACGCAAGCTACTTTGCTTTCACCGCCACGCCAAAAAATAAAACGCTGGAACTTTTCGGAAAAGTCATGACTGACAAGAACGGACGTTTAATTTTGAACGAAGATGGAACACGCCGTTATGAACCGCATGATATTTACTCCATGAAACAAGCGATTGAAGAAGGATTTATCCTCGACGTGTTGAGAAATTACACTCCTTATCAAAGTTACTACCGAATAGTTAAAACTGCCGTAGAAGAAAAATATTTCGATAAAAAAAGCGCGAATAGCCTTCTCCGCAGATATGCCGACAAAGAACCTCTGGCTATAAAAGAAAAAGCAGAAATTATAGTCGAGCACTTTTACAACGTCGTCCGCAGAAAAATTCAAAGTAAGGCGCGAGCAATGGTCGTGACAAGTGGTATCAAGAATGCGATTGATTACTACTTCGCCATAACTAACGAGTTCAACAAACGCAAAAGTCAATTCAAAGTTGTCATCGCGTTTTCTGGTGAATATGAATATTATGACGAAATTTACACAGAAGCAAAATTAAATGGTTTTCCAAGTTCTAAAATCGAATCAACCTTCCGTGAAGAACCCTACCGAATTTTAGTCGTAGCTGATAAATTTCAAACGGGATATGATGAACCATTACTTCAAACAATGTATGTCGATAAAAAACTGTCTGATATTAAAGCTGTACAAACGCTCTCCCGCTTAAATCGTTGCGCACCACATAAAACCGACACTTGTATTCTGGATTTCGTGAATGAACCTTATGACATAAAAAAGTCATTTGAAAACTACTATAAAACTACCCTGCTCTTTGGCGAAACAGATCCTAATCGCCTTAACGAGTTAATCACAAGCATTACTCTCATGGAAGTCTATTCAAGTTCAGATGTTGAAACCGTTGTTGATTGGTACTTAAACAACGAAGATCGCAACAAACTTGATTCAGCGATTAACAAATGCGTAGAAAAATACAATGAGCTTGACACTGACGACCAAATACAATTTAAGAGGAACGCAAAAGCTTTCATTCGCACTTATAATTTTCTTGCCGCCATTATGCCTCGCAGTTCGTCAGCATGGGAAAAACTTTCTATTTTCTTGACATTGCTCGTCACAAAATTACCTCAACCCAAAAATGATAAAGAAGAGAGCATAATTGAAAATGTCAATCTTGAAAATTACCGTGCTGTAGCTCAAGAAACTTTGTCCATAGTGCTTGAAAATGAAAACGGTATTGTTAAGCCCGCTTCCATACCTACTGACGTTTCAATTCCTGTTCCAGAACAAGATACTCTAACTCATATTCTCAACGAATTTCACAAATTATTCGGCGACAAGCAATGGACAAATCATGAAACGGTTGATTCACAAATAAAAGAAATTTTTCATATCGCTCAAAAAGATAGCAGAGTACAAAATGCCATTTTAAACTCCGATGAACAAAACGTTCGGAGCGAAATTGAGCGTGCAGTAAGTGACGCCATAAATCTCACACTAAAAACCGGTAGAGAAATCTATATGGCATACAATGGGGAGAAAAGAAATAAACTAGGTCAACAATTTAACTCATGGCTGAATGGAATTATTTTTCAAGAAATATATGTTACACCGAAATTTCCTGACTCAGACAGTGCTCTTCAAAAAGTTGAAAGCGTATCCGAATAAGATCACCGTTACAATAAAAATGGCTTGGCAGTCTGCCGAGCCATTTTTTGTGTTCCGTTTGTCTCACTTGCTCCAGTGAAACAAGTAATTCCGTCAAAAATTTCATTTCCGAAACAAACGATTTTATCCCTTTTGAAGACTTAGCGAAGACTTTTGAAGACTTAGCGAAGACTTTTGAAGACTTAGCGAAGACTTT